>JAAUPN010000061.1 GCA_012033105.1 Coleofasciculaceae cyanobacterium RL_1_1
AGGTGCGGATTCGCTCTTCGTCGCGGGCTCGTTCGCCCGCCCTCTCGAGCGCTTAACTAATATATCTACTTCATCCTCAATCGTCAATACTTTTGGAGAAAATTTTTTGAAGGTCTCCTTTTACATCCTTCTAAGCCTTGATCTGTAAGGGCTTAGGGCTTGAAGAATTTTCAAAAAGGCTCTAGATCTAGCGGTTAGAGATGGGAATGGGTCGATGCTAGATGCAATCCATTAAAACAGTGGAAGTCGTGCTTCAGCAAGCTCAGTACTCACCTGTATTACGTCTGAGTTGTGAATGTAGCGTCGATCGCCTCCATCCCAAATATCTCAAGGTCGCTGCGAATATAATATGTATCGTCGTGGTGCTACTCCTCGGAGGCTGAGTCGGGAAATGAGCATTGCACCCGGATCTTGAGGTTGCTTTTGGTTGTGCCTTTAGTGATGTAGGGCACGCCAGGCTCGCCGCCGATTTCGATGCCGATTTCGAGGGTGACTTTATCAACATTGCATCTCTACCAACTCCTGCTCGACGACCCCTAACCCCCGCTACTGCGCCTTCACCTCCACCGGAAACCGATTCGTAATATAGTCCCGAAACCGATCCATATCCGCCTGAAGTGTCGATTCCACCAAACGCCCCAAAATAAATTGTCCATTAACTTACCCAGCCAACCGGGAATGTCATAGGCCACCGTCAACTTGACGATACTGCTGCCGTGCCGATCGTAAAACCGCACCGCCCCCCGGTTCGCCAAACCATCCACCGACTCCCACTGGATAATCTGATTCGGAATCTTCCGCACAATCCGCGCATTCCAACTGAACTGGAACGACTGCGAATTGAGATGCCAACGGGACAAACTCGGATCATCCTCGCGGATATCCACCGACGCGATCCATTCCATCCAGTTCGGCATTTGTTCCAAATCCGACCACAACGACCAAACCAGGTCGATCGAGTGTGGCACTTCAACTTGAACACTGTGTTCTAGCCAGTTACTCATGAATTTTCCGTGGGAGTGTGTGAAGGGCGATCGTGAAGGGGCGAAAACAGTCGGCGCAGCGTTACACCAGCACCGGTTGCTTCAGTTGGGCAAAGTGCGCGAGCACCGCATCAGCGGCCTGGTTGCCGGAAATCGTCGCCCCTTCCATGCTGTCGATGTAGTCCTGCTGCGTGTAGCTACCCGCCAGGAAGAAATTATCGATCGGCGTTTTCTGAGCTGGACGGAACGGGTCCATTCCCGGTGCTTCCCGGTAGAGCGACTGCGCCAGCTTGACGACGCTGTACCAGGTCATATTTAAACCGCGAGCCGACGGGAACAGGGCGCGAACCTGATCGAGAACGTGGTTGGCGATCGCTTCGTTGCTTTGCTTGATAAACGGATCACCAGGGGTTAGCACCAGTTGCAGCAACGAGCCTTGGCCTTCGCGGTAATAATCCGAAGGGCTGGTCAGAGCTAGATCGGCGAAACAGGAGAAATCCGCGTCCGGTGTGTAGAGCAGATTATCGAGGCCGACCGCTTTTTCAAGCTGCTGGCGCTGTTCGGCATCGTGCATTTCCGTCACCCAGCCATCGAAGCGCAGTTGAACGGTCGCAACGGGAACGGCGGTCAATTTATAGATATTGTCGAACTCTGACCACTTGCGCCAACCTTCCGGCAACACTTTTTGGATACCGGGGATATCACAAGCAAAAACGTAGGCGTCGGCTTCAATGATTTCGTCGCTGTCACCGGACGCAATGACGAGGCCATCTACTTGGGTTTTGCCGTTGGTTTCACTGTATTTGATTTCGCGGACGCGGCGGCGGGTGTGGTATTTGCCGCCCCGATCGGTGAAGTATTTCAGGATCGGCTTGTGGAGGTATTCATCGGGCGAACCTTCGAGCATTCGTAGCACCGACGCTTCGGTTTTGGTTGCGAAGAACTGGAAGATCGTCAACATGCAACGAGCCGAAATGTTCTCCGTGTCATGAAGCCGAGGGCATAGGCGATCGGGTTCCACATCCGATCGAGGCTGCTTTGGTTGCCGCCGTGGGAGCGGAACCAATCGGCGAAGCTGATGCGATCGAGGTTCCGAATGGTTTTCATAGCGCCGTCAAAATCGACGAGGCCGCGCACGATCGGGCTAGTGCCTAGGGCGATCGAGTTGCGAAGTTTGTCGTTGGCGGATAGTTGACTAGTGGTAAAGAAAGCTTTTAAGCCGTTAAAAGGAGCGCCGGTAATGAAGCGAAAATCTAGCTCACCGATGCGTCCACCCTCATTAACGAAGGTATGGGTGTGATCTTTGAGTAGAAGCGAGTCGCGGGCTCCTACTTTTTCCATTAGTGCGAAGAGATTGTAGTAGCAACCGAAGAAGACGTGTAGTCCCATCTCTTGGTGGTTACCATCGGCATCGACCCAACTTCCCACTTTTCCGCCCATAAAGGGACGGGACTCAAAAATTTCGACCTGGTGTCCGGCTTCGACGAGCTTAACTGCCGTTGCCATACCAGCTAGACCACCACCTGCGATCGCGACCCGCATAATTCTTCGATTTCCTTAATCAATTCTGTTACACAGTGTAATCTTAATGGCTTTTTGCAGGAATATCGACACGCCGTTAACCCATCTCCTCTCAGTCACGGCTCTCTCCTATCGCTCCCACACTCCATCTAGAAATATTGAGAGAGCGCTCTGCATTCAGAATACCGCAATCATTGATATGACAGGTATCACAATTTAGAGTGATATCGATCAGATCAGTGACCACCAGATACAGATAGATCTTATTGAGTGTCCAAACTTAAAGTTTTAGATGTCCAAACAACAAGGAAATTGGCTAGTAATCTTAGTTGTGCTGTCTTTTCTGACTGCTGTGTTTACCCAAGAACGGGAGGAGTACAACTTCCAACCCAGTGAAGGCCAGCTTGATTATACTGAGATGCCCACTTTTCCTGAGTCCACAGAAACTAGAGTAGATAATTCTCAGGATAAATATGACATTAAATGGTTTGGGACGCCGAATTCTGATTTCTACGTCACCTATGGCTACATCAAGGAAAGTAATGGAGCTAGCTTCGACACATCAGCTTCATGGGAAGGAAATCAGCTACCTATATCTACCAGTTTCTATCTTGATTCTCGATATACAACAACAGCAACTATCAATCTTTTGGTAGATGGAGAAGTAAAAGCTGAAATCTATCGGAATGAGCAGCTATGTGATCAGTCAGTACAAATTGGCTCGCAACCTTCGCTACGTGTTACCTGTTTCCCGGAATAATCACAATCTGACTATACAAAAATAAATAAGCGGTTCGATTGCTAAAGTCAATCGAACCGCTGAGGACACTCAGTTATTTATTGAGTGTTGATTGCCTCGAAAGACCTAGGGCGCGAGAGCGCTGCCACGCAGGAGGCTGCCGATCGTCTTGGCCGTAATCTTCATCTGGGTCAGCGGATTGGCCGGGACGACGGTTTTATAGAGATAACTGTCGAAGGTCAAACGCTGAACGTCTTTGTCCGAACACATTTCGACAAAGGCTTCACGGGTTGCATCGGTGCGATAAAACACCCGTTGCAGCAAGTCAAGCACCAGATAGGTGATGCCGTATTTTTTATCCCAACGCTTGAGATAGAGTTGCAAATCGGCTTCGGTCGGCAGTTTTTGGCCTGCGTTGGTGGTTTCGACGATCGTCTCAGCACACATGCGAGCCGACTTAGCCGCGAAGTAAATACCTTCGCCCGACGATTTCGTGACCGTACCGGCAGCATCACCCACAAGCGCGACGCGACCACGGACGCGGAGCGGGCGCGGATGTTCGGGAATCGGGTGCGCTTCAACCTTGATGATTTCGCCACCTTCGAGACGGTGAGCCGCGCGGGCGCGAATCCCGGCTTGAAGCTGCTTAATTTTGGCTTGGTTGACTTTCATCGTGCCGGTTCCGACTGCGACGTGGTCATATTTGGGGAAGACCCAAGCGTAAAAGTCCGGCGAAACATCATCACCGACGTACATTTCGGCGAGGTCTTGGTAGTGCGCCATCTTGTCTTCGGGAAGACGGATGCGCTCTTGGAAGGCGATCGCGTAGTTGTAGTCGCCTGCTTCGATTGCTTTAGCGACTCGCGAGTTGGCGCCGTCTGCACCGATTACGACATCCACTTGAAGTTGCTTTTGTTCACCGACGCGCGTGCCGTTGGCGTGGTCAGCGTAGTGCAACGTGTACGAACCATTGCTAGATGTCGGCAGTTCGAGCTTGTGCATCGTGCCATTGATCAGCTTCGCGCCCAGGCTCACGGCTCGATCGCGCATGAAACCGTCAAGAACTTCGCGGCGGCACATACCGATATATTCACCGTCGTTAATCAAGTTGATATCAACTTCGATATTCGACGGCGAGATCATCTTCATCTTGCGGACACGACGATCAATGATTTCTGGCGGTAGCTCGAACTCATCAACCATGCACAGCGGGATCGCCCCACCACAAGGCTTAACGTTGTCAAGCTTACGCTCAAACAAATAGGTCTCGATACCGGCTTTTGCTAAAATTTCGGCGGCGGAAGAACCTGCGGGTCCACCTCCGACCACTGCAACCCGAATTCCCAAAGGTCTTCTCCTAAAACTGAAGTCGCATACTATCTTGGGAAATCGTAACACGCTCAATATTCGAAGATCGGGACACTCTTAAGACTTGTGACTGATCGAAATGGTCTGTAATAAATCTAAAGATGATGACCACGAATTATCCCTTCTTCATGGGTGATGACGCCAACACAAAGATGCTCAGACATACTGTTTGAGACATCTTTGCGATTTGGGATACTGATATGTCGAGGGCGGGGTCGTTGTGCTGCACGGAGCGATCCGATTCAAACCTCTCCAGTAAATCTGGGCAGTCGGACTCACGTTGAGTGTTGCAGGATTAGGAAGGGAACACCCGGATTCGAACCGGGGGTAAAGGATTTGCAATCCTCTGCCTTACCACTTGGCCATGTTCCCGTTTTTTAAGCTCACACATCCTAACATAGGACGGCTGAAAGTCGAAGGACTTTCTACCAGGAAATTTTGTCACTAATACACAACCAGCGAGAAGGCGGTGTATTAGTGGTGAGCGTAGCGAAAGAATGAGATTGCCGTGCGTCCATAGACTTTGGTGCGGTGGGACTCTAAGCGCTTGGATGACGATCGGTCTGGTTTCGGGTGTGAGTCTGTTGAAGTCAATGGGATGGTTTGGAGAGGGATATCGTCCCGATCGCGATCATGTTCCACTGCAATTTCCCCGTCATCGGTCAGTAAGTCAAACTGAACAATCGCCTCTAGAACGGGTTGATAGAGTGAACTGGCGTAAGGGGGATCGAAGTAAATCAGGTCAAACGATGCACCTGCCAACATCGCTAAACTCCGTTTGGCATCACCTCTTAGAACTCGAATGGTTTGCTCATCCCGTTTGACCTTTTGCCAATTGGTCTCAATGATCTGACAGGCGCGACCGAACTGCTCGATCGCGACGGCTGACGTGACCCCGCGACACAAGGCCTCGGCTCCCATCGATCCACTGCCCGCACAGATATCCAGCCACCGTGATCCGGCAATTTTTCCCCGCCAAATATCAAATAAAGATTCGCGGACGCGGGACGGAGTTGGACGGGTGCGATCGCCGGGTAGGGTGGCGATCGCCCGATTGCCATAGATCCGAATACTCATCGCAATAGGAAAAATCTCGCGTCGTTAGGCAGCAACTGCGGCGAAAAAGCGGTTATAGTCCGCCAGTAGCCACGCGGGTAAAATGCGAGCGGCATCCGCTACTTGTAAGTTGGCGGGGGCGCAGTAGAGCATGGCTGCCGCGAAATAGTTCAGGGCTTTTGGGTTCGCCATGCCCTGAGCTAGGACGCCGGAGATTTGTTTGAAAGTATCGCGATCGAGCGGCGTTTTTTCGAGTTTGGCGAAACCGCTACCGAGGATAAGGCGTTGGGCATTGCCGAGCGGACTAGCGTAGGTGGCTTGCAGTTGAGCCGGTTCGAGAGATATCCAGTATTGAGTGAGAGCATGACGTAGGCGACGCACTTCGGCGATCGTGGCCGCATCGCTGGTGTTTGCCTGATAGCGGTTGATGGCTGCTGTTAGGCGATCGGTAAAGGCTTGACTGGGAGGTTGCACGTCAAGCGCATTGGGATCAGCGACTTGTTTACCTTCAAATATCCGCAGATAATCCGGCAGGAGCCACGCCGGTAACCGCTGCTCGGCTTGCTGTACCCGCAGTTTATCGGTCGGGAAGTACAGCATCGCGAGCATCATCGCGTTGATCGCCTTGGGAGCCGTGAGGCCGACGGCGACTTTGGTTAAGGCTTGTTTGTAAGCATCATCGTCGCTGTCGAGGGGTTCTTTCTGAAAGCCACTATTGAGTAGAAGTTTAAAACCGCGTCCGAGATCACTTTGATACACCGTTTCGAGGCTGGTTTCTTCGATCGTCAGCCAATGATCGGCAAAACGGCGACGCAGTTGGCGCAGCTCGGCGCAGATAGCGCGATCGCTGGGATCAATCATGTAGAGATTGACGCTACCGAGCAGGCGGTTGAGGAAGGCGGGGCTATCTACGGCCAGGGCTGGCATGTAGGGATGGGTCGCGGGGGTGGGCAGAGGTGCGGTCGCTGCTGGTGCGGGCGGTGTGGCGATCGTGGGCGTTGGTGTGACAGTGGCGGGGCTAGCGATTGTCGGTTCCGCGATCGCGCCGTCTGTTTCAAAGGCCATCTCAAAGCCGCGACATAATCCCCGTAAAGCCATCCCGGTAAACGGTTTTGGGCGTCGCGCACCTTAAGCTGTCCGCTTGGGGTGTACAGCATCACGCCCATCAGCGCATTGATCGAGTCGGGACGAGTTAAGCCCGCGCTGGCTTGGGTGAGCTGCTGTTTGATCGAAGCCTCCTCTTGACTGAGGGGTTCGCCTCGAAAGTCACTTTTGAGCAGGGCGCGATAGGCATCGCCGACATTGGTGCGATAGAGCGCTTCGAGTTGCTGGGGAGGAGTACCAGCCAAGTGACGGGCGAGGTGATGCCGAATTTGGCGCAACTCTAGGATGATGTCTTGATCGCTGGGATCGATGTAGTAGAGGTTGGCGCAGCCGATCGCGCGGTTGGTGAAGGCGGTGCTATTTGGGTCTTGCTGATGAACCGGCGGCAGTTCGGGGATGGTTTCGAGTTGGGGCGAGGCGATCGGTGCGGGCGCGACGGGTTGAGGTGCTGGGGGTGCTGAAGGGCGATCGACTGCGCGATCGCTGGCGGGAGCTTCGGCCTCGAACACAGCGGCGTAGTCGTCATACACCCAGGCCGGTAAGCGGCTTTTGGCGTCGCGCACCTTCATTTGCTCGGCGGGATAAAACAGCATCGCGCCCATGAGTGCATTCAGCGAGTTGGGCTGCGAGAGTCCCACGCCAGCTTGGGTTAACTGTTGTTTGAGTGCTTCATCTTCGCTGGACAGTTCGTCATTTTGCACGCCGCTGTTCAGCAACGCTCTAAACACGTTGCCGAGTTCGGAGCGGTAGGCCGTTTCCAGCGATTGGGGCGGCATCGTCAGCCAAAAGCGGGCAAGATGACGACGGACTTGATGGAGCGTTTCGTTAACCACAGTTCTTTACAGGCACAACTAAAGGTTGATTGTACGGCGCGAAGGTTCCGATCGTTGGATCAATTCTGTCGGCGATCAGAGCCTTCGCGTACTCGCATGAACCCTCACCCTAAATCCCTCTCCCAAATTGGGCTACGGTGTATACACAAATCGCTGACCAGTGCGACAGGGTTCGACCCTCTCCCTAAATCCCTCTCCCTCACGAGGGCGAGGGACTTTGAGGGTGCTACAGCATTTGCACGGGTTCTTCGATCGGAGTGTTAGCGGTTTGATGCGCGGAACTGGGCAAACTAACCGTTGTACTGGACGCGACAGGTCGCCATGCTGACATTAACTGCGTCAGTAATTGCTCAATTTTGCGGGCGTAACCGAGTTTATCGAGGAAGGGAGGATTATTCGACATTTGCTGGATCAGTCGTTGGCGTAGCCGATCGCGTAACGGGCGATCGGTCGCGAGCCGGGTCGCGAGGTCGAGGTATTCTGCCTCGCTGGACGTAATCAATTCGGGTAAACCCAACTCGTGTAACAGCGATGACGATTGGCGTTCGCGCTGTTCCTGGCCTTCGAGCGACACAAACGGTACACCGACGGTGAGCGGGTCGATCGCGGAGGCCGCACCGGAATACGGGAACGAGTCGAGATACACATCGGCCTGGGACAAGCACGATCGCACATCGGCGACGCTGGGCATGGTTTTAATCAGCAGCAAACGTTTGAGATCGACACCGTGGCGTTGGAGGGCGAACTGCATTTGATTGAAAAACGGCATTTCCAGATTCGGATGCAGTCCCCAGTTTGGGCCAAAGGGATAGATCACCAGGATTGAATCGGGAACCCGCGCCAGAAGTTGCGCCCAGGTATCGCGTAGTTCTGGGTTAATTTTGCGGAAGTTTGCGCCGGACATAAACACCGTGGTGCTGTCATTGAGACCGAGCTGGGCGCGGTTAAAAGCGATCGTTGCCTCATCCGTGACGGGCGGAAAGCTAAAGCACAGACCCGAACCCTCCAAGGTGACTAATTTTTCGGTGTAATAACGTTGCGCGGTATCGGGCGGAGTTGTCAGGGTCGCGCCGATGTAGTAGTCCATGTTACGCATCGCTGTCGTAACGGACGATGAAATACCGCTCACCTGAATGCGGGCAAGGCGGTGCGCCGAAACCAATGTGATGGGATACGATCGGGCGGTAATATTCGAGCCAATCAGCAAAATATCGAGATCTGCGGCGCGAATCATGCGTACCAAGCGATCAGCATGACTGTGAATTAAATGGGTAAAGCGATCGGCCTTGTCGCGGCAGTAGCGTTCGGTTTCGCTGTTGTTGGACTGGAAGGCGAACAGGTGAATCTCGAATTTGTCGCGATCGAGCTGTTCAAAGATCGGCAGCACCGTAAAGGTTTCGGCGCTGGGGTTAAAGTTCAGCGACAAAATCCCGAAGCGAATTTTCTGGCGATTGGCCGGACGGGCTGGGAATTCGTAATCGAGCTGCGTTGTTTGCGTTTGTAGGAACTGCTCAATAATTCGCGCTCGCTGAGTTTGCACCGTGACGGGTTCGTGCCGACTGAAGTAGGTGGGGGTCAGGTTCGCGGCGTTGGCGTAGGTTTGGCAGAGGTAGCGTTCAACGTTGCCGCTGGGGTTAGCCTGGATTCGACTATCAATAAATTGCGTCCAGTTGGCGAAATACTCCTGGTAGCGATCGACTTCGCTGATCGTTTTGAACAGGCGCGGTGACTCGAACATGAACTCCATGTAGGTCGAGACGAAGGCGTTGGGGACGGCGACACAGGCCGGATCGAGCTGGAGTTGATGCGGATACAGGTAGAGGATCGCACCCAACAGGCTAGGGAAGGTTTTGGGGTCGTTTGCAGCGGCGATGGCTTGGGTCGCGAGCTGTTGAATGAAGGGAAGATCGATCGGGCGGGGAGGTTCGTTTTTGAGGCCACAGTGCCAGACGGAGCGGTAAGCGCGATGCAGATCTCCGGGCCATTCGCTGGTAATTCGCTCGATCGGGTGATGTAGGAGGTAGTCGGTTAAGGCTCGGCGGGTTTCGTTCAGGGTGGTGAGGGCTTGGCGATCGCTGGGATCATGTTTCAGTTGTTCGAGGCAGACCGCGATGCGATCAGGAATCTGCCCGATTTGCGACGCTTCCAGAGATGATCTGAGGATCGCGGCGGGTTCAGTCGTCAACTCTTGAGTCTGAGACGCTGTAGCGCTGTTTTTCTCTGGGTGATGGGCGATCTGTTGCTTCAAAAAATCTTCCATAATCGCTGCCATTTTCGTCCAGGAGAACTGTTTCGCGCGATCGAGTCCGCGCTGAATCATGGGTTGGCGGATGGTCGGTTCACAGACTTGTTTCAACGCTTCTAGCATACCGGCCACGTCATCGCTGCGAACGTAGAGGGCGGCATTGCCCCCCACTTCTGGGAGGGAGGAGCTAGGGGTTGTGATCACAGGGCAGCCACAGGTCATGGCTTCAAGTACGGGCAAACCAAAGCCCTCGTACTGTGAGGGGAATACGAGGGCGATCGCGCCTGAGAATGCTGCTCTTAAGCCATCGTCGTTGAGATAGAGGAGATGGACTTTAACTCCTTCGACGTACGCTTGAAATTCTGGTTCTAAGGTTCCGCCTGTCCCCGTACAGACGATTTCAAATTGGTGTCGGTTTGGCAGTTGGGCAAATGCCTGAAAGAAGAGTTTGGCGTTTTTGTAGCCGACTCGGGGGCCGCACAGTAGAAAGTAGGGTTTTGTGATGCCAGCTTTCGTTTGAAAGGCTGTGATCTCGTCCGCCGAGGATGGATAAAAATCAGGGGAAATTCCACAATGGGCTGTGACGGCGGGTTTATTAACTGTGTATGGGTACAGTTTTGTTAGGTCTTGGTGGGTGCTATCTGAGATGGAAATAAATGCGGAAGCGTGATGAATGCCATTGACTTTCTCGCGCCACATGGGAAGTGTGAGATCGTATCCCAGGAGTTCAGGAATCATGTCATAGGCCATGAACACCGAAGGGGTAGATGTTGGAAATGTGTAGTAGGTGGAGATGAAAAGATCGGCATTTTTCGCGATCGCAGAGGTCTTGAAGGACTTGTCGATCAGCCTCAACTGAATCATAGCTAAAAGCGGGAGCGTCGATATAACGAATTCCTTCGATTCGTGGAGCACTTCTCGCACGATCAAGAATCATTAAACTTTGTGCGAACCCCTGCTTTGACCACACATGAAGTAGTGATGTCCAGAGACGGGCAATTCCAGTTTTATATAGTTGAAAGAACACCCCATCAATCAAAACTAATGATGTAGTTGATTGACTGGAAGAAACGTTGCCCGAATATGCAAGCAGTGAATATATGCCGTAGGAGCTTGCTTGGGCAACCGTTGTCCCATCTGAGACCCAAGGGAAGAAGCTTTTTAAGCTTACGGGAAAGGTTGTAGTTTTCTGTAGGGCTTGCCATCTTTCTAAAGCATTTTTGTAGCCATAGTAGCTTTCCTTAAATTCAAGCTGCGAGGCCAAGGTATATGCATGGTGTTGGAAGATTAAACCTTGATCCTCTGTTTGCTCATGGGAAAGCGGATTAATGCGGCCTACATCTTTCCATTGACCATTTTCATGCAAAGCTAAAATAGGAGGTTCATGAGCAACCCATTGCATTCCTGGCTTGAATTTCCAGGTTCTAAGCCACTCTTGATTAGGATTTTGAGAATAGCAATTCCGACTAGAGACAATTAAGTTTAGTCCAACAAAGAAGTGACACCAATACCATGCAGCCGTTTTTTCTGGATTCTCTAAAAATAGCTCTCTTCCTTGACAAAGTTGGGATTCTGTCCATAGTTCGTCTACATCAATTTGCCACAACAGGCATTCTTGGTTAATGTTGGGCAGCGGAGCACGAACCATCTCAACTTTACCGTTCCAGAACTGCCCTAAAGGCTTGCGGTAAATGGTGATACGGTCTGAAATCGCTCTTTAAGACGGTCTATATAATCCGTTGTACCGTCTATACTGAGACCGTTGTTATGACTTTGTGCATCGACTCTTCCACCCGAAACAAGGCTCCACGCCGTATCGCCTTTGAGTTCTGCAACCCCTTCAATGATGTGCCAGTGCCATTCAAACGGTAGAACCTCTAGTACGTCTATGTGATACTGAATGAAGGGTTGTCCATTCAATACGATCGTAAAGAAATGTACCGGTAGTGAGTCATCTGATTGCACGTCACGCTCACAAGCGAGTGATATCAGCTTATCGAGGTTCTCTTTATTTCCATCGATACTTTTTCTTAAGGATTTGTACTGAGACCAAAGCTCAGGATTCATTCGCTCAGAACGAGCTGCATCCAGGGCTGTAAGTACCTGAAGGTGCTTTTCTGGTACTTTGCAGGAATGTCGTTCGCATATGATGTTCGCAACCGTTTGAGCTACCTTCTGTTTTGAAGGTATTTCTCGGTAGATACGTAAAAAAAGAATGTCGTTGTAAGCTTTGATTGCAATGGATAAGTGTGGGTACATTCCATCGAGCCTAGGCAAACCACCGCTCTTTGCGCCATCACGATATGCTTTTTCAATATCGTGAGATCCTTGGAGGTCTTTGTGCAGTCGATAGATTGATGTTTGAGAATTAAACTTAATTTTCCCCAAAAAGCCATGGAAGCAATAAGCAACCAATCTCCTCCCATTACGCTTTGAAAACGTAGTTGGCTGATATATTCCCGTCTCATTAATCCATAAAAAATACCGTTGTCACTAACGGCCTGGTAGTAGGATAGGACTCTCTGAGTGCTGGATTCTTCTTCTAATGAAAAGTTTCGCCCTTTATATAAGAGTTTTCCAGTTGATTGGGAGATATATTGTGCTTGCCCATAAGTCAGGATACAGTCAGGATTGGAGTTTAGTAGAGTCAGGCAGGATGACACATAGTTAGAGTCTAACCAATCATCATCACCAAGCCACATAAAGAAGTCACCCTGAGATGCGGCAAGGGAAAGCTCAAAGTTTCTTACTCCACCGACGTTCTCTGCATTGCGGATATATCGAATTCGGGAGTCCGTTAATTCTAATTCACGGCAAAACTCATATGTTTCATCCGAAGATGCATTATCAGAAATGACAATTTCAATATGATCATAATCCTGATTCAGGGCTGACTGAACAGATTTTTTGAGTGAGTCAATACGGTTGTATGTTGGGATAGCAATCGTGACAAGTTCGATATTTTTCTTGAGCTTGTGGGATACAGTTGCAGGGTCAAGCAAGAAGTCTCTCCCCTTTCCTTGAGGGAGGATTTCTTGACTTAGTACAAGCCCAAAGAAAGAACAAGCTTTCTCAATAGTCATTAATTGGAAAGCAGAGCAGTCTACAATTGCATTTGTGGGGTTTTCAGGATTCCCCGTCCATCCATAATATTTTCGATTAGAACTTGGGACTGTCGGAGGAGGAGCCGGAATGTCTATGCAACCTAACTCAATTCCCACTTTTTGTGCTATCCGTACAACTGCATCATAGTGATAGCTATAGTGCTGACTGTCAGAGTGCAAACCACTAGCCATCATTCTTAATAGTTTCAAAAAGTCGAGCTTGATAGACTCATCATTAATGAAAAATTGTTCCTTGATTCGTAATTGATCGCTAACTAGCAATATTCCTGGATGTAAGGATTTCGGCAGAAAGGAATGCACCATCTCCGTCTTAGGATCTCTTTTATGCTCAGCCATGAATTTTTGAGCGGGGCTGGCATTATGTTTTGGGTTTGCAACAGACATGCCATTGCTGTGATTAGAAATCCCAGAAAGAGAAAAAGGTGCAATCGAAAAAATATAACTTTCGCAAAAGTAAGCGTTTACAATCCCTGAATAAATATCAGGAGAAAAGCAAAGATCCGAGAAATATTGGCCATTATTAGAAGCACATACTCTTTCGATGACAGCACGACTTACAAAAGAGTTGTAGAGCATCGGTAGATATTCAAAGCCTAACTCACTCTGATAGAACCGAGCTAATGTCTCCTTTCCGTAAAAGAGCTGGATTTGTTTTGAGAGAGTGATGTAGAGAGAACTACTTTTGCTAACATCGCTAGCTGAAGGCCAAAAATAAGGCCAACGAAACCAAGATAAGATCTCTGAATTTGTATTTTCTAATAGAGTCTTAGCATCGAGAAGGGCATTTGGAAGTAATCCATCATCATCACCAAGAATATTAATATATTGCCCTTTACTACAGGTTAAGGCATACTCCCAGTTCTCGGTCATGGAAAGACGAGAGTCAGTTCTGAAATATTTAATTCTTAAATCCTTAAAGGATTTAACAACCAGCTCTGTCTCCGTACTACTAAAGTTATCTACTATCACGAACTCTACGTCATCAAAAGCTTGATGAGTGAGTGTTTTGATCGCATAGAATAGCGTGTCATGACGCTGTCGAGTGGGTAGCAGAACGGAGAAAAGGGGGTTTTTCAGCATTTTTTGTGATTAGCCAGAAACAAAATACATATTTAGGCTCTCCCCTTCAGTAAGCGAGGAGACTAAATTTTTTCTGTATTAGTAATGCTATCCATGAAAGTTGTTACGAGAGCGAAGATTATCGGGAGCATCCCGTTCATACAACTTGGTAGCAGACGAGGACGCCTGTGCTACGATTTTCCAAATTTTCTCGTAGCGCGGACATCTTGCCCACAATGAGACTTACAAAAGTGGGATGCTTCCAGATTCTCGGCTTCTATAATTACTTATTTCGCTGTAGATAGCCAGAAGGGAGACAACGGAAATCAAAAGTTTATTGTCAATTGATTGATCAACTTCAAATTCAGAATGTTTTTTGAGATATTCCCGCACGGCGGTTTTTGGATTGTTGCCCACTCCCCAAGGCCGATCAGGAAACATCTCGTCTGGTAAATCTTCGATAATTGTGTCAAAGACGACACAGTAGCTTCCTGGGGTGACAAGTGGTGCATAAGCTTCTAGTTCAGCCAGCACATGGTCATGAGTATGGTTGCTATCAAGACAGACGAGAACACTCTTCTTACCTACAGCCTTGGCTTTGACTTGCTCAACGATATCTGAGGCAATGCTCGAACCTTGAATCATTGAGATCCGCTTAAACATTGGATGTGCTTCAATAGCCTCTCGATTATGCTCACGAATATCAATATCAATCCCCAATACCTCTGCATCTTGTGAGCCACCACACACAGCATTCAGTTCGAGCATGGAGGCGGAAAAGATTAGAGAACCGCCGTGGGCGATACCTGTTTCAATGATGAGATCTGGTTGGACTGACCAAATCAGCTCCTGCATCGCAACAATATCTTGTGGATATTGGATAATAGGGCGACCAAGCCATTCAAAATGATAAGAGTATTTGTGCGAGTTAGCTTTTTTGAACCAAGAAGATGTCAAATGTTCAAGACTGGGATCTGCACCTTGAGCTTGAACTTCATCTTCACATTCCTGCTTAAAATTTTTATATGCATTCATCATGGTAAGAGTGTTTGAGGAGATTAGCAGTTTACGAAAAGTTGCCTTTACTTTATTTATTTAAAAAAATAATGTTCAAGGTTGATTTTTACTAAATATTCAGCTTGAAATTTTTGATATTTACCTATAAAAAAATTCTTGTTCTATGAGTTGACTAAGTCTCAAGTATTTTTGACGATTCTTGCTGGAGTTCCTATTGCGACAACATTATTTGGTAAATTTTTAGTAACCGTTGAACCAGCACCAACCACCGTGTTATCGCCAATTGTTATTCTGGGTAGAATTGTCGCTCCAGCTCCAATCATGACATTATTGCCTAAAGTGACACATCCACAAAGAGTTGATGATGGTGCTAAATGTACTCCGTCTCCAATTATACATTCGTGATCTACAGAAGCTTGATGATTTAGAATACATGCCTTACCAATTACAGCATCTGCGGCTAATAGTGATTGAGCCAGTAGCTGAGACCCCTTACCAATGGTGGCGGTAAGGCACACCGAAGCGGTTGGGTGTATTAAACTCTTAACTTCTATTCCGTAAGAATGGAATAGGCGATGTATTTCAAGTCGATCATTCCCTCTACTTCCTCCAATAGCTGCGATACCATAAGTATCATCTATACTCTTTTGATAATCAAACCATTTTTGAAAACCATTTTTCCCAAAAAACAAAGGGACTTCCTTTAAAGCCGATACTGCACTTGAATTATTATCAAATAATGCAACTACCTGACCTCCAGTCAGTGATATTAAACTAGATAATACTTTCGCGTGTCCTGAACTTCCCCAAACAACGTACTTGCTATAATTCATGATAAATAATTTTAATGAGTTCTAAAATTATTTCTTGATTCTCAAAAGACATTTCATGATAGCTGGGAAGATTTATTGCTTTTAATGGGATACTCCACGAATTAATATTAACTTCCTTATCTTCAAACATCGATAAACTCGATAGAGGATGGAAGAAAACTCTTGCATCTATATTTTCTGACTTAAAAGTTTCCTGTAGTTTTTCGCGAGTCACTCCCGTCTCTTTAGCAAAAACAACTGTAGGCATCCAAGCGCCATTAATAGTTCCTTCTGGTTCTGGATTCATTGATATGCTCTCAAAACATTCGAGGTTTTTCTTATAAAACTCTAGAATCTCGCGCTTACGATTAATCAAATCATCAATACGTTGCATTTGACCATAGCCGATCGCTGCTTGAATGTTAGACATTTTATACTTAAACCCAATCATGTCAGCCCAAAATTGTTTGGTTTGTCCTCTAGCTCTTCCATGGTTAGACAGAGTTAGCACCGTTTCATAAAGGTCAGCGTCATTGGTGACAAACATTCCCCCTTCGCCGGTGGTTAATGTCTTTGTGCCATGAAACGAGAAGCTCCCAAACCTGCCCATGCTCCCCGCTCGTTTGCCATGATAGGCCGAACCGATCGCTTCTGCTGCGTCCTCAATAACTGGGATATTGTACTTCTCTCCGATCGCCAAAAGCCGACTCATATCGCATAAATTGCCATACAAGTGAACCGCCACAATTGCCTTGGTTCGTGGCGTAATCGCCGCTTCAACCAAATTAGGATCGATACACCAACTATCGGGCAGAATATCTACAAATATAGGCTTGGCTCCTAAGTGCACAATTGGAGCAGCCGTAGCAATCCAGTTGGTATCAGCCATGATCACCTCATCGCCTTCACCAATGCCCAAAGCCGCCATCCCCATATGCAAAGCACCCGTGCAGCTTGAAGTGGCGATCGCATATTTCACCCCGAGATGAGCCTTAAATGCTTCCTCAAAAAGATTAATGTACTCATAACAACGATCCCCCCAGCCATTGCGAGCCGCATCAGTTGCATACTTAACCTCCAACTCAGTAATGGAAGGCTTTGTGTAGTAAATTTTAGGCTTCATAAAACCTCCAAATACGGAACTGCAATTACGAAATTTCCATTCCAATCTCTAACGTAAAGAAGTTGAGCCATAACCTCACTTTTTAAGTTCCAAGGTAGGATAAGAACATAGTCTGGCTTTGCTTGCTTCAAGCGATCCTCAGCAACGATCGGAATACGACTCCCAGGCATAAACTTACCTTGCTTCCCTGGACTGCGATCGACAACAAAAGAAATCAGATCAGAACGAATTCCCGCATAATTTAGAAACGTATTACCCTTCGCCGCAGCCCCATAAGCCGCTACACTCTTTCCCTCACGCTTCGCCTTTAACAAAAAAGCAAGAAAATCATCCTTAATTCGGTTAGCCTTACCCTGAAAATCAGAATAGTACTCAACCGTTTGCAGACCACACTCCTCTTCCTTCTGCAACAGTGCCTTCACACGAGGTGAACTTGAGTGCAACCCCGAATCTTGACGTTGAGCAAACACCCGCAAACTACCACCATGCGTAGCTATCTCCTCCACATCAAAAACAGTCAACCCATTTTTAATAAACACACGACTAACAGACGTGAGAGAAAGATAAGAATAATGCTCATGATAAATTGTATCAAACTGATTTGCTCGATCAAATTTAATAAATGGGGAAACTCAAACGTCGCAACTCCATGAGGCTTAAGCAACCGTGTGAACCCACAAACAAAATCATTAATATCTGGAACATGCGCCAAAACATTATTCGCGGCAATCAGATCCGCCGCCCCCTTTTCCTCCACAAGCCGAGACGCTAAAGCCTCCCCAAAAAACTCCTCAACAACCTCAATTCCTTTCGCCTTCGCCGCCGCCGCCGTACTCGCCGTTGGCTCAACCCCGTAACAGGGAATACCACGATCTAGAACATATTGCAGCAAATAACCATCGTTTGCCGCGACCTCAACCACCGTACTGTCCGAACTTAAATTAAACCGCTCAACCATCTGAGCGACATACGTACGAGCATGTTCAAGCCAGGTCGTTGAAACCGAACTAAAGTAAGCATATTCTGCATCGAATAACTCCTCCCGCCCCGCATGATCCTCAGTTTGTACCAGCCAACAATTCGTACAAACCAAAACCCGCAACGGATACCACTTCTCCGGAGCCTTTAAATCAGCCAGCGACAAATAGGCATTTGATGGCGGCGCACTACCCAGATCGATTAATGACAAACTCAGTTCAGTTTCGCAGTGTCGGCACTTCATAACGATACTCCCTGATAGTCTGCGGATAGCAAAGGATGGCAACGATCCCGCTCTGACAAATGGACACAGGTAACGACCAAGTTATGTTTACACGCGGATCGAGAGGTGAAACACCAGCTTGTCGCCGACGCGCCGGGTCTCCAGCCGCTGGGAGTTGGCGTACAACCAGGCGGCGTCCGGATTGTCGGACGTCATGGCAAACGGCTGATCCCACTCGGCCGCGAATCGTGTGAGCTCTTCGGGAGTGCCGCGCACCTCGCCGTCCACGGTCACATCCGAGCCCGAGTACTTCCCGAAAAGCACCTTGTCGCCGGCCTTGACGTC
>JAAUPN010000062.1 GCA_012033105.1 Coleofasciculaceae cyanobacterium RL_1_1
GAGACGGGCACGATGGGGCGCGATGCGCTCGCACGTGGGGAGCTTCATGGACTCGTAGAGCCAACCCAAAACTGAGGATTCCCAGAATAGTGCTGCAAATGAAAAGCGGCGGAAAGCCGTATTGTGCGGAGATCGTGCTGCCCATGGCGGGGCCAAAACCCAACGCTAAGGGCGTCACCAGGGACATATAGCCGATCGTCTCACCGCGCCGATTGGCAGGCGAGATATCCGTTACGAGGGTACTGTAGGCGGTGGTGAAGGCAGCAATACTGACGCCATGAAACACCCGCACAAAAAACAGCAGCGTCACACTTGAGGCCGCCAGATAAAGCAGTGGCGCGATGATGGCAACAATCACACCGATACGCAGCACCAAAACCCGACTTCGTAGATCGGCAACTTTACCTAAGCGCGGTCGAGTTAAGAGTAAGCCGATCGCAAAGGCTCCCATTACGATGCCGATTTGGGCTTCTGTTGCACCCAGGGTACGGATATAGAGCGGGATTGTCGGCAACAGAGCGGTGATGTTTGTCCAAAACAGCAAGCCGGTGACGAACAAAACAACCAGCTCACGGCGCGTTTCGGGAGGGATTTGATCCGGATCGGGACGGACAGGTGGTACGGAGATGGGTGCAGTCACGTAGAGAGAAGCGGCGATCTCGAACCGGGCGAAATTGTAACAATATCTTTACACGTTCCCGCGATTTCCGTCTTGAGGTCTACCGATCGGGCATCATGACCCGCCAGCGATATAGCTGGGCTGAACAGAATCTGTGGCTTACTCACAGATTGAGCAATTACAGATTGAACAATTTGTGAGAAACGACTGGGCTAAGATTAATCTCAGACATTAGTCCTTCGGATGGGTTTATTCCGCAACACGATGCCCATCTGTTGATGATCCAAGCACACCATTTCAGCTCTAGCCCTGCGACCATGCAAACGCCCTCACAGTGCGACTTTCCCAACGGTAATTCCGCCAGTCTTCAGACGATCGACGCGATCGACCAGCTTCCGTCTCTCATCGAAACCCTGAAACTGGAGACCCCCCGCCCCGCCCTGGTGATCGTTGGCGGCGCGAGTAAGATTTCCCCCGACGATCTTGATCGCCTTGCTCTGTTGTTTGTAGATGTTGTGGCTCCGGTCGCCGAACGTCTTCAGGCGATCGTCGTCGATGGGGGGACAGATTCGGGCGTGATGAAGCTGATCGGGCAAGCCCGCACAGCGATCGGCGCGACATTTCCACTGATCGGCGTTTCGGCGATCGGCACCATTCGCTATCCCGGCATGGTCTGCGAGAACGAAGACGCCGCCACCCTTGAACCCAATCACAGCCACTTTATCCTCGTTCCTGGGTCGAATTGGGGCGATGAAAGCCAATGGATTGCGGAGACCGCTCGTGTCATCTCCGGTGCGACCCCCCTCCTGTACGATCGTGGTGAATGGGGGTGAGATTACCTGGCAAGACGTAGCTCAGAGCGTTGAGGATAATCGCCAAACGATTGTTTTGGAAGGGAGTGGCCGGGCGGCTGATGAGCTAGCCGCTGAACTGAACGATGAACCCGCAGACGATCGAGCAGCTCCCCTAGTGGCGTCCGGCCTACTCCAAGCCATTAACATTGACCACGATCCCCAAGCCTTAGAAACACTCTTAGAAAAACTACTTGAGGTCAACTCGATCGCGACCTCCTCGGTCTAGCAACTGATTCCCCCAGCCAACATTCAGCTCAAAAATATCTGGGAGTTTGCCACGAGCTCGGTAACGTTAGGGTAGACTAAGTGCGGACGTTCGTCAGGTGACTGGTTTTGTTTGTGGGTTCGACCTCCCGCAACTAAAATTAAGCGATCTATATGACAGCTTTTTGACCTGGGCGCGATCGCGTTCAGAACCATTTAAGAAGCCCGTTTTAGTTTCAGTATCCGTCAATCTGTGATTTGACCGATGATTGCAACTGTTTGGCACTACCGTAATCCGTAATAAGGAAGCCTGAGATGGCCAAAGATTCTTACACCGAATACCTCAAGAACCAGCTTGGCGAACTAATCGACCAGCTCAATATTTCTGGGTTGCAGAAGCAATTTATTAAAAGTCGCTGGCTCGACCAGATGATGTGGCTTGAGAAAAAAGCCGGTGAATCGCAACGCAAGCACCTTCGCCTCCGAATGATTACGATCATTGGCGGGGTTATCATCCCTGCAATGGTTAGCCTGAATATTGACGACGGCAATAAAGCGGTCAAGCAAACCTTGTTTTGGGGTACATTCACCCTCGCTCAAGTCGTGGCAATTAGTGCCGCTGTCGAAGAATTTTTCCACTACGGTGAGCGTTGGGGTCAATATCGACGGACTGCCGAATATCTCAAAACGGAAGGCTGGCAATATTTCCAACTGAGTGGCCCCTACGCGAAATCGGCCAGTCATGCTAGCGCCTATCGAGCATTTGCCAACCGGGTCGAGCGCCTCATTCAGGAAGACGTGAACGCGGTCTCTGAGGACATCACCGAGAAGAGCAAACAAGAGGACGAAGGAGCGGATAACGCCAAAGAGGCCATGCAGCTCTCGGTTGAACGTCGCAACCGTCGCGTTGAACAAGAGGCGGCAGAACGGGCGGAAGCACTGGCAGCGGAACGGGCGCTGGCGGCAGAACGTGCCGCTCTGGCAGCCGCGCCGCCACTGGTGGATATCCCAGAACCACCCTTTGCTCGTCCGGCTCCAATTATGTCGGAACCGCCGATCGCCAGTGCGCCCCCTCAACTTGAACTCGATCCGGCTGGGTTTGAGGATGATGAGGAAGATCTCCCCGCTGATTTTCGCCCGCCCGGTGCGCCCATCCTGGCGCGTGATGAAGCCTAACATCCAAGTCACATCGGCGATGGTGATCGTTCCGCACGGCTGACGCTCGATATTGGCGAGTTTCGCAACCGATCAATCGAAAACATTCAAAAGGAGGCTCGATCGCAAGGATCAAGTCTCCTTTTGTTTAGGTTGATATCGCGAGTTGATGCTGTTCTCGGCGGATCAGCGATCAATTTTCTGTTCAAAAATCATGATGTGCTGACTGGGTAAATCCTCGCGGGTGTCTAGCCAGACGAATCCGGCGGCAGCCATTTCCTGCTTGGCCTGACGCTCGGTCATTTTGTGGAGTGTTTTGATCGGGATCAGTGGATTTTCGCGGCGATATTCCACGAGAACGACCCGCCCACCTGGTTTCAGAGCTGCCTTGATGTTATGCATCATTTCGCAGGGAAATTCAAACTCATGATAGGCATCGAGCATGATGGCGAGATCGATCGAGTTTTCCGGCAGGCGCGGATCGCTCGGTGACCCCAAAATGGTAGTGATGCGCGTTTCACCCCGATCGCGGGCGATAAAGTCGATGATGTCTTGAGATTCGGGTTCAACGTCGATCGCCAGGATGCGTCCGTTTTCGTTCAGGCGATCGAGCAAGCGCACGGTTAAAAATCCGGTTCCCGCGCCGATATCGGCGATCGTGGCGTCGGGTGCAATATCGAGCAAATTTAACAACAGATCAGGCCGCTCTTCGCCTTCACGGGTTGGACGTTCGAGCCAAAATAAATCTTGATGGCCGATGACCTTGGCAATTTCGCGCCCTTGGTAGAATTTGCCGATGCCGGTGTTGCGGTGAAAGCGGCGTTGGTCGTAGGTGCAAGCTGGGGAGGAGTTGAGATTTAGCGAAGAATTACGTTGAGAATTGAGAGATTCTGCCGCCAGAATCGAGGTCGATCCCCAACTCATCCAAAACATCACTACAGCGATCGCGATCGCTGCAAGCCGCCGTCCATGACGACATGCGAAACGTAACGGTGAAGCCACACCATGCGGAGACGAATTGCGGTAGATCATGAACTTAAAAAATTGACCAAGCATCGCGTTTCAGTGGGGTGCGTTATGGCCTCGTCAGGGGACTGATTTGCCAGTCCATGTTCACTGCCGCAACGCACTAGCATCTCGATCGTGGTTACCCAATGGCGGTGCGTTACGGTTGGGGTGCATTGATCCTTTGGGATCACAACGGATCGTAACCGTAACTTTTACTTGACCTTACGACCTCCTAATACAGTAACGCGCTGAGGATGCATGAAAAGAACGACCATTGCAGCGGTGCGTTTTTGCGATTGTCAGGTATCGTGAAAATCGTAAGTTTTTCATGGCAAAAATACACCCTACAACTGCTTTTTGATGGATTTAGCGATGGCTTCATGATTCGTTACTTGCGGTTTTGCTGCCAACACAGTATCTACAACTACGATCACCGAATAGCGAAACTTGATTCATTTACGTTGAGTGTTAGACCTTCAGAATCTGGACTTACGCGAAACACTTTCACAATTTTCAGTTCTCCACCAGGAAATATCTGATTTGATGAATCATCTAAGCCTTGGTTGGTTGCCCAGGTATTTATAGAAACGATTTCTTCAAAATCGCTGATTTCATCAAATGTTCGCCCTTGAGAATCCTCCAGCTTAAAAGTAGAAAAAGCCATATTACCAGATTCAGATCCAGTATTTTTAATGGTTAGATAGACGGCAATTAGCTGGCCACCCTTTCCTTCCACTGGAGTTAGGAATTCCGGTGCAATGACATCTAATGCGCTACTACTGTCAACATAAATAGAACGATCTGGACGTACACTTTTTTCTGTACCCAGAGGAATAACGGCCTCTGAGCTTTGCGAGGACGGATCGCTTGAACTCTGAGTAGACGTCGAGGAGGAAGATGTACTTGTGTTGTCCGATGGAGTAAGTATGGAGCAGGAGAGACCTTGTACAATCAGGGACAGAATAAGTACCAAGACTTTCTTTCCAAATTTTTGTTTTGCTTTCGCAAAGTAAACTAATCCACCAAGAATCCCGAACAGTATTGCAACTAATTCTTGCCAACTAATTCCAGTCTTTTGTTCTACTTGCTCTGCTTTAGCTGCCTCTCCCTCGTTTAGTAGATCGGCTTTCATTCTTTCAAACTCTTTCTCGGAAATGGAACCGTTATCAAAAAGTTCCTTGAGTTCTTTAATTTTTTCGATTTTGTCAGACATACATCAAAGAGCAACAAACGTGTGCTGGGGAATAATCTCACAACATAGGGCGATTATCTTGAGTCAACAGATAAAATCGCCCTGACCAACAGTCCCTTGGATATCTTACGCCTTAGCCAACTCCTTCACCTCCTCAGAAGCAGCCTCAGCCGAACCAGCCTCCGACGGCGGCACAACCTGCCAGAACAACGGCAGAAACTCCGCCCAGTTCTCCAGAATCCGCTTCGCCTTCAGACTGCCCGCGACGCCTGCGCCGTCACCAGATCCTTCAACTGCGCCTCACCCGCAGGCGAAACCACCCGCTGAATCGACACAATCTCAGGATTCACCTTCGCCGGGAAACTGCCGTCCTCATCCAGGAAATACCCCAGACCACCCGTCATTCCCGCGCCCACATTGCGACCCACCGGCCCGAGGACAACCACGACACCACCCGTCATGTACTCACAACAGTGGTCGCCCGCCCCGTCAATCACCGCGATCGCCTTCGAGTTACGCACCGCAAACCGCTCGCCCGCACGACCCCGCGCGAACAACTTGCCGCCCGTCGCACCGTAAAGACAGGTATTGCCGAGGATGACATTCTCCGACGGATCGATCGACGAACCCATCGGCGGCGCAATACGGATCTCGCCGCCATTCATGCCCTTGCCGACATAATCGTTTGCCTCACCCTCCAGCGTGAGCGTCATGCCCGCTAGGTTGAACGCGCCGAAACTTTGACCGGCACTGCCCGTAAAGCGCAAATCGATCGCACCCGTAAAGCCCGTGTTGCCGTAACGCTTGGCGATTTCACCCGAAACCCGCGCCCCGACACTCCGATCGGTATTGACGATCGCGATCGTCTTCTCGATCTTCGTTTGGTTGGCGATCGCCGCTCGGATTTCTGCATCGGCTAGGATCTCATCATCCAACACGTGACCGTTGGTGTGGACATCCTGATAGATCGCCCAGTCGCGATTCTCACCCTGGGGCAACTTCAGCAGACAATCGAGATCCAGCGCCGTGACTTTGCTCAATTGCACATCCCGCGCCTTCAGTAAGTCGGAACGCCCGACAATCTCACGCAGGGACGTGTAACCCAGTTTCGCTAGCAAAGAGCGAACCTCCTGTGCCACATAGAGAAAGAAATTCACCACATGCTCCGGCATTCCGGGGAAACGTTTGCGGAGATCATCACGCTGCGTCGTCACCCCCACCGGGCAACTGTTCATGTGACACACCCGCGCCATGATGCAACCTTCGGCGATCATCGCGATCGTCCCAAAACCGTACTCATCCGCGCCCAGCATTGCCGCCTGAACCACATCCCAGCCAGTTTTCATGCCACCATCGGCGCGGAGGACGACGCGATCGCGCAAACCATTTTCGATCAGCACCCGTTGCACCTCCGATAGCCCCAATTCCCAGGGGCTACCGGCGTGCTTGATCGAACTCAGCGGACTGGCTCCCGTGCCACCGTCATGACCGGAAATCTGGATCACATCGGCGTTGGCTTTCGCCACACCCGCCGCGATCGTACCAATGCCCACCGAGGCCACCAGCTTGACCGAAACGCCTGCCGCTGGGTTGATTTGGTGTAGGTCGTAGATCAGTTGGGCGAGATCTTCGATCGAGTAAATATCATGGTGTGGTGGTGGTGAAATCAGCGTTACACCGGGCTTCGATCGGCGCAGTGACGCGATGTAGTCACTCACCTTTTTACCCGGTAATTGGCCGCCTTCACCCGGTTTTGCGCCCTGTGCCACCTTGATTTCGAGCTGCTTACCGCTCATCAGATATTCCGGTGTGACACCAAAACGACCCGAGGCGATTTGCTTAATGACCGAGCAAGCGGTGTCGCCATTCTTGAGACCTTTCAGCGCCGGACGAGTGGGCGAATGACCGTTTTCATCCACGTCGTTCAGCACGCCAAAGCGGATCGGATCTTCGCCGCCTTCGCCGGAGTTCGACTTACCGCCGATGCGGTTCATGGCGATCGCCAAGGTCTCGTGAGCTTCGGGCGACAGTGCGCCGAGGGACATGCCGCCGGTGCAGAAGGTTTTGAGGATATCCTCGATCGATTCCACCTGATCGACGGGGATCGACTTGCGATCGCTGCCAAATTCCAGCAGGTCACGCAGGGTCGCGATCGGCGCCTCTTCGAGATACTTCGTGTAGGTTTCGTAATGGTCGTACTCGCCTTCACGCACGGCCTTGTGCAGCAGCTTGCTCAGATCGGGGCTATTGCCGTGATACTCGCCTTTTTTGCGACACTGAACAAAGCCGAAATGCTCCAGTTTTTGCGCTTCGGGGAAAGCACGCTTGACGAATTGTGCGGTTTCCCGCTCCAGATCAGCCAAGGTTAAGCCGCCAATGCGCGAGGTCGTGCCTTTTAGTGCCAGATCGACGATTTCTTTACCGACACCGATCGCCTCGAAAATTTGCGCTCCCTGGTAGCTCGCGAGCAGCGAAATTCCCATTTTGGAAAGAATTTTCAGCAAACCCGCCTCCGCCGCTTGGCGATAGTTGGCAATCGCCTGATCCAGCGTCACCGCCGGAATCCGCTCGGCATCCATCAGCTTCTGCGTTTTCTCGTCGCTGCGCCACTGACGGATCGTTTCGATCGCCAGGTACGGACACACCGCCGACGCACCGTAACCCACCAAGCAAGCGTAATGATGCGTACTCCAGCATTGCGCCGTGTCCACAATGAGTGAGGCTCGCATCCGCAGACCTTGGCCGATCAGGTGGTGGTGAACCGCACCGACCGCCACGAGGGGCGAAATGTAAAGGTGATCAGCGGTGAGGCCGGTTTCACTGCGATCGCTCAGGATCAGCACTTCTGCGCCATCGTTGACCGCTGCAACCGCTGCGACACAGAGCGCTGCGATCGCCGCCTGTAGACCCATTTCCACCGGGTAAAGTGTCGTCAAGGTCGCCGTTTCTAGAACCGAATTGCGGATGCCGTTGAGATCTTTATTGGTCAGCACAGGACTATCGATCGTCAGTAGGCGATCAACTCCCGGCGACGGATCGAGCAGATTGCCGCGACGACCGAGGGACATTTTTAGCGACATCACCAAACCTTCGCGCAGCGGGTCGATCGGCGGGTTGGTTACCTGGGCGAAACGCTGTTTGAAATAGTCATAAAGCAAGTGCGGTTTGTCGGACAGCACCGCCAGCGGGATATCATCCCCCATACAGTAGGTTGGCTCCTTGGCTTCGGTTGCCATGCCGACGATCACCATTTCGACTTCTTCTTGGCCGTAACCAAAGGCGTTTTGCTGGGTGAGCAGCGTTTCGGCGTCGGTTTCAAAGCCAATATCTTCGGCTTGACCGAGAATGGGGCGAGCTTTGACCCATTCACCGTAGGGATTGCGTGAGGCAAACTCGCGCTTCACATCCCAGTTTTTCAGCAGTTTGTGATTATCAAGATCCACAACGATCGTCTGACCTGGGCCCAGGCGACCCTTTTCGATAATCGTTGATTCATCGAGGGGAACCGTACCCGCTTCTGAGCCGACGATTACCATGCCATCATTGGTGATGACATACCGCGCCGGACGCAGACCGTTGCGATCAAGTCCCGCACCGACGGTTTTACCATCGGAGAACACCAGCAGCGCGGGGCCGTCCCAGGCTTCCTGGTGGCCGCGATAATACTCGTAAAAATCAACCACCTCGGGATAAGCTTCGAGCGCCGGTTGGTTCATGTAAGCTTCGGGAACCAGGATCGCCAACGCTTCCATCGGTGTCCGACCGGAGCGCACGATCAGCTCAAGGACGTTATCCAGGTTTGCCGAGTCGCTGTTGTTGAGGTCAACGACGGGCAGCAGTTCACGGATGCGATCGCCCCAATCCGGGTGCGATAGTTCCGCGCCGCGCGATAGCATCCAGTTGACGTTACCCAGCAGCGTATTGATTTCGCCGTTGTGACCGAGTAAACGCATCGGTTGCGCCAACGGCCAGCGCGGCATCGTGTTGGTGCTGAAGCGACGGTGATACACCGCAAAGGCCGAAACATAATCGTGATCTTTTAGATCCAGGTAAAAATCACCGAGGATTTCCGCGCGAACCATCGCTTTGTAAACGATCGTCTTGGCCGATAGGGAGCAAATGTAGAAATTAATCCCCCATTCGATGTCACTGCGACCGTTCAGCACCTTCCCGATCGAGCGACGACCCAGGAACAACTGACGTTCGAGATCAT
This sequence comes from Coleofasciculaceae cyanobacterium RL_1_1, assembly GCA_012033105.1. Classification (GTDB taxonomy): domain Bacteria; phylum Cyanobacteriota; class Cyanobacteriia; order Cyanobacteriales; family Geitlerinemataceae; genus RDYZ01. The sequence continues at coordinate 9,246 of JAAUPN010000062.1, forward strand.
CGCCCGCCAAGTCGCTCGTAACGACAAACTGCTCGATCGTCGGCTGCAATTCCGCCGCCTGACGACCCAACACACCGGGCGCCACCGGAACCGGACGCCAACCCACCAGCGTCAATCCTTCAGATTCTAACGTTTGCTTAACAATCTCCCGTGCCGCCGCTGCCGTTTCGCTATCTTGGGGCAGGAAGGTCATGCCGACCGCCGTTTTTCGTGATCCAGCGCCTCTAAACCCGCTTGTTTCGCCCAGCGATCGATTAACGCCCACGGCACCGCAGCCAGGATGCCCGATCCGTCTCCCGAATCGTAATCCGCACTACAGCCGCCCCGGTGTTCCATACAACCGAGCGATCGCAACGCATTTTCAATCACCGTGTGACTGGCCTTGCCCTGTTGCTGGGCGATGAAGCCCACACCGCACGAATCGCGTTCTTCTTCGAGCCAACGCGGGCCAATAGTTGCAGAGGCTTCGATCGGAGTTGCGGAGTGGGAGTGGCCAGCCATAGTGTTTACGGTCATGTCAGTGGTGTGAATATCGGAATGTGCGCTGAGTTCGACGCGGTGTCGAGCCATATCGGTTCCTCGTGAAAGGGAAAGGGAAAGCTGGGTTTGGTTGACGAAGTGCGGCTAGGGTTAGCTCGGTTGTCAGGAAGGTGAGGGATCTTCGGCTCTGGCGTGTTGCCTGAGCCTAGAGGCTAGGAGGTGCTGAACGATGGGCTGAGTGCGTTGAATGCGATCGAGCATCGATCACGCGCTGGGCTCATACCGTGCAATTCAAAGTTTCATTTTAAAGTGCAGCTCAGAGTACAGAAACACATCAAACAACCACACAGGAAGCGATTGCCCAAAGCATGAATGCACAGTTCCATGACTGTCCAGTTGGAAGATACGGCTATCTAGCAGGCACGTCGGATCAAGCAACGATCGGGTTGTCGTTACCCAAGAGTCGTACTTGCGTTCTATCGTGAATCGGGTTTAGAGGATAAATACTAAAGTAAAATTCACCGACTCGCAAAGCACGTGATCGAGGGACGGATCGCAGAGTACGATTTGCCGGATCGCAAAGTTTCGATGACATCAAGGCGAACTGAAACAAGGTCTGTGTTTTAGATGTTGTTCAGTATCGAATAGCTCTAATCAATGCGTGTGATCAGTCTTTCTTATGATGCCTTACTCGTAACGCTTTTCACCCATTGTGAGCGGCCAATCTCTCCCTTCAGGATTGCGATTGCGATCGTTAAAGGACGTCGTGAGCGTGGCCGTGAGTCTGGTCGTGAGCGTGACCGTGAGTCTGCCCGTGATAGGCGCCGACTTCGGGCGAAAACGGTAAAACGTCTTCGTGAATCTGTGCCTTAAGCTGTAGCAGCATAGCCCTGAGCACGGGGTCAGGCTGTAATCGCAAATACGTTTGACCAATTTCGATCGCAACGTGACGGTTGCCTAGATGGTAGGCCAGACGGGTGAGATGGTGCGGTGAGGTGGCGGTAACGGTGTACACGGGTTCGGGTTTAGCGCAGATGGTGACGACGATCGAGGCCGCGTAATCGGTGAGGCGATCCCCATCCTGTAGGACGGTTCCGCGCGGCAAATCCAGATGAAAATCTTCGCCACGATCGCCTGTAAAGCGATGACGGGGGCGGGTGCGATCATCAGCAATCAGCGAGAGGGTCGCGCTTGTCGGGGCGATCGGGTCGTGATCGGGTGTGTAGTGGCGATCGAGAACGTAGGTCACAAAAACGTAGGCGACGCAAAGGTAGTTTTGCTTACTGTAGCGAAAAATAGCTCAAAACTCGCGTGGGACTCGTATCGGTTTAGGGCAAACGCATATTCGGGGAGAAAATTAGAGAGCAAGCAGGGGACAAATTCACGTTTGTTTACGAGAAAATCACAAAATCATGGAATTTCCCAGAGCTGATCGACAAGATCGTTAGGATAGGGGCAAGCTTGGCCGCAAGGACGCAATTCGGCGGCGACGGTCAAATCTTCATTTTTCTTCAGCCGGTATGTGTTTAGCGATTCCCGGAAAAATTCTCAGCATTGAGGGCGACGACCTCAACCGTAGCGGGCGCATCAGCTTTGGCGGCGTGGTTCGTGCCGCCAGTTTGGTGTACTTGCCGGAAGCGATGATCGGCGATTATGCGATCGTTCATGCGGGGGTGGCGATCGCGATCGTCGATGCAGCCGAAGCCCAGCAAACCCTCGATGATATCGCCGCCATGAATGCGATCGCCGCTCCCCTCGGCGAGGTCTACCGATGAAGTACGTCCAGGAGTATCGCGACGCCGATCGCTGCCGTCAGGTGGCCGAGGCGATCGCCGCGACGGTGACGCGCCCTCATACCATCATGGAAATTTGCGGCGGTCAGACTCACTCGATCGTTAAACACGGTCTCGATCAACTACTACCGGAGCAGATCACCCTCGTCCATGGCCCCGGCTGTCCCGTGTGCGTTACCCCGATCGAAGCGATTGATCGGGCGATCGCGATCGCCCAACAATCCGACGTGATTTTCTGCTCCTTTGGCGATATGTTGCGCGTTCCTGGCTCAACGATCGATCTCCTCTCAGCCAAAGCCCAAGGCGCAGACGTACGGATCGTCTATTCCCCCCTCGATGCCGTCACACTCGCAGCGGAACAACGCGATCGGCAAATCGTCTTTTTCGCCGTTGGCTTCGAGACCACCGCCCCCGCCACCGCCCTCGCCGTCCGACAAGCGCAGCAGCTCGGCCTTGATAATTTCTCGCTCCTGGTGTCACACGTGCTGGTTCCCCCGGCAATGTCCACCATTTTGGCCGCGCCGGATTGTCGAGTGCAGGGGTTTCTCGCGGCGGGTCATGTGTGTACGGTGACTGGGTTTGAGATGTATCACGCGATCGCCGATCGCTTCCAAGTCCCGATCATTGTGACGGGCTTCGAGCCGCTGGATATTTTGTGCGGGGTGTACCACTGCGTGCAGCAACTGGAGGCGGGAACGGCGACGGTGGAAAATTGCTACGCGCGATCGGTGCGTGAACCGGGAAATGCAGCAGCGATCGCGACGATCGAGTCGGTGTTTCAGGTGGCGGCGCAATCCTGGCGCGGGATTGGCGAGCTGCCGAATAGTGGACTAGTGCTGCGATCAGAGTATGCCCAGTTTGACGCGCGGCGGCGATTTGAGGTGGTGGTCACGCCCTACGTTGAGGATGGGGTGTGCCAGAGTGGTGAGATTTTGCGCGGCCTTAAGAAGCCCCACGAGTGTCCGGCCTTTGGTCAAACCTGCACGCCCGATCGTCCGCTCGGTGCGCCGATGGTGTCCTCTGAGGGAGCGTGCGCGGCGTACTATCGCTATCGTGAACGGCAGGCGGTGGCGGGCTTGGTGTAATGGAGTGGAGCCTGCGGGGGGTGTTGCTGTTTTGGATGATCACCTTCGGAATGGGAGGGTGCGATCGCTATCCCGTGCGTTCTGATGCCGTCACACCACAAACCGGTGAGCTTCTGGGCGATCGCTGGTTTTATTCGGCGCGTCATTTTCGCGAAGGATTAGCCCCAGTCGAACCCGTCTTTTCTCAGGGCTACGGCTACATCGATCGCCAAGGCAAGCTAGTGATTCCGGCCAAATTTGATCTCGCCGAGGATTTTTCGGAGGGGTTGGCCGCTGTCATGCAAGACGGGGTGTATGGATTTATCAATCCGTCCGGTGAAATAGCGATTCAACCTCAGTTTCAACACCCGTCGTCTTTGGGAACTGTGGGGTCAGCGTCCCCGCGAGCTGTGGCTAACTATCAGTTTCGGCAAGGGATGGCCTCGGTGCGACAAAATGACCGCTGGGGTTATATCAACCGGGATGGGCGGTGGGTTATTCCGCCCCAGTTCGACGCGGCGGATGGTTTTGTCGACGATCGAGCGGCGGTGCTAGTGGGCGATCGCTGGGGCATCATTGACCGTACCGGACGCTGGATCGTGTCCCCTCGGTTTACCAACCTACATTCATTTCAAGACGGGGTGGCAGCAGCCCAGGAGGGCGATCGCTGGGGTTTTGTCGATCGGACAGGGAACTGGACGATCTCGCCCCAATATAAATCCGCCTGGGAATTTTCCGAAGGACTCGCAGCGGTTGAAACGGACACCGGCTGGGGCTACATCGACACCACCGGAACCTGGCGCATTGCCCCTCGCTTCACCTGGACGATGGCGTTTTCCGATGGCCTTGCCGTGGTGGAAGTCGGTAACCAATCGGGTTATATCAACACGAAAGGGGAATGGGTCATCCAACCAAAATTTGCTGGCGCCTTAGACTTTCGGTTGGGTTTAGCAGCAGTGTGGGTGGATACCGATGAGCGGGGATTTGGAGGACGCTGGGGATTTATTGATCGTCGAGGCCGTTGGGCGATTCCGCCTGCCTATGGTTCTGTTTATTCGTTTTCGGATGGGTTTGCTCGTGTGTGTGTCGGGGGCGATCGTTGCGGCTTCATCGCTCGCTAGAAGTATCCCAATACCGGGACTATTCTCATCAATGGGCAAACGTAAAATTTGTAAACAAACTGATTTTCAGCCTGGATAGTTCCTATTAAGCAATCCTCTCTAGGAAACAACGCGCTGAAAATAGACAGCCTCGCTAGATGCTCAGAAATTGGCACTCTCCCTTTCTTTACAATTTCTTTACAAAAGCTCAAACCCCAGTTACAGAGCTATTTCTTTCCCTTGGGAAACTAAGGCGATCGAGCAGAAACTGTCTTGTCAGCACATTAAACCTCCCGCAAGATAGGACTCACAGAGCGCAACCGGGTACTGAGACATCGCGATCAGCGGTGACACAGCCCGTAAGATTTGCACCCTCAACGAACCACTGCTATCGATAATTTTTATACCCTTAGCAGAACCGTTCGGGAATTACGATTCCAATCGCAAGTCGATGCGCCTGGTATGTCTCCGCTCTAACAAGATCGTTCGTGATGCTATCCCACTCGTATTTGAAATAAAAGACCGTTTTCGAGACTGAGAATCATCAAATCGTTGATTTTTCCCCTCAGCAAAAGTCATCACCTTCGATGATTCTCCCCGATTTCAAATCGAGTGTTTCTCTCGCTTTCTTATTCCGCTCCTCTCTATTCATTTTTCGCCATTATGACTACAATCCTTCAGGCTCCCGTCAGAGCCTCCCTCTGGCAGCGATTCTGCCAATGGGTCACCAGTACTGAAAATCGCATGTATGTCGGCTGGTTCGGCATCCTGATGATTCCCACGCTGCTCACCGCCACCATTTGCTTTATCCTGGCTTTCATCGCCGCTCCACCGGTGGACATCGACGGTATCCGTGAACCCGTCTCCGGCGCGTTGATGTATGGCAACAACATCATCACGGCTGCGGTTGTGCCGTCGTCCAATGCGATCGGCCTGCACTTCTACCCCATTTGGGAAGCCGCCAACCTCGATGAATGGCTCTACAACGGTGGCCCCTATCAGCTCATTGTGTTCCACTTCCTCATCGGTATCTTTTCCTACATGGGTCGTGAGTGGGAACTGAGCTACCGCCTGGGAATGCGTCCCTGGATTGCCGTGGCCTACTCCGCGCCGGTTGCCGCTGCGACGGCGGTACTCGCGGTCTACTCGATCGGTCAAGGTTCGTTCTCTGATGGTCTACCCTTGGGCATCTCCGGCACGTTCAACTTCATGATTGTCCTGCAAGCTGAACATAACGTCCTGATGCACCCGTTTCATATGATCGGTGTTGCTGGTGTTTTCGGTGGTGCGCTGTTCTCGGCGATGCACGGTTCGCTGGTGACCTCTAGCTTGATTCGTGAAACCACGGAAAGCGAAAGCCAAAACTCGGGCTACAAATTCGGTCAAGAGGAAGAAACCTACAACATCGTTGCAGCTCACGGTTACTTTGGTCGCCTGATCTTCCAGTACGCTTCGTTTAACAACAGCCGATCGCTGCATTTCTTCCTCGGTGCATGGCCGGTTATCGGTATCTGGTTCGCAGCCCTGGCTGTCGCATCGTTCTCGTTCAACCTCAACGGGTTTAACTTCAACGAATCGGTGCTGGATGCTCAAGGTCGTGTCATCCATACCTGGGCTGATGTGATCAACCGTGCGAATCTTGGTATCGAAGTGATCCACGAACGTAACGTGCATAACTTCCCGCTCGATCTCGCTGCTGGCGAAGCTGCACCGATCGCGGTTCAAGCTCCTCACATTGCGGGCTAACATCGCCGCTCCGGTCGTCCCTTAAACGACCATACGATCGCCGCCCAACCCAAAACATGGATTCGCCCGTTTCTCGATTATTGCGTTAATAACTTGGTTCCTCAAACGTCCCCTACTGCTAGTCAAGCAAGGGGCGTTTTTTTATGGTATTGATTCTAAAAAAATCCGACCAAAGATATAAGTTTATTCGGTACTGGTTTTTACTTGTTTTACTTATTTTTCCAGGAGGGATATGTTCTCGTGGTCAGACACGATCGAAGGACAGTTATGCTCGCGAACGATCGCCGGAAGATCCGATTCGTGGGTTAGCTCCGATGCCGCTTGATCGCCCAGGCTTGGTAGGCTCAGGGTGCAACGACAGGGAGCTTGATCGAGCCACTGGTTACCGAGTTTATGCATCGCCAATAAAATCGGACGAATTTCGCTACCCTTTTGCGTTAATGAGTATTCGACGCGGGGCGGAATTTCTGGGAAGACTTGGCGGGTGAGCAAGCCGTGTTTTTCGAGGGTGCGGAGGCGTGCCGTGAGAATTTTGGTGCTGATTCCGGGTAGGGCGTCGAGCAATTGATGGGTGCGCTGTGGCCCGCGAAATAGTTCGCGGAGTACCAAGATCGACCATTTATTGTCGAGCAGGTCTACGACGAACTGAATGGGGCAAACATAGGATGTTTCTAAACAAACGTTGGTGGAATCGGTCATAGAATGTATACGGAGAGCGGTGGTTTTATAACTGAAGTCGAGCGACAAACGTTATTTAACGTTTTCGTCACCAGGGAGTGAGCGCAAACCTAAAACAATGGTCTCAATGACGATGCCGAAACATTCCGCCTGTACGCTCAACACGGGTCTTTTCTCATACTACGATCGATGCGATGGTTTGCGTATATAACCAATCTCTCATGATTTATATTCAGCTTGATTTTGGAATTTCCGGCCTTGCCCCAGCCTACTATCAACATAGACTGGTGAAGCAGTGTTGGGGAGTGTGATCGCATGGGCAGTATGAATAATCCGTTTTTTACGACGGGCGCGATTTCGGAGCGGCGGCATTTCGTTGGGCGCGATCGCAATTTGCGCGAAATTTTTGATCGTGCATCGATGAGTACGCCGCCGAGTCTCAATCTGGTCGGTGCTGCGCGATCGGGTAAATCGTCGCTGTTGCGGCAGGTGTGTCGTACGTACGAGACGGTGATGCCTAGGCCGGGGGATGTGGTGGCGGTGTATGTGGAGTTTGGACGGGTAAATTCTCAATCGGAAGCGGCGTTTTATCAGGCGATTGCGATGGCGTTGCTTGATGAGATTCCTCGGAAGCGTACGGGGTTGTTGCAGCAGTTTAAACGGAGCGAGTTGGAGAAGCCGCTGAAGGTTGAACCGTTTGATCGTTTGGCGTTCGATCGCGCGTTGCGGGCATGGCGTAAGGCGAATATTTTACCGATCTTGTGCCTCGATCATTTTGAGTATTTACTCAACAAGCCGGAGGTGTTCCCGAATGATTTTTATGAGGTGTTGCGGGCGCTGGTGGATGATGGGGTGGTGATGTTGGCGATCGCGTCGCGTCAGACGATTGCGGATTACAGCCGTGGGGTAAAGCAGTTTACGTCACGTTTTTTTAATCTGTTTCAGACGTTGCGGATCGAGGATCTAGGGGAGTCGGAAGCCTGGGATTTGGTGCGGTTACCGTCATCGGATGATCCGGCGCTGACTGAGGCGAATCAGGCGATCGCGTTTGACTGGGGCGATGGGATGCGTTTCGGTTGCAGGCGGCGGGCTGGTGTTTGTTCGAGGCGCAGCGGGATGGATCGTCGGTGAAGCTGGCGCGGCGACGGTTTGAGGAGATGACGGCGCGGCGTCCGCAGGGGGGTTCGGGATTGGCGGACGTGGTTGCGGTGGTTGTTTTGGAAGTTTCCGATTTGGGTGGGGCTGTTAATTCCGTTTGTGAATGCGCATCTCAAGCCGTTGCAGCAGTGGTTTGGGGGTGTGGTGGTGATTGTGGTGGTGGTGAGTTTGGGGTTGGGTTTGTTGAAGATTGGTCAGTTTCCGAAGGTGGTGGAATTTTTGAAAAGTCCTCTGCCTGAGTCGTCAGCGCCGAAAAAGTAGATCACGTGAGTACGGGATACGAAACTTTCGATCGTTCCTGCGCTCTGCGTCGGAACGGCTCTCTAGACGCTCTGCGTAGGAACGACAATAAAGTGAGGATTTTTCGGTTTGAAATGGATAAACAATGGTGAATTTGTAGGGGCGCATGGCAATGCGCCCGCGAGGTTGTATTGCTTTCATCGATCAATCACTTCGTGCATAGAGTATGCGTTTACCCTGGCGTGGGGCGAGAGCGGATGAGACGATCTCGAGATTTTCGATAAGATTGGCCTGACCGCGATCGAATCGCAATTTGTGGGGCAGTGACGGAATGGCGTACGTACTCGAATGTTTACAGATTTTGTACGGGGCATTCTTCAAGCCCTTTTCGCTACAACATCAGCTCAGGACGATTCACCCTGAACTCAGCCCGTGGTCAAGCCCGTTTGAACTGCGCAGTGAGTTTGCCACCAACCCCAGACTGAAGCGTTACGCCAATCAAGCCTGGTTACTCAGCGCGATCGCCCCGCTCCTGATCACCGCGATCGTCGCACCACTCTACACACTCTTCGCCAGGGAAACGTTCGACTGGGTAGACCCCGGCTTATTTTTTCTTGGCTGGTGGATCGGTCTGCTATTCGCACGCGGTGACAATCAATCACTGTCGATCTGGGCAGACCGTTCGCTATACGGCTTCACGGCGATAGTTTTGCTATTTGCCCTCAGCCGAAATTTTGCCCCCGAACTAATTCAGCCCATCCTTGAGGTCTTTCAAAATCAGCCAAATTATAGTACAATATTCAATGTACTGGGGCTCGTGGCGTTCGGCGTGGCGGGA
>JAAUPN010000240.1 GCA_012033105.1 Coleofasciculaceae cyanobacterium RL_1_1
GTATTTGATCAATCGCTCCTTAACGTTCCTGAGCGGAGATCGATCGATAGGCTTTGAGCAGTTTGTACTGCCCCGCTTGGAGGTACGAAATCAGACGTTCCGCAAAGGGTTCTGGATCAATGCCCATCACCGTGCGATCCGGGTCGATCAACGGACGCGCTGGGGGGCAGGTCTTGGCGGTCAAGCCGTCCAGACGCTGGGCAATGCCATAGCGATCGCGGGCTTCGGCAACCTTTGCGGCCAACTCCGGTCGATAGATTTCAATCCGTGTGAGGAGTAAATCCGCCGCACGAACCACCACATCACGATCAAATGTCCAGATCCCCTCAAATCGTCGTACGGGATCAGCATCAGGGCTGGAATTGGAGAGCAGGGGCGCGGAGGCCGTTGGTGTATGCGTCCGCTCTTCGCAAATGAGGCAAGACCCGTAGCGTTCCGACAGTACGACCAGATTCCATTCACGGCTCAGTGGCTCGCTGGGATCAAAAGCGATCGTTTCGTAACTGCGTGTACCATTCTGAAATTCAGTTTCCGGGGCGGACAGCACATAAACCTGGGGGGTCTGCTTGGCGATACGAGCATAACGACCCGCTTCGAGGCGGTAGAAGCGCTCGCTCTGAAACGTGGCGATCGCCAGTGGCATATCGTCACTCGAACCAGCCAAGATCTGATCTTCCATCGCGTGAGACAGTGCCACCAGCGATGATTTGAAGTAGATCTGAGGTTTCAGATGCGGCAGTGCCGCTAGCAAGTCTTCCAGACTGGAAGTGTTTAGCCTCATTTAAATCGTGAATCGACGTCGCGCCGACACCAGCGAGAATGTGGGGAAAGGGATTACCGTCTCAACACCAAACGCAGTGCTTTTCAGTAAAACCAACGAGAGTCACTGAACGGTATCTACATACCTTACCGGAAACTGTGGAGCGATCTCAGCGGTCGAGCAAAAGCGATAAAAAATGTTTAAGAAATGTATCAGAGCCTGATCCCCCGACGAGGCAGAGTCCCAACAGCATCAAGAATTTTGATTTAGGAAGCCTTCTCTCCATCTCGAGAAATCCGAGGTGGATACTCTCACTCGTTCATAGACCCGTTTTAGCCCGCTGACTTCAGATCCCAAGGATCTTGGTACTTCAATCTGCATAACGACTCAACCATCCTAGTTGCAGACAAGCTAGAAGCTTGTGCTACGTACAGCATCGATTCATTAGCTTAGACTCCTTAGAGTTTAGGGAATGGATATAATCCTTTTCTATTACTATCTAAAAAAGGAAGCAAGAAGCCTAATTTTACTGTTCTGATTCTGGCTGAGTGAATCACTGAGGTGACGCAAATTCCTTGCATTTCTGGATAGTAACAGAAGAGGGATAAGCCGAAAGTCCGACTATTCACATCTAAGAGTTAAAAACGATACTGATTTCTAAAATCTTGTGAGAGAAGAGCAAAACAGCTTGTGTATCGCGGCTTGAACGGTCTCTAAGGCAGCCGAGGATATTGGCGAAAATCGGGCTTGCGTTTGTCAAGAACGGCTTATTTAGGCTTGCTTGTCTCCCGAGTTTTTCTCGGTCATGTAGTACAGCAGCATCACATTACTAGCGAGTTTCTGAACACCAATCCAGTCATTTTAATTTGGAGAGTCCGACCATTTTGTTGAAAATGGTGTGCCACAAAATCTTCCGTAGTGACGATGCTCTCATTCAAGAGTCTGTTATGCAGAAACCCTCAAACCTCCCATAAAGCCAAATTGAGAATTACTAAATAAAAGCATCACGAATGTTTAAGAAACGTTGAGATTTTATCCGTGATGGTAGCCACAGCAGGGTAAGTGTATACTCATTCTCTGGATGGCGATCGCAGCAGATCACTGCCAGTCAAGCTCTAAAGGCACTGCTCCGATCACTTAACCTAAGTCTTTTCCTAATTCACCTGAGTCCCTCTGAGGCGTCGTAACTATAGTGGCTTTTTTTGATTTTGATGCGAGTCCCAATCGGTTTACGATCGGGATTGATACCCCGATTGATCAAGCCATTCGTGGTCTCGGTGGTCGTGATGTTGTATTCGGCTCACCCCAGTCGGATTCTATCTATGGTAACGATGGTGCGGACGTCATCCTTGGACTTGCAGGCGATGACCAAGGCTTCGGTGGCCGAGGTGCTGATCTGCTCTCCGGAAATACGGGAGCAGACACGCTCGAAGGGCAGCGTGGTAATGATGCGCTGTTTGGTGGTCAGGGGGATGACCTTCTGCTAGGCCAGGAGGGTAATGATTTTCTCGCGGGCGATGTTGGACGTGACACGCTGACGGGTGGTGACGGCTCCGACGCCTTTGTGGTGGACGTGCGCCACGGGGTGAACGATATCAGCCTCGCGGATGTGATTACGGACTTTAGCCTCGATGACGGCGACGTACTGGCCTTGACCGATGGCGCAGGCGATACGCTAACCGAAGCGGATCTGACCCTGACAACGATCGACGGCAACACCCAAATTTCCCTAACGGCTACCGGCGCAATTCTTGCCCAAGTTCAAGGCATTACCGCCGAAGACCTAACCGGTGCATTTAGCACCGTTGCCGCGACCCTCGACGATACGGAACCCGGCGCAAGATTCCTCGGCATCTTGCCGACGAATGCTCAAATTCAGGGCTTTGTGGGTGATGCGGACTATCTCGATTTCTTCCAGTTTGAAGTAGCCGAAACCAGCATTGTTAACTTCAGCCTGACCGGACTGACCGCCGATGCAGACTTGCTGCTCTACCAGGATTTCAACGGTGACGGTGAACTCGGCGGCGATGAATTGATCTCCGTGTCGGAACGATCGGGTAACACGGACGAAACGCTCGAAAATATCACCCTCGATGTGGGTTCCTACTTCCTTGCGGTCGAACAGTTTGAGGGAGAAGTCAACTACACCATGGATCTGTCAGCGGTAGCGGGAAGTGTCGCCAATGATTTGGCAGGCGATCGCACGAGTACCGCGCGGGCTCTTCCCCAAGGCGGCGAAGTGGAGCTACACGACCATGTTGGCGGTAACGATGCGATCGACACCTATCGCTTAGAGGTGCTTAACAGTGGATTTCTCGACACATTCACCAACTTTCAACAATCGGACATCAACCTGACGCTATGGCGCGATCTCAACGCCAATGAGGTCCTAGACACGAATGAGATCGTTACCACGGGAACGAATGAATTTCAGGTCGATAATGTAGCCGCAGGCACGTACTACGTCAACGTCACTGCGATCGATGCCACCACACCATACTCAATTTATGCCACTGTCTCCCCTGGTAGCCGTGTGGGTACGGAAAGTTATAACCCCCTATTCGTTGGATTGAGCCAAGGAGGTCGGCTTACGCAAAATGATGAATACGATCCCTTCGATGCCGAAAACTTTGCCGATCCCTATTTCTTGCCGGAGTTAGCGGTTGGCTCGATCGTTAACATTACCCAAACCTCAGACGACTTTGATGCATACCTAACCGTTGTTGACCTCTTAACCCAAGAGGTGATCGCGGCGAATGACGACATTGACACCGAGGGCGGAGACTTTAATGCCCAGGTCAGCTTTACCGTTGAACAAGGAAAGCAATACATCGTATTTGCCTCAAGCGTCGATGCACCGGGTTTCGGGGACTATACGCTGACCACAACCTTGGAACCCAATTCGGTTTCGGAGACGATCGGTAGCACCCCTAAAAGTTCGCAATCATCCAACACGAGCCTAAAACCCGCGCCCGTCTTTAATGAACAAGGCGAACGCGCTGATATTGGCACGAGCAAAGATCAGACCTTCCAACTCACCTATAACCCCCTAACCGGCGGTCTCCTGAACTCGATTCGTGTGACCAATCTCAACCAGGGTCGTTTTGGTAACTGCGCGTTCTTGGCGGCCATGGCTGCAACCTTTGGTCGCATTGAAGATTTATCGTCCGTGGACTCGCGTGCTAGCTCTGTTCTCGATGGTGCGGTCAGCCTAAGCGGTGATGAATTCAACATCCGGTTTTATAACTTCGCTAGCGGCCAGCCCACCAGTGTCACAGTGAACAATCAAGTGGTGACCAAACCAGAAGATAAAGATGTCTTTGGTGCGAAATGGTCTAACGATTCAGTGACGACTGAAAATGCAGGTGGTCAACAAATCTGGGCATCGGTGTTTGAGCGTGCTTACGCGCTATTCCGCGAGGGCGAAACTGGCAAAAATGGCTACGATGTAATCGGCAATGGTGATTATGGTTCAGTCGCTTTACGCCGCATTTCCGGCCAGCAGGTTGAGAGCATTTTTTGGAGTCCTGACAGTACCGAAGTGACCTACGAGAAATCGGATTTGAAAGAGGATGGCAGCTCTACCTCATTGGGTTCTCTCACCGCTGATGCTGTCTTTGAGCAAGTCCAAACTGCGCTCTCCAATGGTAAATTTGCGATCGCAGGCACGGTTTCCAATGCGGAAAAACAATCGGGTGGTGTCATTATTGGTGGCCACGCCTATAGCGTTCATGATGCTCTGACCTTGCAGGACGGCACAAAAGCTCTATTGGTACGGAATCCATGGGGAAATGATAACGGCTCTGATGCAAAATTCCCTCAAGATCCGAGTGCTAATACCAAGGATGGTTTTGTAACGATTCCGTTCGACACCTTCGTCAAAACCTTCAACACAGTTGGGTTTACGAAGTAGAACAATACCGACCTGGTTGAGCTAGGGCTTAAGTTGGTTTAGCCAGAAATGGAACAGAGGCGTTGTGAGCTTGAGTTGATCGCAACGTCTCTTTCCCATTGCCGACTCTTCAGAGGAGGGTGATCACGGCAGCCAAGGATATTGGCGAAAATCGGGCTTGCGTTTGTCCAAAAAGGCTTGCTTGCCTTCCGCGCCTTCCTCAGTCATGTAGTACAACAGCGTCGCGTTACCGGCGAGTTCCTGCACCCCGGCCTGACCGTCACAGTCCGCATTGAATGCCGACTTGAGGCAGCGAATCGCGATCGGGCTGTGTTGTAACACGTCCTGCGCCCAGTTCACGCCCTCGGCTTCGAGCTGATCGACGGGTACGATCGCATTCACCAAACCCATTTCCAGCGCCTCGTTAGCATCGTACTGCCGACAGAGAAACCAAATTTCCCGCGCTTTTTTCTGACCGACGCACCGCGCTAGATAGCCCGCACCAAATCCACCGTCGAAGCTACCCACCTTGGGGCCTGTTTGTCCAAAAATGGCGTTATCCGCCGCGATCGACAAATCGCAGATCAAATGCAGCACATGGCCGCCGCCGATCGCATAACCCGCCACCAACGCAATCACCACCTTTGGCATCGATCGGATCAACCGCTGCAAATCCAGCACATTCAGGCGCGGAATCCCGATATCGTCCACATAGCCCGCATGACCGCGCACACTCTGATCGCCCCCGGAACAAAAGGCATATTTCCCATCAGTGTGCGGCCCCGCTCCGGTGAGTAGCACGACGCCGATCGAGGTATCCTCGCGGGCATCGCAAAAGGCGTCGTACAGCTCAAATACGGTTTGTGGGCGAAAGGCGTTGCGTTTATGGGGGCGATTGATCGTGATTTTGGCGATCCCGTCGGTTTTGTGGTAGAGGATATCCTCGTAAGTTTTGGCAGTTTCCCAGGTGACGTTCATGGCGTGGCAAGAGGTGGAGATAGTGCGATCGCG
>JAAUPN010000063.1 GCA_012033105.1 Coleofasciculaceae cyanobacterium RL_1_1
TTTAGGCATACATCCAGCAGATCATCAGTATTACCTACTTGGGTAAAGGCGGCTAAAGCCGCACGAGTCGCCTTTCATCCCCGGATTGAAATCACGGGGCTTTCAGGCTTCCGATCTATTCCCGTAATGTCTGGCGCTCGGTTCTCCGCTTTGAGGGAATAGCCTTGGCGCTCCATTTGGTTGAGGAAATCGCGTGTGATCGGAACCGTGGGGGGGGGCGATCGACGGATCATCAACCGCTGATCCCGGTGCGGTCGCAGTGGTCGGCGCAGTAGTCGGCGCAGTGGTCGGCGAATCGTGATCAGCCGCAGTCTTGATCATTGCCGTAGTCTTGTCCTGTATTGCCTGTTTCCGCTGGCGTTTGAGTTTGGCTTGACGACCCATGATGGTTTAGTCTCCTCCGCAAATGCGGTATCGTGCGATCGATCCGATTCTGATTTTATGCATTTTCTACGCGCTGAGGTTCTGCTATGTCTGCGATGTCAACCATTGCGTAAGCATTACTCCTTTGGTTAAGGGATGACTACAAACCTTTGAGAGAAATGAATTATCCCGGTGTTACGGCTGGGTCGATCGCCTCGCGATAGCCCGTCCAAGCCGACAACACTGCCGGATCGCTCGCCGTCGCCCGTTGCAGCAAGACAGCTCCATCGTCAAAGGCGATCGTGCCGTATTCGCCGGTTTCAAGCAGTTGATCGACAAACGGAACGATCGTTTGCAAGCGTTCACGATCGACCTTAAAGGCCGGAGCGTAGGCCACCAGTTGAGCGATATCGAGGGCGATAAACTCGGTGGGTTCGACGATGCCGCGATCGGTCAGCAGTTGATATTGCGGGAAGCGTAGGATTTCGCGACGGCTTGAAAGGTGGGGGGATGATGTAGGTCGTCGCGGCGACGCTGGCCTCGCCGGGGACGCGATCGATCACGCCATGCACAGCGCGGGCGTGTTGCCACTGTTCGACCAGACCCACATGAACGCGTGGATTAAACGAATCGGGGATCAAAAAGTACAGCGTCCGATTGGGATTCGAGGTCACGGTAAACAGCAGCGAGAGCGTCACGCAACCGACCCAAAACCGCCGAACACCGCGCCGTTTGAACTGATCTTGATGGGACGACCACCACAGAATCGCACCGTAGAATAAACCGGGAACGACGGTCATGGCATAGCGAATATTGATCACCAAGACCGAATCCCCTTTGGCGATCAGCAGCTTGAACAACGGCACACCCGCGATCGTCCAGGAAGCCAGCGACGCGAAGGGAACGAACATCAACGGCAAGCCCTGGCCGAGCAGATAGGCGATCGTCCGATCGAACGGCGTCAACAGCTCGCCGATTAAGCGAAACGGATTGCTCAGAATGCCCCAAATAATTTCGATTGTTGTGGCCTCCTCACCCGTCGCATACTGCCCGAAGCGTTCCATCATGAACCGCTCGGAAATATCAGCGGAAAAGAACGGCATCAAGACATTTGTTAGCACCAGCATGTAACCAAAGGCCAGAACGCAGGTGGCGAGACCTCTGCCGATGTGGCGACGGCTGACGATCAAATACAGACCGATCCCAAATAGGCTGACCCCTGCATCTTCGCGCACCATAACGATCGCGATCGCCATCAGCCAATATAGCCACCAGCGCCGCGTTTCCATCGCCCACAGCGCCACAAACACGAACAGCGGCAACTGACAAATATCGTGGAAATTTCCCCAGGTCGGCCCCGCGACGGCATTCGCACCGTAGTAGCTCGCCGCGATCGCTCCAGCCAACGGGCGATCGACATGACGCAGCGCCAGGACGTATAACATCAAGCCGCCCAGGGTGATCAGCGTCAGGTGCAGCACACTGAGCGTCACCGGCGAGGGAAACAGCGCATAAATCGGTAGCCAGATCATCAGCGCAGGCGTGAAGTGCTGCCCGAGACGGTGATACATCACCTCCGGCCATGCTCCTTGGTTCACCACATTGGTCGAAAGCGCCGATGAGAGTGAACTTTGAAAAAAGCGTCCGTGACTACTGTTCCAGTACACCTGGTTAAAAATGCCCTGGTCGTAGGAAGCGTAGAAGCTGTAGTAGCGATTGAGCAGCAGGGCGAGGGAGATACCGAAAAAGATCGCGGCGATCGTCACGATCCAGCGGTGTTGCCGCAGACGATCGAGCATCGACAACATCGCGATCATCAGCGGTGAAACCGCTGAACGAGGAGCCGGGATCGAGGCGGATACATCTGCCGATTCTGACGGCGAAGCGTCGGTCGGAAGCGGTTGCGGGGAATCGGTCGGGGAGTCTTTCAAAGCAATATCACAGCAAGAGCATGACAAGATCACGGCACGATCACGGCAAATGCGGGACAAACGCCTGGTAATGCCAGAGCAATCTTAAGCCAAGATCGAACCCGAGGCGATCGATTCAAATAAACCCAAAACTCAGTAAAATCTAGGACGCGGCTTAACCGGAACCTAAAGAAGGTCTTAAGATGTAGGGGGAATATTAAAGTGTGCGGCGGTGTTAAATCAACATGTATTGATCGAATCCACATCTTTTAGGGGTTTCCCAGTCCTGAGCGTTTAGCAATGTACCTCAAGCTCGTTGTTGAGTGAGCTGAGATGGCTTCCCCTAGGTTTGTCGCGATCCAATCCCCGCTGTGATCAACTCAGATTATTGACTATTTCCATAAAGTTACCGTTAGCTAGGACTTCGCATTGTTTTTTCCCAAACTGACGCTGCTTTAGCAATGAGGCTCTCATGTCAGATTTAGACCGACCTACGACAGCACCACCCATCCCCGGATACCCAGGCCAAACCCAGGCGACCATTCAGCTTTTACTGTTTGTCGATCGACGTCCGAGTTCATGGGAGCAAATGCGATACATTCGTCGCTATCTGGAAAATACGGACGAACAAAATTTTTCGCTGGAAGTCGTTGATGTCAGCAAGCAACCGTACCTGGCCGAACACTTTAAACTCATCGCTACACCCACGTTACTCAAGCTTTACCCCGAGCCGCGTCAAATGCTGGCGGGTAGCAACCTGGTGATTCAGCTTGAACGCTATTGGCTGCGCTGGCAGAAGATGCTAGCGGATGAGCCGCCCGTGATCGTCCCAGCCTCTAGACCCACCGAAGTCACCCACCCATCGAGCAAGAATCAAGACCCGGATGGGCATGAACCAGAGTTTAATGCGTCGATGGGGTCGATGGGTCAGTCGTTGGCGATTTCCTCAGAGGTCTTCGAGCTATCCGATCGGGTGTTTGCGTTAGAAAAAGAAAAGGCAGATTTAGAAGATCGCCTCAATTTTAAAGATCGGCTGATCTCGATTCTGGCTCACGACCTGCGCAACCCACTGACGGCGATTTCGATCGCGCTGGAAACTCTCGAAACGCTGCTCCATCAAAACACTCTTGATTCCCGTCGGGACATTGCGGCCAAGCTGTTTCACCACGCTCGCACCCAGAGCCGCCAGATCGATCGCATGATCACCGATATCCTCGAAACCTCCCACAGTGGCTGCGATCGATTCCCGATTTATCCCCAGGATTTGGATCTTGAAGCCCTGTGCAAAGATGTTTTAAACCAGCAGCAAGAACACCTAGAGCGGAAGCAACATCGGGTATGTACGGATATTCCCAAGGATTTGCCCCATGCCTATGCCGATGGTGAACGCATTCGACAGTTAATCAGTAACTTGATCGATAATGCGATCAAGTACACCCCAGAAAAAGGCACGATCAAGATCGCCATCTTGCATCGCACATCGCAAAAACTTCAGATTAGTATTTCGGACACCGGGCCGGGGATTCCGAGCGAGGATCAAACCACGGTGTTTGAAGATCGGTTTCGGCTGAATCGGGATGAAAGCCAAGATGGTTATGGCTTGGGGCTGGCGCTCTGTCAGCGGATTGTGCGGGCGCATTATGGGCGAATTTGGGTGGATTCGCGTCCGGGCTGTGGTAGCACATTTCACTTTACGTTGCCGGTTTATCGGCATTTTGCGGGCAACGAGCTGAGTTAAGCCTGAAGTGTTTGCATTGATTCGTGGGTAGTGGGTAGATACTGTGTTGGCAGCAAATCCGAGGCTAAACAGAGGCTTCGGGATCGAGGTGGGATTGGGTAAGTTGTTGGGTTAGGCGCGTTAATTCTAAATCCCGTTGCTGAAGGGCTTCGGCCATCTGGCTGATGGTGCGAGCCAGTGCGCCGATTTCGTCGGCTCGATCGATCACATTTTCCAATCCGAGGTGATCCGCGTCGAAGGTATCGTGTTCGATCGCCGCTGCGATCGCCGCCGTGACGTAATAAATTTCGGCCAAATCTTCGACGCTTTTATGGTGTCGTGCTTCAAACGCATCCATCACTTGGTTATACCGAGCAGCAATATGACCCATTTCGGTAAACGGTTCGACGGGAACCCGCAGGCTCAGATCGTGGGTTTCTGCCTGTCGATCCATCACCTGAAATAGATCATAGGTTTCGGTTTTGGCGTTGTGTTCTGACAGGTTTAAGCCCAGTTCTTCATCTTCGATCGAGATGCGTAACGGCAAGAACCGATCGAGCGATCGCAACACCAGCCAACTCACCCCCAACGCCCAGACCAGCGCCGTCGCAATCCCCAAGCCCTGCACTCCAATTTGCGCCAGACGACCCAACCCCGTATCCAGCCGAGCCAGATCACCAAACAAGCCGACGCAGAGCGTCCCCCACGCGCCTGCACCACCGTGTACGGCAACCGCATCGACCGCATCATCGATGCGCCAATGAATGAGCTGTCGCGCCACCAGCAGGGCGATCGCTGCGCCGGTTCCGCCAATGATCACGGCGAGCCGCGCATCAACGGCGTGAGCGCTGGCTGTGATCGCCACCAATCCCGCCAGGGTGCTGTTGATCAGTGGTTCGGCTTCAACCCGACGATCGGCGATCGCGCTCAGACCCGCGCCAACCAATAAACCGGCCACCCCGCCCAGCATCGTGTTTAGCAAAATTCCCGGCACGGTGGCATCGAGCGCAAAGTTACTGCCACCATTAAAACCAATCCAGCCAAACCAGAGCAGTATCGCCCCCAGCACTGAGAAAGGCATATTGGAACCCTGGATTTTTTCGACCCGTCCCGATCCCGCCGCGCCCGTCGCACCGGGAAATCGTCCACGCCGCGCTCCGATCGCGATCACTGCCGCCAGCCCGACCCACGCCCCAACGCTATGCACCACCGTCGAACCCGCGAAATCGACAAAGCCGAGCTGTTCGAGCCAGCCTTGGGTTTGGGTTGCGGCTTCGAGGGTGCGGTGAATCGAGCCATTCCACGCCCAGTGACCGAACACGGGATAGATCAGGCCGGAGACCAAGGCCGCGATCGCCAGGTAAGCGCTGAAGCGCATCCGTTCGGCGACGACGCCGGAGACGATCGTGGTAGACGTGCCGCAAAACATCGCTTGATAGAGAAAAAACACCGCCTGATCCGGTGCGTCCAAACTGGGAAAGATCGCCCCCTGTCCCCACCAGCCCCAACGGGACACGCCGAACATTAGCGCAAAGCCAAACGCCCAGAACAACGCCACCGATAGGCCAAAGTCCGCCAAATTTTTGATCGCAACATTGATGCTGTTTTTCGATCGCGTCATGCCCGACTCCAGGCACATAAAACCGGCCTGCATCAGGAACACGAGGCCGGAACAGATCAGCATCCACAGTAGGTCGATCGCAGTCATAAAACAGGCGGGAGCGAATCCCGGCGAACCTTGAGTTGTTTGCGCTGAAATTCGTAGCGATCGGCGAACTCGGGGATCGCATCACGATGGCCGATCACGATCAGCGCATCGCCGGTCTGCAACATTTGTGATGGATGAGGCCGAAAAATCGTACTGCCATCGGCGCGACGAATGGCGATCGCGATAAATGCCCCCTTACCACGTACCTCCATTTCCATCACCGTCCGCCCCAAGGCGAGCGACCCTTGCTGTACGGTCAGTTCATCCATTTGCACCTCAATATCTGCGAGCAGTTCATTGAGATAATTCCGTTCTTCAAGATGGTTCAAGAAATCGCGCCGATTGGTTTCGGTCATCAGGTTCGCCATCTGGGTCGCGCCAACCGTGAGGGGCAAGATCACGTGATCAGCACCCGCGAGGCGCAATTTACGCTCGGTTTCCAGGACTTCGCTCCGGGACAGGATCGTTAACTGGGGACTGAGTTCGCGAGCGGTCAGGGTGGTAAACACATTCATCGCGTCGTCGGATAACACCGTGGCCAGGGTTTTGGCTTCGAGGATGCCGACAGCGTAGAGGCAGTCCTCACGGGTGGCGTCGCCGCTGTGGATTAGGTAGCCTAGACTTTCGGCGAGGGCGACGCGATCGGGATCATGGTCAATGATCACGAATGGGAGCGCGGCGGCTTCAAGCTGATGGGCGATCGCCTCGCCCATGCGACCAAAACCGCAGATAATCGCGTGGTTGCGCAGGTTGGCGATCGTGCGTTGACGGGTTTGCATACTCAAAGCGCGATGAATTTCCCCTTCGGTGACCATTTGGATAAATCCCCCCACGATATACACCGCCGAGGTGGTTCCCGCCACAATGACCAGCATGGTAAACACTTTTTGAAAGGGGGTGTCCAGCGGTCTGACTTCACCATAGCCGACGCCGAAGATGGTGATGACCACCATGTAAACCGCTTCGAGGGTCGTCCAGCCGAAACAGATGTAGCCGAAAATGGCGATCGCGATCGTGGCGACAAAAAAGGCGACCCCAAGACGAATGCGTTGGTAGGATTCGGGCATCGAAAGGAAGGGGGGTGATGGGGATAAATCGAATTAAGATTTAGGATAAATTGACGGGTTCGGCGGGGTTAGATCCGTAGATGTATCGTCCCATGGTCAATCTTTACCCTAAATTGGGGATCGACAATTGTGGGCTAGGCGACGGTTTGATCGGTTGTTTGCCATCTTGCTCCATCTGTTCCTACGCTCTGGAGCTACGGTGTTTTTATACTGAAAACTCTCCAACCTTCAAATTTTCAATGCTGAACTATCCCACATCCCACACCACTGATTGCGTCGAGAACTACCACGGGACGGAGATCGCCGATCCCTATCGCTGGCTGGAAGATGGGGATAGTCCCGAAACGGCGGCCTGGATTGCGGCACAAAATGAGCTGACCTTTGGGTATTTGGCGCAGCTTCCCGATCGCGATCGGCTCAAGGCTCGCCTAACGGAAATCTGGAACTACGAGAAATATAGTGCGCCCTATAAACGAGGCGATCGCTACTTTTCTACAAAAACGACGGCTTGCAAAATCAAAGCGTGCTGTATTGGCTCAATCGCCTCGACGGTGAGGCTCAGGTTTTGCTCGATCCCAACACCCTCTCCGACGATGGAACCGTTGCCCTGGGCGGCACGGCGATCGATCCCCAGGGTCGCTATCTTGCCTACGGTCTATCTCAAGGCGGATCAGACTGGACGACCTGGCACGTGCGCGACATCGCCACGGGTGAAGACTTGGACGAGACGATCACTTGGGTGAAATTCTCCGGCGCGGCCTGGACGCACGACGGCGCGGGCTTTTTCTACAGCCGCTACGATGCGCCGACCAGCGAACTGCAAGACGTTAACGAATTTCAAAAGCTGTATTACCACCGCCTCGGTACACCGCAGAGTGAAGACGAGCTGATTCTTGATTTTCCCAACGAACCGAAATGGGGTGCAAGTGCTAGCGTCACCGATGATGGGCGCTATCTCGTGGTGTCCGTTTGGCGCGACACCACCCGCACCAATCGTTTTTACTACCAAGATTTAACCGATCCGAGTGCGACGATCGTGGAACTGATCGACAGTTTCGACGCCGCCTACGGTTTCATCGACAACGACGGGACACGCTTTTGGTTTGAGACCAATCACGGCGCACCGAAAAGTAAAGTCATCGAGATCGATATTGCAACCGGCGATCGCCACGAGCTGATCCCCGAAACCGACAATCCGATCGAATCCGTCAGCACGTTGAGCGATCGGTTTTACGTCACCTATCTGCAAGACGCGAAAAACCAGGTGGAACATTTCGCCCTGGATGGCAGCGATCGCCAAATCGTCGAACTTCCCGGCATCGGCTCGATCGGCGGCTTTTCCGGCAAACGCAGCGATCGTGACACCTTCTACGTCTTCACCAGCTTCACCACCCCCACCACGATCTACCGCTACGACTGCGCCACCGGCACAAGTACGATCTTCCGTCAGCCCGACGTGAATATCGACTGCGATCGCTTCGTCACTGCACAGGTGTTCTACACTAGCAAAGACGGACACGCATCCCGATGTTTGTAACGCACCTCAAAACCTTAGCCCGCGACGGTTCTAACCCGACCTATCTCTACGGTTACGGCGGCTTTAACGTTTCACTCACGCCCAACTTTTCCGTCAGTCAGCTTTTGTGGATGGAACAGGGCGGCATTTTGGCGATTCCCAATCTGCGCGGCGGCGGCGAGTACGGCGAAGCGTGGCACGAGGCGGGCATGAAAGACCGTAAGCAAAATGTGTTTGATGATTTCATCGCGGCGGGCGAATGGTTGATCGCGGAGGGGTATACGTCCAAGGAAAAACTGGCGATCGGTGGCGGCAGTAACGGCGGCCTCCTGGTGGGAGCCTGCCTGGTGCAACGCCCGGATCTGTTCGCGGCGGCGCTCCCCGCTGTCGGTGTGCTGGACATGTTGCGCTTTCACAAATTCACGATCGGCTGGGCGTGGTGTTCGGAATACGGCACGCCCGACGAACCCGCCGATTTCCCCGCACTCTACGCCTATTCGCCGCTGCACAACCTTAAACCGAGTACACACTACCCCGCCACGCTGATTATCACCGCCGATCGCGACGATCGCGTCGTCCCCGCCCACAGCTTCAAATTCGCCGCCGCTCTCCAAGCCGCCAACACGGGCGATCGACCCCAACTGATCCGCATCGAAACCCAAGCCGGACACGGTGCAGGCAAACCCACTAGCAAACAAATCGAGGAGGTTGTGGATAAATGGGCGTTTTTATTGCATGAGCTAAAGCATCACGGCAATGCTTAACGTCATAAAATCAAACCCCAAAGCTTAATATTTTGTTTACAATTTAAAGCTGATGGAGTTTGTGGCAGCCCGATCCGTCAATTGAGGGGTGCAAGGACACGTGCTGTCCAACGTTCCAGGTTTTGTGTCGTCATGCTTGTAAGAGGTTCTGCATCCCGTGAACTCGGGATGCAGCGTATCTAGAAATGCATTGCAATGCAGGGCTTGGAAATGTCCAGCCAGCTCAGGATTTAACCCTTGAAATCGTTCATGACATACCCGAAAACACTGATCGCAGCCGTCTGGCATCAACCCTTTTTCCCGATCAGGTGTAGCCTGCTGATCCTTTTTGGGGGATTGACAACACCGATCGCCGCTCAAGCGCAGGTTGTCCCCGATCGCACCATTCCCCAACCCTCGATCGTGTTGGATCAGGTGAACCGTCTTTCGATCCAAGGTGGGACGATTTCCGGTACGAACCTATTTCATAGCTTTGAAACATTTTCCATTCCTGAATCGATCGCCGTCTGGTTTGAAGCGATTCCCGCCAATACTCAAAACATCGTGGCACGGGTAACCGGCGACCAAATGTCGATCCTGAACGGTCAGCTCGGATCAACCCACCCCGCTAGCATTTTTTTCCTGAATCCCAATGGGATCTCTCTGGGGGAAACCGCTCAATTGTCCCTCGGTGGTTCGTTGATTGCCACCACTGCCAGTCAAGTCGAATTTGCCGACGGGTTTGTCTGGTCGATCGACGATATCGCCACCGAAGGTTTACTGGCCTTGGATATTCCCATCGGTCTTCAGGCGGGGTCGAATCCCGGCGCGATCGTGACCCAATCTCGCGCGGCCAGCCAACTGTTTAGTCCCGAGCAAATCCAGTTAGCCCAGGCCGATCCACTCAACTCCACCCCGATCGATATCAGCTCAAATCCGTTTCGAGCGCCCCTAGTCGGCTTGGAAGTCCGCCCCGGACGAACCCTCGCGCTCGTCGGTGGCGATGTGACCGTCGATAACGGCCTCCTGACCGCGCCCTCCGGTCAAATTTATCTCGCTAGCTTGGGAGACCAAGCCTCGGTTAACTGGCAATCGATCGATCAAACCCCCTTCGCCTTCGAGTTTGATTTAAATAACAATTTTGGTGCCGTTGACGTGCGCGGCGCGAGCAATCTGGATGTTTCCGGATTTGGCGGTGGCGAAATTCGGCTGCTGGGCGATCGGCTCAATCTTCAGGATCAAGCAACCCTCTCCGCCCTCACGTTAGGTGATCAGACGAGCCGAGGGATCGAATTTGCGGCTCGTAGTCAGGTGCAAATTACCGGGAATGTTGGTGTCATTACTGCCACCCTGGGTTCTGGCGATAGTGGTGACATCACCATTCGTTCCGGGGGCAAGGTCGAACTGACCGGCCTGGGGAATGACAATTTACAGCAGCTTCAGCTTGTTCAACTGACCACCGATGCCCGAGCGCTCAGTGACCCCAGCGTGAGCAGCGCCATTCGTGTTGTCGGTCTGAATGCCGCCAGTTTAGGTGTCGGCAATGCCGGTGATGTCACCATTGCCGCTCGCAATTTTCAGTCCAGCCAGGGGGCGATCATTCTGACCGCTGCTGGGGGCATTGGTCGAGGCGGAGACATTAATTTAGCCATTCGCGGGACCCTAGATGTTTCTAGCTCTCTCTTTCAAGCCAGTTCGTTGATCGGTTCCTCCGGAGAAGCCGGAAACATCAACATTCAGGCAACCGATTTACACCTCAGGGAAAACGGCTCCCTGGCGAGTGCAGCCCTCGGATCGGGAAACGGTGGTGATATTAACGTTCGTTTGAGCGACACATTTCGGATTGATAACGCAAACTTCAGCCCAGGTATCCCAGCGGGTTTATTCGTCAATAGTTTGCTGGGGAGCGGGAATGCCGGGAATATTAATGTCCAAGCGCGGGCGATCGAGTTTACCGGTGTGGGGTATCTCTCCAGCCAGTCCGGCGCGGATTTTCCAGGGTTAGGCGTATTCGATCAAGCGGGAGCCGGGGGAAATATCACCATCGCGGCGACGGATTCCATACGACTGGCCAACGGCCTTCCAAACACCATCAGCTCGGGCAGCATCACCCCCAATCCAGCGGGCAATGTTTCGATCAAGACCCCCAGGCTCATTTTGCAAGCGGGTTCGGGGATTTCCGTCTCCAATCTGGGGCAAGGTAATGCAGGAGTCCTGGATATTCAGGCGGAGCAACTGTTTCTGAGCGCTGGATCGATCCTGTCGGCGGGGACACGGGTGGGACGGAGTGGTGGTATTACGATTCAGGCCGATGATGTACGACTCGATCGCAGCCGCATCACGACGGATGCAGGCAGTAGCGACGGTGGCAATATTGCGATCCGTAGCGATACCTTGGTTGCGCGGAACAACAGTGACATTACCGCCAATGCCGGTCTTGGTCTTGGGGGACGAGTCACGATCGAGATACAGGGCTTGTTTGGAGCTAGCATCCGCGATCGGCTCACCCCCGACAGCGACATCACCGCTTCCTCCTCCCTCGGAGCCGACTTTCGTGGCAACGTGACCCTGACCGAACCGGATCTTGATACGACGACGGGGATAAACTCCTTACCCACAGAGTTCGTCACCGTCGAAGCCATTCGCCGCAATGCTTGCAACTGGGCGGCTGGATCAACGTTCTACGTCACCGGAACTCGTAGTCTACAAATGCCACCCGATATCGTCACCCCTCTGGGCTATGACCTACCACAAAGCGATCGCCCAGGGATAATCGAGAGGCCAGCTCACCGGGAATCCTTCCCCTCAACGGTGACATCGGCGACGCGATCGCCCACCTCCGCGCTCACCGAACTCCCGGTTACGACGGTCAAAGAAGCGGATCATTGGCACCAAGACTCCCACGGTCAGTTCGTCTTACAGTCCAGCTCCGCCGTATCCTCGGCGCTCGACTGTCTGTAGAGACCCTTCAAAAAACTTTTTTTGGCAGATGTGATCGGAAGTCACAGCACAGTGGGTACATTAAATGCACAACCGAATCGCAACTAACCTGCTATTCCCTGCTTCAAGAGAGGTCACTCAATGAACGCTAACTTCCAAGCTAAATTCCTGCAACACCTGAACAGCAAAAAAGCTGATAACGAAGGTTTCACCCTGATTGAACTGCTCGTCGTTATTATCATTATTGGTATTCTGGCTGCGATCGCGCTGCCGTCGTTCCTGAACCAAGCTGCAAAAGCACGCCAAGCTGAAGGCAAAAACAACATCGGTGCGGTCAACCGCTCGCAACAGTCGTTCCGCCTCGAAAACGATGCATTTGCAACCGACTTTGCTGAACTGAAAATCGGTATCCCGACCCAAGGTAATAACTACACCTTCGCAATGACCCCGGTTCCGACCGCAACCCTCGCAACCGTAGTCGCAACGGCTGCTGACCAACAATCCGTCCGTGACTACATCGGCGCTGTGGTCGTAATTGAAACCGGTGATGCCGCTGGTCAAACTGCTGCTGCTGCCTGTGGTGAAGAAGAGCCGGTTGACGGTAACGGTGTTGGTGTTGTGCCTGATGCCGCTGATCCTGAGGCTCGTTGCACCGGTGGTATTCCGGTTGAGTAATCAACGTTGAGTAATCAACATTGACGAATGGCAGGTTATTGTTATTTGTAGCTTGAAGCGCTACGTGTAATAATCGCCACGCGAATCAAAAAGAGCTGTATGCTGCAAAAGCGCACAGCTCTTTTTAATGCGATTTAATGCGATTAATGCGATTTAATGCGATCGTGTTTTCGGTATTCTCGTGATCCCGTCATCATCGACCGCGAACGACGGTTATGACTGGATCGCAGGCTTCGATGGATCTGTCTTCTCGCGTCCCCTTCTGATCGTCTTCTCCTTGTCTGTTATGCTGACCCGAGCTAAACCCAAGCCGCTGCCGTGGCAACAGCAGAAGTATTCCGCGATCGCCCGTCAGATTGATGTGTTCTCGGCCACGATTCAGTTTGCCTTCGGACTTTGGTGGGACAGCCGCAAACAACGCAGCAGCCCGGAACAGCGGACAAAACGCGCTGAACAGCTCGTCGGCCAACTGCTCGACCTCGGCCCAACCTTCATCAAAATCGGTCAGGCACTTTCGACCCGTGGCGACCTGCTGCCGCTGGAATACATCCGGGCGCTGAGTAAACTTCAGGACAGCGTCCCGCCCTTTAGTTCGACCGCCGCGATCGACATTATCGAAGCGGATCTGAAACAGCCGATCGACGTTCTCTACGCCGAATTTGATCCGATTCCCCTCGCCGCCGCCAGTCTCGGGCAAGTTCACCGGGCGCGGCTTCATTCCGGCGAGGAAGTCGCGGTGAAAGTGCAGCGTCCCGGCCTCGAAGCCCTGTTTGATCTCGACTTTAAAGCGCTGTACCAGCTTGTGCAGTTCTGTGAACGGCTGTTTCCCAGTGTGCGTAAGTTTGAACTTGAAGCCATTTACGACGAGTTTCGCCGCATCATTTATCTCGAAATTGATTACGTTCACGAAGGACAGAACGCCGATCGCTTCCGAGAAAACTTTGCCGACTATCCCAATATCCTCGCGCCCAAGGTTTACTGGTCGTACACCAGCACCCACGTTTTAACTCTGGAATATCTACCGGGGATCAAGATCGATCGGCGCGAACAGCTCGAAGCGATCGGGCTTGATCCGAAGGAAATTAACAAAACTGGGATTGGCTGCTATCTCAAACAGTTACTTGTGGATGGTTTCTTTCAAGCTGATCCCCATCCCGGCAACATGGCCGTTGATAGCCAGGGCAAGATTATTTTTACGATTTCGGCATGATGTCCGAAATTAGCTCGCTGAATCAGGCAGAAATGACGCGGGCGCTGTTTGCGGTGATTCGCAAGGATGCGGATGAGGTGGTCGATACGCTGGTGTCGATGGGGCTGGTGTCGCAGATGAAGGATATGACGCCGGTGCAGACGATGATTGAGTTTGCGCTCGATCGCTTCCGGGAACGCCCGCTGAATTTTCAGGAGTTTCGTCAGCTCAAATACGAGCTATACGAAATGTTTGAGAAACAGCCGTTTCGACTCCCGGCGCAGATGACGTTTATCTTGAAAGCGCTGGGAACTCTCGACGGTGTGGCGCGGAGTCTCGATCAGCAGTACAACCTGATGGCTTGCATTCAGCCCTTCGTGAAAACTTCGCGGGCAAACAGGGGCAGAAGCAAATCGCGGGCGAAATTGTCCGTCAGGCCAAAAATTTCATTACGAGTCGGTTCGATCGCCCGAGTCGCGTCGAAGTGTTGCTGATGCAGATCGAGCGGCGGCTTGATGATGGCGAACAACGTTGGCGATCGCAAAAGCTCGAAACTGAACGGGCGATCGCACGGTTACAACTGGCGATGAAGGCGATGATTTACGGCGGATTTTGTGGTTTTAGCTTCATGTCAGGCGCGATTTTTGCTTCGGGTTCGATGTCGATCGCGGCATTTCTCTGTTTTGGATTTGCGGGATTGATGGGATTACTATTTATGCGGGCATTTGGTCGATTTGTCATGCGCGATAAGCTTGACTGGCTGTCAAATGATTAAGTCTGTGGTTAGGATCAATCTGCGATTAATCAAAACTTATGACTCAAAATATCCTAACGTCGAGCGGAATTGTTGCGATACCGCTCATTGCGTTTTCTCTGATTTCATTCACGCTAATTATTGAACGCTGTTATTATTGGTCTCAGATCTGGCGGCGCGAAACTAAAGTCATTAATCGTGTTTTTTCGTTACTTGAAAGTGATCGCGATCAGGCGATCGTGGTGCTACAAAAAAATACGGATTTACCGATTCCGCGCATTTTCCTTGCGGCGTTACAGCTCAAACGATGCGATCTCGAAACGGTACAGGTCGCGCTCGAAACTGCCGCCCGCGAGGAACTCCCCAACCTACGACGGTTTAATACGGTGCTTGATACGGTGATCGCAATCGCGCCGTTGTTGGGGCTGCTGGGGACGGTGTTGGGGTTGATGACATCGTTTGCGTCGCTGAGTCTGGGGGATGTGAGCCAGAGTGACACGATCGGCGTTACGGGTGGGATTAGCGAGGCGTTGAGTTCGACGGTGTTGGGTTTGGTGGTGGCGATCGTCACGTTGCTATTTGCCAATATGTTTCGGAGTTTTTATCGGCGACAAATCTCAGCAATCAACTCTGCAAATGGACGTTTAGAGCTATTTCTGCGAGAGTTGTCTCACGTTGAATCTTAATGATGAGAGAGGTTATGGGAGGGTGCGATGAAATTTATTGAAGATGAGCCGGATGTGCCGGCACAAATTAATATTGTGTCAACGATCGATGTGATTTTTGCGATCTTGGCCTTTTTTATCATTTCCTCACTGTTTCTCTCGCGTAACGAAGGCTTACCGGTAAATTTGCCCGAAGCTGATCAGTCGGAAATCCAAACAACGGAGCCGGTCGCAATTACGGTTACGGCGGATAGCACGATTTTTGTGGGTAACGAGCTGGTCGAGTTGGAGGATTTGCCAACGGAAGTGTTACGCGCTGCGGCGATGGCGAATACCGATCTTGTTGTGCTCAATGCAGATGCCTCAATTCGTCATGGGCTGGCGATCGCCATCATCGATCGGCTGCGATCCCTGGAAAATATCCGTCTGGCGATCGCCACCCAATCGGAACCCACACCCTAGGCGAAACCGCCGAACGGCTGGCCGTTCTCGTTTCATAATCTCGTTGCAATCACAAGCTCGTTTCATAATTTCGTTGACAAGCTCCCATGACAACCCCGATCGCCAATCCGCTAGCAAAACCCGTAACTAACTTGATTCCGCCAAAGCATCGATCGCGTCCTCCGGTGCTGGTCGCGCAGCGGGTGTCGGGTGGTTATCAAGATCGGGCGATCGTGCGTGAGGTGTCCCTGACGCTTCAGGCAGGGGAATGGCTGAGTTTGATCGGAGCGAATGGATCGGGAAAATCAACGCTGTTGCGGCTGTTGGGGCGGCTATTAGTGCCTCAGAGTGGCCGAATTGTTTTAGAGGGTAAACCGATCGCGGAGTTTTCGGCCTGTGATTTGGCGCGAGTGGTGGCCGTGCAATCGCAGGAGCCGCCGATGATTCCCGAGGAGTTAACCGTCCGGCAGTTGGTGAGTTTGGGACGATCGCCCCATCGTCCGTGGTGGCAGTGGGCGGAAAATGCGGCGGATCGCGAGATGGTGGAAGCGGCGATCGTTGATACGGATCTCACACACCTCGCGGATCGTTCGGTGGTGCAGCTTTCCGGTGGTGAACGTCAGCGGGCATTTTTGGCGCTGGCGCTGGCACAGAATCCGCGTGTGTTGCTGCTTGATGAGCCGACAACGTTTCTGGATGTGCGCTACCAGCTAGAACTACTGGAACTGCTGGCACGACTGAATCGCGATCGTGACCTGTCGATTATCACCGTCCTGCATGAGCTAGATTTAGCGGCTCGCTACAGCCATCGCCTTGCTCTCATTCAGGAGGGACGCGCGATCGAAGTTGGCTCGCCCGAAACCGTCCTCACACCGGAGAATCTGCGCTGTGCTTTTGGCATTGAGGCGATCGTGCTATCAACACCGGTCGGCCTCAAGGTCTGTCCTATCTCGGCAACGCGATCAAGCTAAGACACTCACCTGCAAGTTACCCTAGTAACTCTAAGTCGCCCTAGTCGCCCTTTCGCCTGAAGTTGAGTTGTCTCTCAACCCAACTTCATGGCTATTCCACGACGCACACCAGGATGGCTAGCCTTGCAGCAACCCGATCAGATCATTGCAAAACGAGACTGAATGTAAACCGTCTCAAACAAACGTTAAGTTCGCTCTCGTAGAAATAACTTCGATCGTTCTTCGGTTCCACTTTGAGTTTCACCTCGTATCATCACCAGTACACCGACACTGCCAGTCCATCGTCTAAGGAGCCTTGCCCGATTCTTCTCACCGACTTCAAGTCCGTCTAGATCGTTCACCAGATTCATCGCGCAGAATTATGTCAGGGATCGGGAAATCGATGCTGTTCGATTCCTCATAGCCTAGATTGACCTCAAAGCATCTGATACAACACGGTCGGGCATTCAATCCGACGTTTATCTCCGACACGGAGCCGCACATTTTTTTGTTTGAAGAGAGGACATACATATAGATGTTGAAGCAAAATACTTGGATCTGGACTGCTGGCCGTGCCTCGATCGCCGTGGTGGGATCAATGATGGCGACCGCAACCGCCGCAACCGCTCATGGAGCCAACATCATGATTAAAGATGTACGCGCTTACGAAATAGAGGCCGTCTATGATTCTGGTGATCCCATGGCTAAGGCGCAGGTCAGTGTGTTTGGTTCGGAGAATCCGCAAGTACCAGTCGATACGGGTATCACAGACGAGCAAGGGCGCTGGGTTTGGATCGCGAAACAACCTGGAAACTGGACGTTTCAAGTGCGACAGGCAGGTCATGGCGGACTGGCCGAGCTGGAGGTCTTTGCCCAAGGTGAAGGGGTCGATCTGGTGAGTCCGGACGGTGCGACCACCGATGACAGCGCCTCCTCTCAAGCCTTAGCCGCGCATCAAACGCGCGGAAGTGCAGCGAGTCCGATGCCACGCTGGATTGCGATCGGCTCGATCGTCTGGGGAGCGATCGGTACTGCACTCTTCTTTTCACGGCGATCGTCCGCTTCGCCCCCCCTCTCCGAAACTTAAGATTCTCAGGCGATCGCGATCTCGCTCCTCCTCACCTTTACACACGGACTGAATTTATGCATATTGCCGACGGTTTTTTGCCCGCACGAGTCTGTATTGCTAGCTACGCCGCCACTGGCGCTCTAGCTTGGTACTCGTTTCGTCGGATTGCCCGCGAACCCAATGCCCAGGAGCAAATCCCGAAAACAGCGCTTCTGAGTGCAGCCTTTTTCGCTGTTTCATCGCTGCATATCCCCATTCCACCCACCAGTGTTCACCCGATTTTAAATGGGCTGCTGGGCGCGGTGCTGGTGTTGACGCAGGCGCGAAAGAAGGTGGCGTGGTGAACGGCCATCCGCTGTCCGACGCCTGGGTGCGCCGGCTCAACCTGCTGCAGATCGCGCTGGTCGGCACGCTGATCCTGATCCCCATCGCCTGGATGCTGTTGTCGT
>JAAUPN010000064.1 GCA_012033105.1 Coleofasciculaceae cyanobacterium RL_1_1
CGACGATCGCCACGCTCGGCCTCTGACCCGTCAAATCTTCAGGCTGAGGTTTGCCCAGGTAATGCAAAATCGGCGGCGGTAGCGGACTCTCTCGCAACAAGGCTGGGTAATCGTCGTCGCCGAGCGTCCAAAAGTTCGGATTGGCGTCGGTATAGGTGGCGTATAGTTGTTCTGGGTTGATCGTTAAGCGTTGAGCAACGATCGAATCCACGGTTTTCGCCCCGAACTCCTTCGATGTCCGCCAGATCCGCCGCGCTCGCTGCCCAAGCCGTCGCCATTGAACCAAAATGATCGAACAAAGCTTGCTGAGATTTCGAGCCAATGCCACGCAGACGAGTCCAGGCCAGCCAGTACATACGCTCGGTGCTATCGTTCATTACTTCAAGAAAAGTATCGAGGTTGAGACCGGCGGATTGATCACCATCGATCCTCGGTACAGAATGTGTATCGAAATGTGTATCGATCGAAATTGCCCTGAATTGGCCTGAATTGCTCTCGATGAGAATAGGTCTATCACCCCTCAATCGTTGCTGAATGCCTCTCCATCTAAGGTTGCATCCTTCTTGGCGAGGGCAAAGCGATCGGGGTGAGCCTCGGGATCTTTCAAGTGATCGAATACGCTCTTATCACCGATATCATCGGGAATATTCTGCGTTAGCTTGCGACTGGCAAACAGTAGCAACAACACCGCCCATATTCCCAGCAAGACTTTTTCGCTCGCCACGGGCAAAATTCCCATCATATGACCGCCGATCGTCAGCGGCATGATCGGCGTTAAAAACTTGGTTTCAGCGCGATCGAAACAAAATGCTTCTTTAAAGATAATCCCTGTCAGTGCTGCAAAGAGACAGCCAATGCTCCAGAGGCGATCGGGATGGGTGTAAATCTCTGCGACCAGCGGCGTATTGGTTTGGGTCAGCACATCCAACGACGCGAGAAATCCAATGAGCCAAAACAGTTGTAACAACCGATGGAGTGGACGTAGATAGATATGAATTGTCAGCAAGCTGACGCCCAAACCCACACCAAACACAATCCAAAGCGGCGTTAACCCGTCCAAAACAGTCGGAGTCGTCCCGACTCCCAGCACCAACCCCGTACCGATCGCGAAACTCAGCGCCGACACGAACAAACCCGCCCGATAGATTTTCACCTCCAGGCGATCGCGTGGCGTAATCGTATATTCCCCAAACTGTCCAAACAAAATCGGGGTTTCGAGGGTCGGAGGTTCGGGAATCGGTTTGTTCACAACAGTCCTCAGGCTATCAACCTTCCTATTCTGACTCAACCCGCTGCCCATCACGTTTAATCACCCGCGCCGGGACACCCACCGCAACGCAACCCGATGGAATATCTTTCGTGACCACCGCATTCGCACCGATTGTCGAACGATCGCCAATGCTCAAATGTCCCAACACCTTTGCCCCAGCCCCAATGCGGACATTGTCCCCTAACGTAGGTCGGCCACTGCGATCCTTGTAGCCGATCGAAACCTGTTGATTAATCCAGCAGTTCTGACCAATATCCGCCATGATAATGGTCGAAAATCCATGCTGAATAAATAATCCTTCACCAATATTACTATCTTGACTAATAAATAAAGACGGACAGGGAGAGTAGAAAAATTCTAATACTTGTGAGATTGCTCGATTTAAGCGCGACCCCTTCCGCAAACGAAAATAGAACAGATTTCGAAATTCAGGCAATTTTTGAAAAATATGAATAAATCCGCGAGTATCCGATCTTAGAGAACTATTTGTAAGCTCAAGCCAGCGAGCCAGGTCTCGAGAAATAATCGAGTACATCCCGCCCCAGTAATACGCCATTAAAACTGGGAAATAATACAGGATTGCAAGAATCACAAAAATAGTGCGCATGGATAAAAAATTAGATAGTTTGATACCGGCTTAGAGAACAAGACCTTTAAAATCGTATTGCCCGATCATCCCCGATCATCACTGTGTCGTATTTGAACATAGCTCCAAAAATAGCTTTCGATTCAGGTTTGTGATTCAACCGTTGCGTCTATATTATGAAACGAGATATGTTCAAGAGGTAATTCATACATCTATTGTTATCGATCTGGCATCTCGCTACGTTGATAGCGTTCATGAAATTATCGTCTTGTCTGGGGATAATCATGCCCCATCACACTCTTAGCGCCTGCAATCCACAACCCTGCTTGATCTGACACACTACACACAATTAGTACCGCGCCCTCCATCTATCCGATTTCATGATTCAGTTTCTCCACACCCTCCGATCGCGCCTCACGACCGTTCTACTCACGGGACTGGTTGCGACGACAACGATTCTACTTCTGGCCTCCCCCGTCCTCGCCACCGGGATCTACGACCTACCGATCATCAGCACCGGTGATGATACCTGGGCGATTGATGACGGTAACGTTCTAAGCCGCATCACCGAAGCCAACCTCACCGCTGCATCCCAGGAACTCCAGGCACAAACCGGCATTGAGGTACGCTACGTCACCATTCGCCGCCTAGACTATGGCGAGACAATCAACAGTTTTACCGACACTCTATTTATATCCTGGTTCCCTACCCCTGAAGCTCAGGCCAATCAAGTTGTGGTCGCGCTAGATACCGTCACCAATAATGCAGCGGTACGAGTCGGTGAGACGGCAAAAGCCATCTTGAACAGCGAAATTGCTGAGAGTGTCGCAAGTGCGACCATGATGGCTCCACTCATCGACGGCGACAAGTATAACCAGGCATTTGGTGATGCGAAAGAACGGCTAGTATCGGTACTTTCCGGCCAAGGCGATCCCGGTGCACCGAGCTTGACCCAGGACATTGACATCGATCGCAACTTTGCCACAGCCGAAGAAACCGAAGCTTCACGTAGCAATACAACCACGATCGTTGTCGTTCTCCTCATCCTAGCAACGGTCATTCCAATGGTGACTTATTACGTACTTTACCAATAACTATTTAGTGCGTGATCACTTGATATTCACCTTGGTCTGTACGAACAAACCGGCGTAATATCACATTCATCCCATTCGTGATTGCAGCCATAGAATCCACTGGATTAAGTCTATTCCAGTGGATTTTTATTGAGTATGTAAGAAACTCAGCCAGATTAAAGATAAACCAAAGAACGTTAGACCTTCAGTGTTTTATAAACCTCCAAGATCTAAAGTTCCTATTGATTATCTTTGGGCTAATCGTGAATGGAACCATCTGGCATCGTCGCACCCGTCAAAATCGCACCATTCAATTTTGTTCCTTCTAAAACAGCATTTCGCAGGCTCGCACCACTCAGATTTACCCCACTTAAATTCGCTCCCGTTAGATCCGTTCCCCAAAGATAAGCTGACGCGAGGTTTGCCTGACTTAAATCAGCTCCTGACAGATCCGCTAAATTTAAATTGACTTCTCGCAAGTCTGCTTCACGTAAATTCGTTGCAATCAACTTTGTTTTCATGAAATCAGCCCCACGACATTGGCTACGTTGAAGCTTTGACTGCGTAATATTCGCGCCTCGCAAATTCGCTTGATTGAGCGAAATTAGCGGCATGATTCCTTGAGATAGATTCGCTCCTGAAAGGTTCGCAGCGTCGAGACTTGCACCACTAAATTTAATTTCAGACAGATCCATACCGCTCAGATCTAGATTATCGAGCTGCAAGCCATTCATCCATGCCCCCTTGAGTTTAACGCCGTTTAAGCTGGTTCCTGATAAATTTGCACCGCTAAGTCGTGCGCCAGAAAGATTCGACCAATCGAGATTTGCACCCGCCAGGTTGGCCGATCGTAGGTTAATTCCGTTCAAATTTGCGCCACACAAATTCACATCAGGCAAATTTGCTCCAAATAATGACACCCAAGTAATAACCGCTCCGCTGAGTTTTGCTCCTTCAAGATCAGCGTGATCGAGCTGGGCGCCACGCAGGTTCGCTTTAGTTAAATCAGCTCCGCGAAGATCCGCACTGTAGAGTTTCGCAAAGCTCAGATCTGCACTATAAAGAAAGGCTTCAACAAATGTTGAATACGTCAAAAAAGCAACGTTCTAAATGAGCACGAGCTAGACTTGCTGAATTGAGATCGATCGAGATAAATTTGCTCGTGTTAAAGTCGCACCAATTAAATTTGCAGAGACTAAATTACTATTGCAAAAGTCTCGTTCACCTTGAGCATATCGCTCAATTAATTCTTTCGTATTCATGCACTTTAATCACTAAACATAGTTGAATTAGAACGATTTAATTTTGAGCTGTATGTAGCACTGGTGTGGCGAATGTTACACGAATCTTTATTCGATATTACGATTCTCTCGCCAGGTAATCGAAAAATTTCACATAGACGAAAATAGATACATTTGGAGCTACTTTTACATCATTACTGTAACTCTTACTCCATATCTTATTTAATATCCCATTGTATATCTCGATACGGTCTGAATTGAGACACCAATGTTTACAATGCAAGCCCGAATGTATTAGCACTGTATTCGCGACGGAACACGGGAATACGAAGCGACGGGGCAACAAAACGATACGGAAGGAGCGTGACCACAATGCCTCAGTCAATTCTGACACTCACCTAAGTTCGACCGTGCCGCCAAGCTTTCAAACTTTTGTTCCTTTTTGGAGATAGAATGCGAACGGATACCACATCTAGTCGTATTTTTAGCTTTCCGTAGTGTCTTACACCATTGATGGTGTTTCTGTACGTCGTACTAGTCAACACAATTTCAGACCAGTTCTATGCCGTCAACTCTTGCCGCAACGTCCACGCCCTTTCCCACGCCCGCTGTGCCAGCGTCCCAAATTGAGGTTCTTCGTCGGGATGGAACGAAGACTCAGCTTGATGTCACCAAAATTCGTAAGGTCGTGAACTGGGCGTGTGCTGGTCTCGATGCGAATCCGATCGAGCTTGAAGCGGGGTTAACGACACGTTTACGCTCTGGAGTGACAACCCGTGAGATTCAGGACAACCTGATCGACTGCGCTCTGGGTATGTGCAGCCCGCAAGAACCGGATTGGCGTTACGTTGCAGGTCGTCTCCATATCTGGAGTTTGTGGAAAGATACGCTAGTTCGTCGGGGTTATCAGTATGGGAATTACGCGAAAACGGTCGCGACAAACGTTAAATCGCACGCATACGATGCTCGTATGTCTGGATACTCTGACGCAGAGCTAGAGGTCGCGGGGTCTTGGATTAACCCGGATTGGGATTTGGATTATGACTATGCGGGTGCGGTTCTCCTGACGAAGCGTTATTTGCTAGACGATGAGCTACCACAGGAGGCGTTACTAACGTGTGCGTTACTGCTCGCGAGTCCTGAAAAACCGGAGAATCGTCTAACCTGGGCGCGGCGTTTTTATGAAGCGATCGCGACTCGTAAACTATCTTTAGCAACACCAATTCTTGCGAACTTGCGCGTTCCCGGTGGCTCGCTTTCGTCCTGTTTTATCACCAGCATGGACGATAATCTTGAAAGCATTTTCGAGACGCTAACTGACACGGCACGTATTTCTAAAAACGGCGGTGGTGTTGGTGTCAACGTTAGCCGAATTCGTGCAACGGGCAGTTGGGTGATGGGTAAGTCCAACGCCTCGGGGGGGATGATTCCCTGGACAAAGTTACTGAATGATACGGCGATCGCCGTTAATCAGGGAGGACGCCGTGCAGGTGCAGTAACCGTAAGTCTTGATGTGTGGCATATGGATGTGCCTGAGTTTCTAGAATGTCAAACTGAAAATGGTGATCAACGTCGTAAAGCTTACGATATTTTCCCTCAGCTTGTGGTGACCGATGAGTTTATGCGTCGGGTTGAACATCGTGAGATGTGGACATTAGTTGATCCCTACGAAGTCCGAACGAAATTAGGAATTGAACTTGCAGAGCTATGGGGGGAAGCATTTGAAAATGCCTATGCTGAAATCGAAGCAAAACTAGACGATACAATTCAGCTTTATAAGCGGATTGATGCTCGGGAATTATTTAAGGAAATCATGAAGTCTCAGGTTGAAACTGGGATGCCGTATCTATGGTTTAAAGATACTGCAAATCGTGCTAACCCTAATCAACATGAGGGCTACATTCCTGGGGGAAATTTATGCCAAGAATCGTGGTCTAACGTCAAGCCCGGAGAGGAGGCGCATACGTGCAATTTAACCTCATTGAATTTAGCGAATATCGAGCAAGACGAACTAGAAAATCTTTGTACGATCGCAGTACGTTTGCTGGATAACACGATCGAACTCACTGAAACCCCGTTTCAAGCCAGTACAACGCATAACGCAAAATACCGCACGATCGGCGTCGGTGCAATGGGACTTGCAGATTGGTTGGCGAAACGTCGGCTATCGTATAAAAATCTGGACGATATTGATCTCCTATTTGAAGATATTGGCTATCACTGTACCAAGGCTTCAATGGAGCTATCTAAAGAGCGCGGGGCTTATCCTGTATTTGCCGGTAGTGAATGGAGTAAAGGTCATTTGATCGGGGCTAAATCCCTGAGTTGGTACGCGGACAACCTTGAGTCCGACAAGCTAGATCGGTGGACTCAGCTATCACAAGATATCCAAGAATTCGGTATCCGAAATTCTCATATCACCGCGATCGCACCGAACACATCTTCTTCCCTTGTTCAAGGTTGTACGGCTAGCATTCTCCCCACCTATAGTCGCTTCTTTTATGATAAATGGGCAAAAGGTACTGTACCTATTGCGCCACCTTTTGTAAAAGATTACTTTTGGTTTTATCCCGAAAATAAATCAATCGATCAACGTCAAATCGTCAAGGCTGTGGCGACGATGCAAAAGTGGATTGACACTGGAATTTCGATGGAGTTAATTTTCAACTTGAATGCGGGGGTCTACTTCCCCGATGAGCCGGATCGATCGCTCAAAGCAAAAGATATTTTTGACACCTTAATACTTGCCTGGAAAGAAGGATGTAAGGCGATTTACTACATCCGGACAGTACAACGGGATGACTTCAAAGAGTCTGTTGATGAAGGTTGTACATCTTGCGCCAATTAACATTCAATCCTGAACAAAATCAGAAGTACAACCCTGAAAGCAAGGTTGTACTTCTGATTTTGTCAATTAAAAATAATGTTATAATAGTTTTATTGTCTACACTATTCTATTATGAATTCAACGGCAAAAATGCCAGTCAATCCAATCTTTAACCCTGATGGAAATGACGACACTCAACACCGTACGATCTGGTTTGGTGAAACTACAAACCTAATGCAGCTTAATGATGTCCGGTATTCTTGGGCTGTCGGATTGTATAAGCAAATGCGTGAGAACTTTTGGATTAATTTCTAATCAGTAGTCCAGATTAAATCCCTTGAAAACGGTGGAACTCTGTTGTAAGTATCATAATGATTTCTGAAAAGTGTACAAAATGCTCTGAAATTAAACTTGTTTCAGAATTTTACAAAGATAAGCGCCGGAAAAACGGTCTTCATTCTGTATGTAAAACTTGCGTACGTACTCAAAAAAAGGAATATTATGGGTCAATTGAAGGTAAAGAAGTTGTACAACGTTATATAGAAAAACATAAAGCAAAACGATCTGAATACAACAAAAACTACCTTAAAACTTACAGATCATCTGACTTTAAAAATCAAAGAAAGTTGGAGTTTTGTTTGTATAAAGGAGGTGTTTGTGTTGAATGTGGTTTTCTTGCCAATAAAGAGACAATTGCTGCTTTTGATTTTCATCATGTTGACACTTCTAAAAAAGATTACACTATTTCAGATATGCTTATGCTGAAAAAAGCTAAAGTATTTGAAGAATTAGACAAGTGTATTCTTTTATGTTCAAATTGTTATCGAATTTTACATCACAGACAATACCGTGCCAAGCTTGAAAATGTCAATTTAAAGACAGTTCAAGAAGGTGTAGAGACTATCGAAAAGCCTAAAGCTGAGTAGAGTAGGCAGTAAGTTATTGACTGTCGAAGCGGGGGACTCTTTTGATAAATTTTTAATAGAAAATAAAATCAAAAGATGATGATATAGTCCGATCTACATGGTGACATGCAGCAGCTCTAATGAGCGGGCAAAGTGTAGCGAACTTTGTTGAACATTGATGACCCGAGAAATTAGATATTACTCAAGATGTTACTGACTATGTTAATTTAACACCAGATGAACGCCGTGCATTTGATGGGATTTTGAGTTACTTAACGTTTCTAGATTCTGTTCAAACGTGCAATATCCCTCACCTAAAAAGCAGTGTTACAGCTCCCGAGGTATCGCTATGCATGGCGGAACAAATCAGCCAGGAGGGGATGCACAATCAGTCCTATCAATACATGATTGAAACGATCGTGCCATCCGATCGCCGCTCAAATGTTTATGAATTTTGGCGGACAGATACGGTATTGCGCGATCGCTGCAAATTTATTGCGGGGATGTATCAGGCATATGTCGATGATCCAACCTCAGAAAATTACTTCACAGCATTGGTCGCCGATTACTTACTAGAAGGGATGTATTTCTATAACGGATTCATCTTTTTCTATAACCTCGCCTCGCGGATGCTCATGCCTGGGAGTGCCGACATTTTCAAGATGATTAATCGTGACGAACTCAGCCATGTTCGTCTCTATCAAAAAATGATTCCCGAGGCGATGCAGGTCTTTAGCCACTCCAAAGATCGCATTTATGAAATGTTTGATGCTGCGGTGCAACACGAATGCCTATGGACAAATCATATTGTCGGGGACAACATTCTTGGCATTACGGAATCAAGTACAGAGCAGTACACCAAATATCTCGCAAATATGCGGCTACGGGCGATCGGACTTGACCCACTCTATGACGAAACCCAGTACAAGAAGAGTCCGTATGCTCATCTGGAACGGTTCTCAGATACCAAATCTGAAGGTCATACCAAAGCAAACTTCTTTGAGGCACAGGTTACTAGCTATATGATGTCTTCTGGCGTTAGTGGCTGGGATGAAATCTAGTCGTTATTTGGCTAGTTTCGGGGTTGTGTGATCTAGATCGGCTACACAGCAAGATGCAAAAATGGCGGGTTCTTGATGTGAAAAGGAGTCGGTAATTCGATATATCAATGATCGAATCTAACGAGGCTGCGAATCTATAGGCGAGGCGAGAGGTTGCGTTAGACCGCGTGGTTTCCTGCGAATTACTATTGATTTAAAGTTCATTTAGAGAGCTTGATCAAGCTCCGCAGCCATGACCGACTTCCTTTCCCGATCGCACCAATTGCTGATGCTGACTCTGGCCGTAATCGCCACGAGTTCGATCAGTTGCGGCTCTAAAACACCGCCAACAACGACCAGTACCGGTGAGCTAGCTCCCGGTCAGTCTGCGGCACCTCCGGTCGCAACTCAGCCCGGTCAGCCTGCGGCTCCGCCCGTCGCGGCTCAACCAGGACAGCCCGCCGCCCCGCCCGTCGCACAGCCAGCGGCTGTACCCGCCGCTGCACCTGCCACTGCACCTGTGGCGACCAACCTCAATCCCCAGGAAACGGGTTACCTGACCAGCCAGGATGCGGGAGCCCGAATTAACGTCCGTAGCAGCCCGAGTACTAGCGCCAGTACGCCTCATTACGGTGTGCCGGGCGATGCAGTCACTTTGCAACAGTACGCCAATGGAACGGATGGGTATATCTGGTATAACGTTCGTTTTAACGCCTCGGGTGCGACGGGCTGGGTGCGGGGAGATTTTGTGACCACGGGAATGCCTGCGGCCAATTCAGCAGCGCCAGTAACCGGTACGGGGATCTCGCAAACGATCCAATTTGCGGCGGGAGAATCGTCGGCATCGCTGTATGGCAGTGTTGTGCGTGGCACGGAGGATACCTACTATGTATCGGCTAGCCCCGGACAGTACATGCAGGTTAACGTCTCGTCACCGGAGGGGAATGCGGTGTTTCAGATTTATGGCGAGGTCGAAGGTACTTGGAGCCCGCTAGTGGGTGCGAGTCCCGGCGATGATACGTCTGCCTGGGCGGATACCTTGCCAGGTGGTGGAACGGGCAATTTTATGATCGTGGTTGGACCGACTCGGGGCAATGCGGACTATTCCCTTTTCGTCAGCATTAACTAAAGCAATCCCTGTCAAAGATTGACTAGATTTCAGACTTTGAGGTGGGGAAACCTCAAAGGTCTGAAATCATGGGTTTATTCGCTTGGCTGACTGAATTATTGGCAGCGGTAGTTCAAACTCTACTGAACGATTACAATCGCCTTGCGATCGTTCAAGTTCTCTGATCGCACTAACCCCGTAAGACAGTTTGATATCCTCGATCACACGTCTCGCCGGTTCGTCCCGAACCCGATCGCATGTCTCGCGCTAAAGCCCTGCAATATTACGTCGCGTCGCGGATACTGTTAGCGCCGCTCATGCTCTGGATCGTGACAACGGCGGTCTTCTTGCTGTTGCGGGCGACTCCGGGCGATCCCGTTGATGCGATTCTTGGCCCGCGTGCTCCGGAAGCATTTAAAACGGAACTGCGCGATCAGCTTGGTCTAAGCGGTTCGATCTTTGCTCAGTATGGCAGTTATATGCTGCGCTTGTTGCAGTTTGATTTGGGGGAGTCGGTGTCGAGCCGGGGTCAAACGGTGTGGGAAATTGTCGGTGAGTTTTTTCCGGCGACGTTGGAGTTGGCGATCGGTGGATCGATCGTAGCGTTTAGCGTCGGGATCACGATCGGGATGTTATCCGCCTCGCGTCCGAATACGGCCTGGGACTTGGGCGGGCGGCTGTTTGGGATTATCACCTATTCGATTCCGATGTTTTGGGCGGGAATGGTGCTGCAATCACTGTTTGCGGTTAAATTGGGCTGGTTTCCTCTCGGGACACGCTTTCCGCTAGGTTTGCCCGCACCGGATGGCCCGACGGGTTTATACACGATCGATAGTCTGCTGCATGGCAACTTGCCACAGTTGGCCGCCACAATCCATCATCTTGCCCTACCCTGCCTCACCTTGGGGCTACTCCTCAGCGGCATTTTCGAGCGCATCGTCCGCGTCAATCTCCGTAAAACCTTGATGAGTGACTACGTAGAAGCGGCCACAGCGCGAGGCATCCCGGAGCGAACGATCTTGGTCTCCCACGCTTTGCGGAATGCCATGATTCCTGTGATTACGGTGATGGGGTTGACGGCGGCGGCTTTGTTGG
This sequence comes from Coleofasciculaceae cyanobacterium RL_1_1, assembly GCA_012033105.1. Classification (GTDB taxonomy): domain Bacteria; phylum Cyanobacteriota; class Cyanobacteriia; order Cyanobacteriales; family Geitlerinemataceae; genus RDYZ01. The sequence continues at coordinate 11,146 of JAAUPN010000064.1, forward strand.
GGGGGGCGATTTTGACGGAAGTGACGTTCTCGTGGCCGGGATTGGCGAGCCGTTTGTATGAGGCGATTTCGGCGCGGGATTATCCGACGGTGCAGGGCATTGTGGTCTTTTTTGCAGCGATCGTGGTGGTGGTGAGCATTTTGATCGATATCCTCAACGCGGCGATCGATCCACGTATTCGCTACTAAACGTCAATCACTACGTCAATCACTAAATGAGTGAGCAGCCATCGAACCCTAGACACTTTGTTAACTTATTCCGTAGTTCCTCGGAGCCTGTCTTGACTCAAAGATGCTGCACACTAAAAAATCGACGAAACCCAAGGGGGCTTAACGCCTTACCTCGCTTGACCTCAGACGATCAAGACCCTGTGTTGCCTAGCCAGTTAGCGCCAAACAGTGTCTTTGCTTGCCTGTGTTAAGATATGTCAAGTTACTGAGGTGAAGACCGCACCTAGATGTTCGTTATTTTGTTCGTCGTTATTGCGCTAGTGGCTTGGGCTTTGCATCTGATGCAAGAAGCGATCGAGCAGCAAGAATTTTCGCTGATGTTGGCCGGTTTACTGGTGGCGGCGGCGGCTTCGGGCATGGTCAGCGCGTATATTTTGATGAACCACTACATCGCCTTTTCCTGGGATGTGGCTGTTTCTTGAGTAAGTTTTAGCCAAAATAACCATGGTGCTGGGAAGACGATCGGCTAGAGTTAAGCTTGTCCTTTTTTCAGACGATCCCTGTGGCGCAAGATAAGAACACTCGACGCTCGATCGCTAGCATTGCCAGCATCGTCGCCGCTGCGACCCTAATTAGCAAAATTTTCGGGTTAGTGCGTCAGCAGGCGATCGCGGCAGCGTTTGGCGTCGGAGCCGCTGTCGATGCCTATAACTACGCTTACGTCATCCCCGGCTTTTTGCTCGTGTTGCTTGGCGGCATTAATGGCCCATTTCATAGTGCGATCGTCAGTGTCGTTGCGAAGCGAGAAAAGGAAGACAGCGCCCCACTGATTGAAACGATTACAACCTTGATCGGTGGCATTTTGCTCGTTGTGACGGTGATTCTCGTCATTTTTGCCAATCCGCTGGTCGATCTGGTCGCTCCGGGATTACAAACGACGGAAGCGGGACTAAAAATCCACGAAATCGCCGTACAGCAGCTTCGCATCATGGCTCCGATGGCGCTACTGTCCGGCCTGATCGGGATTGGCTTTGGAACCCTGAACGCGGCGGATATGTATTGGCTGCCGTCGATTAGTCCGCTGTTTTCGAGTGTGGCGCTGATTGGTGGTCTTGGGGCGCTGGCGATTGCGCTGCGGGGCGATATCATCGCACCGCAGTATGCCATGGCGGGGGGGCTGGTGTTGGCCTGGGGTACGCTGATCGGGGCGCTCTTGCAATGGTTGGTGCAGGTGGTGGCGCAGTGGCGATCGGGCTTGGGCAGCTTGCGCCTACGGTTTGAATTTGGGCGACCGGGTGTTAAGGAGGTGTTGAAGGTCATGGGACCGGCGACGTTTTCCTCCGGCATGATGCAAATTAACGTCTATACCGACCTTTGGTTTGCGTCTTTTATCCCCGGTACGGCTTCTGCGCTGGGCTATGCGGGTTTGCTAGTTCAGACGCCGCTGGGCATTTTATCGAATGCGATTCTCGTACCGCTGATGCCGATTTTCTCGCGGCTTGCCGATCCGCCAGACTGGGATGAACTGAAGCGACGCATCCGCCAAGGTTTAATTCTCACGGCACTAACCATGTTGCCGCTGGGGTCGCTGATGATGGTGTTAGCGATGCCGATCGTGCGGGTGATTTACGAGCGATTTGCCTTTGATCGCGAGGCCTCGGAATTTGTGGCCGCGATCTTGGTCGCCTACGGTTCGGGGATGTTTTTCTATCTGGGTCGAGATGTCCTCGTGCGGGTGTTTTATGCCCTGGGCGACGGGGATACACCGTTTAAAATTAGCATTGTTAATATTTTTCTCAATGCCTTGCTGGACTATTTGCTAATTAATGCGTTTGGTGCGCCCGGTTTGGTGTTGGCAACGGTGGGTGTGAATATTGTTTCGATGGTGGCCTTAATGGTGCTGCTCGATCGCAAGATTAACGGACTGCCGTGGCAGGACTGGCTGAAACCATTTGCGGGGTTAACGGTGGCGAGCGCGATCGCAGCGGCGGCAAGCTGGATATCTTTGACTGGTTTGGAGGCTGGGATTAAGGCTGAGGGCTTGATCGGGGTTCTCGTTGAGCTGGGTGTATCGGGAACGATCGGGCTGTGGATCTTTGGTGCGATCGTCACCCAGCTTGGTTTGCCTGAAGTCGATTTATTTGTCAAACGAATTCGCACCAAAATCGGTCGCTAAATCTCGATTAGCGAAATCTTGGCAGAGTGCAGCAACAATGCTGCGATTCATCTAGGTTAAATACCCCCTAGGCAATGTCTAGATCATTACCGATCGCGACTTCAAGCGTGATTTTGATCGCGGCTCTGATCTTGACTTAAATCGCGTCCTCTATCTCTACCAAATCGAGGTCGATCGGCGGGTGTGACTCGTTCAACACCAACACCACACCATACCGAGATGAGGCCATCCCCAAAACAGCACGCAGCCGATCAAGCCCGACCAGCGTTCCGCGAACCCACCCGTTTCGCATCACACTCCGCAAAGGATGACGCTTACGTCGAGTCCAGGCAGCGGCGGAGGTTTCCAAGCTTGGGGTTCCGAGTAAGCCTTAAGTGCCTCAATCGCCAAATTGCAGCGTTGCCCCAACACGCGAATTGCTTTTTCGCCCAGCAGGATATGTCGATCGCGCTGATAAGACGCCCAGTAGCCATGACGAAATAGCCGCGCCTGCCAGCTTTCCGGGTTCGACAACTCCAGTAAGATACGAGCGCCAGGATGCAATTTGGCCGTCAGCCGTTGGATCGTGGCACTGGGATTGGGAAGATATTCGACAATGTTAAAACCCAGAACAAGATGAAAATAATTGTCCGGGAGCTCATCTAGGATGCGATCGATCGTGCCGTAATAGGTTTGATAGCCCGCGAAATTGAGGCTATCGATCGTGTTGGCATCATCGCCAATCCCAAAAATTTGATGTTTTGCCAGCCCAAGCTCGTGTAGCAGCATTAGATTGCGATCGGCACGTGAACCACGCCCCAAATTGAGATCCAGCACGCGCAAACGTTTCAAGGTCACAGGCGATCGTGATCCCGTTGCCTTATTAGCTCGGGTACAGCACTCCACTTGAGTCTTGATACTGTCGCGAAATTCCGCCGACGATCGCCGACGGGTGGGCTGTTCCACGATCTCTGTGATCGGCTCACTACTGGGCGGCCACACCAGTGACAACGCCTCACAGTCACAACAACGCCATGCCGTACCGTGGGGAAAATCCGCCAGGTTGAGCTGTATACCAGACTCATCCAATCCCTGTTCCGCCTTCGTTTTCGGTAAACCTAGCGACTCATCGCTCTCCTCCTGCGGAGCGATCGCCTGAGGATTGCTAGATGACGTGATCGCGATCACGTCATCACCATCTAGCGACTCAGACCCCTGGCGATCTGAAGCATTGTGCGGTAGATCCTCGGGAAGATGGGATTCGGTCAGGCTTGGCTTTGAGAGATTGCGACCATCCGGCGGTGTCGCCGGTGTGGATGGTTTGCGGTTGTCTGATCTGGATCGACGATTGAGATCTGCTACCGCCGCCAGATAGGCATCCGTCTCGATCGGCAAATGGGCATAGAGATCCCAATGCGCTTGACCACAAACACCACACACCTTTGGCGAGGGCTGAGGCAAAATTTGCGATTCTGACCCTGTCTTTACGGTTGAATCATTGGCTTCATCCTCAGTAGTGAGCCTCATCGATCCAGTCGATGCGAGATCTTCACCGCGATCGGTCATAGATTCGGTCGAGTCTGCAAGCCCATCCGGCTGCAACGGCGATGCATTAGCGTCGTCAGAGATCATGCGGCATCCCATCGGGACGAAAGAAAACGTTTCCCGAAAATTCTTAACGATACTACCGCCGATGGGACTCTCCGCAACAATTTGGCCTTACTCATCCGGCTCCATCGTGCAGGTTAAACCATGACCTCGTAGAGTCTCGCAGTAAAACTCCGCATGTTCCATCGTGCAGGTAATCACTAAGGCCATACCGTTCGTATGGGCTTCCATCATGATGCTGATCGCCTGGGGTTGGCTCATGCCGGGGATGGTCTGGATTAGGGTTTGAACGACGTGCTCCATAGAATTGAAGTCATCGTTATGGAGCAGGACTTTGTAGTTAGGAGCGTGTTTACGAACGGTCGATCGCTGCTTTATCGTTTCGACTGCCACGACTACACCAAAAAACTTTCAAAGGTTTACAGTTCTTTAATGTAATCGCCCTGCCCGAATCTGTCACGGTCAAATACGACAAAATCACAATCAATTCACACCTAATCCACGACAAATTACAGATCGGCCTTCTAGGCTATTACATCTCTCGCTAACCACTCGTATTCGGTCTCCTAACCGTCCACAATCCCATGATGAGTGCCTCCTAAAACCTATGACCGTTGCTCGTACAATTTGCCTTGGCTTCCTCGGCACGATTTTCCTCAGCACCCTGCTCTTGATCTTGCCCTGGTCGATCGCTGACTCCAGTTGGGGCGATCCCCTCGTCGCCCTCTTCACCGCAACCTCCGCAACCTGCGTTACGGGATTGGCGATCGTCGATACCGGTTCCTATTTTTCCGGTTTCGGACAAGCAGTTTTGTTACTCACGATCCAGATTGGTGGCCTGGGCTACATGACGGCCACCACTTTTCTGGTGTTGTTGCTGGGACGGCGTTTCCGGTTGCAGCATCGCGTTGCGATTCAGGAGTCGCTCGATGCCGTTGGGCTTTCCAGTGTGTCCAAACTGGTAACCTCTGTGATTGCCTTAACCCTCATCATTGAAATCACCGGAACCTTTGTACTCATGCTGCAATTTGTTCCGGAATTTGGTTGGTCTGAGGGACTGTGGCAATCGCTGTTTCATAGCGTCAGTGCCTTTAACAATGCTGGGTTTAGCCTGTTTCCCGATAGTTTGATGCGCTACTCTGTTTCACCCGTTGTGATCATACCGATTTCACTCTTAATTTTTTTGGGGGGAATTGGCTATCAAACCATTATGGAAACGTTCCTCTGGTTGCGTAAATATTTTTACTCTCAGGGCCGACCGTTTTATTTTTCCATGCATCTTAAGACCGTCACGAGTACAACCTTCTTTTTGCTCGTGGTGGGCTTTGTTGGGTTTTATGCGACGGAACAGTATGAAACGGGAACGCTAGCGTTACGTAGCCAGGGCGATCAGCTTTGGTTGGCGATGTTTCAGTCGGTGACGGCGCGTACGGCGGGCTTTAACACGATCGATATTGGTGCGATGAGTACCGCCGGTTTGTTTTTGATGATTTCCCTGATGTTTGTCGGTGCAAGTCCAGGCAGCACTGGCGGTGGCATTAAAACCACAACCCTACGGATTTTGGTCAACTGTACCCAAACGGTATTACGCGGCGCCGATGATGTGATTTTGTATCGTCGTCAAGTGCCGAAAGAAATGTTGATGAAAGCTTTTGCCGTGGTTATGGGATCGTTAACGACGGTTATTTTGCGGTGATGGCGATCGCGATTTCCGACCCAACATTTACCTTTGTTGAAGTATTCTTCGAGGCCGTTTCCGCCTTTGCTACAGTCGGTCTTTCCATGGGGATTACGGCGCAGCTTTCAACCCTGGCAAAACTCATTCTGATCACTCTGATGTACATCGGTCGGGTGGGGGTACTGCTGCTCATGGAAGCCCTGCTGGGAGAACCCCAAGGCAGTGAAATCGACTATCCCGAAGAGGATCTCCTCGTTGGGTGAACTTTGAGGCTGTACCGCCCACCCGTCGAAGGCGATCGCAACCAGGTCAGACCTTGCGGATAGTAACGACGCAGCCCCCCCTGCGGCAAACGAGCCGCACGACGGTAAAATAGGTTGCCTATTATTCAGCATTAGCCCATATCCATGATCTCCTCGAACGACTTCCGAACGGGTACGTCCATCGAACTCGACGGCGCCGTATGGCGAGTAGTTGAGTTCCTACACGTCAAACCTGGTAAGGGTTCGGCATTCGTCCGTACCAAGCTGAAGAACGCCAAAACCGGGAATATCGTCGAAAAAACGTTCCGTGCGGGAGAAACCGTTCCCCAGGCCGTGCTTGAAAAAGCCACCATGCAGCACACCTATAAAGAGGGTGACTCGTATATCTTCATGGACATGAACACCTATGAAGAAGCGAGCCTGACCGTTGAGCAAATCGGCGAGCAAGGTGCGAAGTACCTCAAGGAAGAGATGGAAGTCAGCGTCTTGACCTGGAATGGTCAGGTCTTAGAAGTTGAACTCCCGAACTCGGTTGTACTCGAAGTCACCCAAACCGATCCCGGTGTGAAAGGGGATACGGCAACCGGTGGCACGAAACCTGCGATCGTTGAAACCGGCGCTCAGGTCATGGTTCCGCTGTTTATCTCGATCGGGGAGCGCATTAAAATCGACACCCGCGATGATAAATATCTCGGTCGCGAATAAACTCAAGCGCCGTATTTTCCGAAGCTGAAGCGATCGAGCGTGGCTCACCCTCGGAAGAACATCTTAACGATCTTTCCCAAGATCCCTCGTCATGGCCACAGCTCGATCGATGATCGCCCCACGGCATGCGCAACACGCGCGACCGCCATGCGACCATGCGTTCGACGAACCACAGTCCGATGTTGCGTTCATCAAGGCGCAGCCGCAGCGCCCCGTCGTCGTCGAGGCCAAGATCGGGATACTCGTAGGTCCAGTTCCAGCTCGGATTGCCAATCACCTTGATGGTCATGTCGCCCGCCGGAATGTCGCGCTGCAGATAGAGCAGCCGGAAGGACGGAATGGCGATCACGACGAGGATGAGAATGGGAATCACCGTCCACGCCACTTCAATCAGGGTATTGTGAGTGGTCT
>JAAUPN010000241.1 GCA_012033105.1 Coleofasciculaceae cyanobacterium RL_1_1
TGCGGGCGGCGATCGCCACGGCGAGCAACGACCATCGTTTGGGAGCCAATGAAGCACCCCCGGCGATTATGTCGGTCTATCTCGGTACGCAGCTCGAAGAAGTCTTTGAGCAAATTAAACTGGGTACTGTCAGCAGCTCGAAACAGAAAGGTGTGATGGATCTAGGGGTGGATGTGCTGCCGCCACTCACCAAGGATGCGGGCGATCGCAACCGCACCTCGCCGTTCGCTTTCACCGGTAACCGGTTTGAATTCCGTGCTGTCGGTTCGAGTCAGTCGGTGTCTGGCCCGCTGATCGTGTTGAACACGATGTTGGCGGATTCGCTCGACTGGATCGGCAATCGCCTCGAAGCTTGCCTGTCCGAAGGCATGGAGCTAAATGCCGCCATTTTGACTGTCCTGAAGGAAGTCATGGAAGAGCATGGTGCTGTGGTGTTTGGCGGCAATGGTTACTCTGAGGAGTGGCACAAAATCGCGGTCGAAGAGCGTGGTTTGGCGAACCTACGCACGACAGCGGATGCGTTACCGAGTCTGAAAGCGGAGTACGTTGAAGATCTGTTTAAAAAGACGGGTGTGTTAACTCCGGTTGAGCTGGAAAGCCGCTTTGAAGTTTATGCAGAGCAGTACATCCTCTCGATCGAGGTTGAAGCGAAGTTAGTGGTCAATATGGCGAAAACCATCATTTACCCGGCGGCTGTGGAATACCTCTCGAAGCTGTCATCGACGATTTCGAGTTTGAGTGGACTCGGTATTAATCTGGATAAAACGACTGCGCAAAGCATTGCCGATCTGAGTAAATCGATGATGGCAACGGTGGACGAGTTAAGTGCGGCGTTGCAAAAGCATGATTTTGCAAGCACGGAGGAAAAGATGCAGTATTGCTCTCAGACTCTACGTCCTCTGATGGATAAGGTACGGGGTTATGCCGATTCGCTAGAAGGCGAGGTTGCAGATAGCTTCTGGCCGCTGCCGACGTATCAAGAAATGCTGTTTATCAAGTAGTGATTCAGTCGGATAAAACTAACGGATTAAAACTTATTTTCTGATAGTTTATCTGCTAGGCTTTAACCACATTAAAAGAGGCGAGGTGTCAACTTGTCTTCTTTTTGCTTGTATAGCAGAAGCCGATTAGATTAGGACACTCTCGTCTAAGTTGAAAACCGCACTTCGACTCCGCTCAGTGCTCACTGAAAATCATTACTTCGTAAGCCCGGTTGGGTATAGCTGCTGGTTTCGATTAATAAGTTCCTGTCAGTTGGGCGCGTTCTAGGTTGGCGCGATCGAACGTAGCCTGACTGAGATTGGTCTCTCGTAAATCGGCGGCCTCAAGCGAGGCTCCCGTAAAATCCACGCCTGTTAAATTCGCCTCACGTAGAAGAGCCCCATGTAACATCGCGTAGCGAAGATTCGTTTGGGCTAAATTGGTGCGCTCAAGATTGGCGCCACTGAGCTTTGCTTCTTCAAACTTCAAATGGGATAAATCCGCACCAGACCAGTTCACGCCATTTAACCAGGCTCCGGTAAAAATCGTCTCCTCAAGGAGTACACCATCGAGTCGGGCTCCGCTCATACGTGCGCCGCTGAGATTTGCCCAGCGTAGATCCGCGCCGGAGAGGTCTGCTCCGCGCAGATTCACTCCTGTTAGGTTCGCGCCGCGTAAGTTCGCATCTCGAAGACTAGCGCCGCATAGGTTTGCACCGCGCAGTTGTGTACCACTCAGCTTGGCGGCGGATAGGTCGGTATCCACAGCAAAAATACCGTCTAGACTGGCTTTGGTAAGGTCACAGGCAACAAAACGCGAATTGTTGAGCTTGGCAAAGGTGAGGTCAACCCAGTTAAGGGAGGCTCGATCGAAGACAGTTTTGCTGAGGAACGATCGGGAAAAGACAGACCCCATCAGATTTGCACCCGTAAAGTCAACCCCAATCAGGGTGCTGCGTTCAAGATGGACACTGTGCAGATCTACACCAGCGAAGTTTCGGTTTCCCGCCTCGTAGCCTCGTAGGAGGTGACGGACTTTCATGATTGTTTTCTCAATCTAGTTTTCCCGACTTACGTTAGGATGATACGTCTACCATATCTCTCTGTTCGATAGGTTTTTGGTCGATGAAATAAATAGCAAAAAAGACTGTTTAATATTTATGTAATATTTCGTGTACTTTCTAAAGATCTATGGAGGTTTAGACCTTGGCAGCCCATGTATGAAAAGTCTAAAAGCTATAGTCAGCAAGATTTAGCAACTTTGGACGGATCGGCGATCAAATTAACAAAGAGGTAAAACTCTTAATTCTCTTGGATGAGAAGATTGGGCTTTAGACTCTCATGCTTATTGCTTTTAAGGTCATAATTGTCCGTAAAACTTTACAAGCCGAAGGTGATCATCTTGATGTCTCAAAATAATCTGAACTTCGGCTGGCGAGTTCATGGACTAGAGTAGGCGGAATGGTCTTGAAACGCTATTCAGCTCGGTTAGAATACTTCAAGGCTGTGAAATTTAAGGGCTGTGGGTTGGGGTGGTGGTTTCTGGTCGATCGATAATGCCACCGCCGAGTAAAACATCGTCGTCATACCACACGGCAGCTTGTCCCGGTGTGATGCCAAATTGTGGTTCGTCGAACTGGATGGCGACGCACTGGTTGGGGAGCGGCACGATCGTGGCGGGGACGGCGGGGCTACGATAGCGCACTTGGACGGTGGCACGGATGGGTGTACTCGGCTCGACGATCGAGACCCAGTTGACCCGGCTGACGTGACAGTGATCGCTATGCACCCGATCGCGATCGCCGACAATGACCTGATTTTTGCCTGCATCGATCGCCACGACATAGAGCGGATGAGCCGCTGCGATCCCAAGACCTTTGCGCTGGCCGATCGTGTAGTTTTGGATGCCGTCATGACGGCCTAGGGTGTTGCCGTCGGTATCGACGATATCGCCCGGTTTCGGGGCGAGATATTTCGCGAGAAAGTCACGCATCGTGCCGTGGGTTTCCACGAGGCAGAGGTCTTGGCTTTCCGGTTTATCGGCGGTGACGAGGTCGGACTCGGCAGCGATTTGGCGAGTTTCGGTTTTTTGGCGTTCGCCGAGGGGAAAGAGGCTATGGCTGAGGGCGTCTTGGTCGAGGTCGTAGAGGAAATAGGTTTGGTCTTTGTTGCGATCGAAGGCACGTTTAAGACGAAAACGCCCGGTGTCGGGGTCGCGATCGACGCGGGCATAGTGACCGGTGGCGATATAGTCTGCGCCGAGTTCTGCGCGGGCATAGGCCAGCATGGGGCCAAATTTGACGGCACTATTACATTGTGAGCAGGGTAGCGGCGTAATCCCAGAACTGTAGCCTTCGACCAAAAAATTAACGATATATTTCTCGAATGCTTCGCGACTATCGACCACGTGATGCTCGACTCCGAGCTGTTCACAAATGGCAGCCGCATCGACCAATCCTTCCGAGCAGCACTGACCCTTTCCTTTCATGAGCCAGAGGGTGAGGCCGATGATCTCGTAGCCTTGTTGTTGTAGGAGAGCGGCACTGGCGGAGCTATCGACTCCACCGGACAGGCCGACGACGACTTTAGTCATAGCGCACGAACCGATCACGGCGATCGGCAGGGAAGGGAGGATCGAAGGGTCTTTAGAATTTCTTATGGTGACATAGATTTAGCACAGCTTGCGGTGGAAGTTACTGCCGATCGGTGTCGTATAGAACGATTTCCAAGTCAGACAAAACCACGTCACCCAACCCCTTGATAAAACACATTGATAAAACACACTCGCGAAACACACCGATCGCGGTATGTTTGTGCGTGCGAATTGGTATCGTTCGTCACAGCTCACAGTACGGCTTACGGTACACCACCCATCGCATCGCTCAATTGTTTATTGCCTGCCTCATCCATCATGACGGTTTTTCAGCCCCCCGCCGGAGCGCGGGATCTTCTCCCTCTCGATGTCGCTCAAAACAATGGATCGAAACCCATCTCAATTCCGTTTTCGCGCGTTGGGGCTACCATCAAATCGTCACCTCGACCCTCGAACGCCTTGATATGTTAATGGCGGGCGGCGCGATCGATCCCGATAGCGTCATCCAAGTTCAAGATCCTGATGATGGCTTGCTCGGTCTACGCCCTGAGCTGACCGCTTCGATCGCTCGTGCTGCCGTCACCCGCCTAACCGGTGCATCGTTTCCCCAACGGCTTTACTACAACACCAATGTCTTTCGCCGCGAGCCCGACAGCCGCCACGGACGCCAACACGAATTCCACCAAGCGGGCGTTGAGCTGCTCGGTGCGGGTGGTTCGATGGCCGATGCCGAAATTTTGCTGTTGCTGTCGGATTGCCTGACGGCGATCGATTTGACCGATTGGAAAGTCGTCCTCGGACAAGCGGCACTGACTCGATCGCTCCTCGAACCGTTTCCCGCTGCGGTGCGTGAATCGGTTCGCACAGCGATCGCCCAGCTCGATCGTGTGGCTCTCTCCGAGATGGATTTACCCGCCGATTTACAAGAACGCGCCCTCGTCCTGTTCGAGCTGCGTGGTCAGCCGAAGGATGTGCTAAGTAAGCTGGCGAGTTTTGATCTGAGTGAAGCTCAACGGGCTAGTCTTGCGGGTCTCGAAGCGACGATCGCCACCCTCGAAGCCAGCGATCGCGATGGTGCGATGCTCGATCGGATTGTGCTGGATCTGAGTACGATCGAAACCTTCGATTATTACACCGGGGTCGTTTTCGCCGTCGTGATCGAAACCAACTCTGGCCCCTGCGTCCTCGGCAAAGGTGGACGGTACGATGACCTGCTCGGCCTGTATCATCCCACCGGCGAATCTCGCCCCGGCGTGGGCTTTGGGCTGTGTATTGAAGAATTACAGCAATTGTTACAGAGCCGTGATCGCCTGCCAACCTCCATCGCCGCTACGGATTGGTTGGTGGTTCCCCGTGATACCACCGCCCAGGCCGCCGCACACACCCACGCCCGCACTCTCCGACGCGAGAATCCAAGTGATCGGGTCGAAGTCGCCCTAGAGGAAATCGCCGCTTCGCCGACTATGGTACGTGACTATGCGTTTCGTCGCCGTGTTCAGCAATTGGTCTGGGTGACAGCGGACGGGGCGATCGAAGTGGAAGCACTGGCCTAGCCCGATCGCCTGGTCATCCGTCTAGCGAAGCCGGTTTAACCGAAAATCTCACACATTCTGCGGTCTGACGCGAAGCCGTACGGTACGATCAAGTATGAAGTTTGGTTAACCATCGCCAGTTGGTTAATCAATAGCGAGCGACCTGTGGAGCTGAAGGGTGCGTATTGGGCTTTTCGTTTTCAGTTCCGAATGCGGTTCCGACGGCGAAAAGTTCAGACTCGCAGCGTACTGTCGTTTCGTTCAACGTTCATTCCGAAGGGAGAAAAATCGTGGCACACACTATCGTCACCGATGTCTGTGAAGGCGTAGCCGATTGCGTCGAAGCTTGTCCGGTGGCCTGTATTCATGATGGCCCTGGCAAAAATAAGAAGGGGACGCCGTGGTTTTTGGATTGATTTCGCGACCTGTATTGATTGCGGCATTTGGTTTACCAGGTG
>JAAUPN010000242.1 GCA_012033105.1 Coleofasciculaceae cyanobacterium RL_1_1
CGCTGGGGAATATCAGTTTCGAGAAATACGCATCATCACGATCGCGCAGCAACATCCGCGCCTTTTCCGCGAGTAACGTATTCGGCTGTGTCCGTACCAGAAACGTAAACGCCTTAAACTCCGGTTTGCCGATCGCCGGTAGCGCCGCGCTTGGCTCAAACCGATAACGCGCACCCCGTGCCAGACGTACCGCCTCCAGCAGTTTCGGCGTCGCACGTAAATCGGGAATACCGGGCTGCACCGGAATCATCACCACATCCGCAAACAGCAGCAAAATCCGCTGAAGTCGGCCAATCCCCGGTGGACTATCGACGATCGTCACATCAAAACGATTGAGGCAGTCGTGGAGCTGTGCTTGTAGCGCCTTGGGCTGGGTTGCACGGCGGCATTCTGGACGTGGAATGGTCGGTTGCAGACTGTCAATCCAGTCGATCGAGGTTTGCTGCGGATCTGCATCCAGAAGCGCCACCTGTTTATTACGTTTGAGCAGATAACGACTCAAGTGAACGGCACTCGTACTTTTGCCGCAGCCTCCTTTGAGATTGAGAAAAACAACGATCACAATTGATTCCTGGGTCTGCTGGGGGTCTCCGTCGCCTGCACCGCCGATCGCGCCTAGACTCCCTGATCGCAAAACGTAAACTAAAACTTAAATTGGCGCATCAGCGTTAGACATTAAGCCTATCAGGACTTACGCCTCGATCGACGAGACCTGTACACGATACCCAGGGCAAACGCCTGCTTCTCGTTCGCAACGACTCATTCCGACGGGTCAAGCTGTGATTGAGATCTTAGAAATGTCGTGATAGCGATCGCAATTTTAGCGGACATGTATCAGTGATTTTACTGATTTTAATCACCTCTTTAACCGATGTACTTCACACACTAATCGGAGCGATCGTGACATGCTTGTAGGTAAGCAAGCCAGTATCTCGCTCTAGTAAGAGATTTGAACCCATGACCAACTCATTCCAAGATAAAATCCTACGGTCTTCGATTCCAGTCTCGATTAAGCTTGAAGCGAAAACGGTTGATCTCGATAGCTATAACTTTTATGAACGGCTGAGTTTCAGTACAACGGTGGCTATCTCCCTAGCTCAATCTTTCACTGAGATTTATCTCCAGTCATTGGCTAAGTCCTAACCCATTTTTCTGCACGGGTTTACACGCAGTGAATCCTCTTGGTTTGGTTGAGTCTTCATTCCCACGATCGTCTCCGAAGCTGACGATTGTGGGATTTTTTTATGGTCTCAAATCTCGTGGTGTGATCACCATCGACCTTGCCAATTAGCTCATCAAATCAACGATCAAACCGTGAAACGTGATCAATCCGGTTGCGGGCAGGCTAGACACTTTTGCTGTGCCTAGATCGACTGAATTGACGTGGGCAATTCAGTCGCTCAACGTTGTCCAACGACACAACCCTGATCATCAAAACCTTAATAATTTTTCAGTTCTCGTGCGACATCGCGCTTATCCTGCTTTTGCTTGAGCGATTCGCGCTTGTCATGCAGATTTTTACCGCGTCCAAGGCCAATACTCACCTTGACCCAACCGCGTTTGAAATACATTTTCAACGGTACGAGCGTTAACCCTTTTTCTTCGACTTTGCCGATCAGCTTGCGAATTTCATCGCGACGCATCAACAGTTTGCGCGATCGACGTGGATCATGATTAAAAAAATCGCCCGCCGTTTCCCACGGAGAAACATGAGTATTTAACAGCCACACTTCGCCATCACGAATGAGCGCATAACCCATCGCCGAGGTTAACTTTGCCCTGCCGAATCGATTTTACCTCCGTGCCGAGGAGTTCGATTCCAGCTTCGTAGGTATCGAGAATTTCATACTGAAAGCGAGCTTTACGATTGTCACTGATGATTTTAAAACCATCGCTATTGGCAGCGGGCTGGGTTTTTCCTTTCGTTGATTTGGTCATCGGCAGAAAGATAAACAATGTAGAGGGTCGATCTCGATTTTAGTCGGAAGCGGTGAATTGACGACGGTAGAGTGATCACTCTAGTCATCACTTAGGGGATTACGACGATCGGTAACATTTACTTGACGCGATCGCAATTGACTGGGGTGCAACGCATCACCGAAGGCAAGTCGATGCTATTCTCCTGATGTGTGAATTGGAGTGAGCCCTACGAGGTTAAGCCCTATGTCTGTTCGAGAGTCTGTCCTAGAACGCCAAACGAAATTAGTGAATTCCACCAACGGTCTGCCCTTGGGTCAATGCGCGATCGCCTTGCCTCAGACGAAACTATTTGGTACAGACGGTATTCGCGGACGGGTTGGCGATGTCCTAACGGCTCCGCTCGCCCTTCAAGCTGGTCTGTGGGCAGGGCGAGCGCTTGACCCCCAGGGTCAGGGCGGCGTGGTTATCATCGGTCAGGACTCGCGCAATTCGAGCAGCATGTTAGCGATGGCGCTCTCGGCGGGACTCACGGCGGCGGGTTTAGACGTGTGGGATCTCGGTCTTTGCCCGACGCCTGTGTGGCCTACCTGACGGCTGCGTCAGCGGGTGCGATCGGCGGTGTGATGATTTCTGCAAGCCATAATCCACCGCCCGACAACGGCATTAAATTTTTTGGGGCAGATGGTGCGAAGCTTTCGCCCACTGTTCAGGCACAGATCGAGGCGGGTATTCGCGGCCAGTTGGGCTATGACGATGTAAGCGATCGCGCCAGCGGCTGGGGACACCATCACGATCGCCACGAACTCACCCTCAGCTATGCTCAATCGCTAGTCGGACCGATCGCCTCGAAGCGGGTAGACCTGGCGGGCATGACGATCGTGCTGGATCTGGCCTGGGGAGCGGCTGCGCACATCGCACCGCAGGTGTTTCGCGATCTGGGTGCAACGACGATTTGCCTCCACGATCAGCCCAATGGCGATCGCATTAATGTCAATTGCGGCTCAACCCATCTCAATTTACTCGCTGAAGCGGTTCACACTCACCGCGCCGATCTGGGGTTTGCCTTCGATGGCGATGCCGATCGTGTCCTCGCGGTCGATTGTCAAGGCCGCGAAATTGACGGTGACTATATCCTCTATCTCTGGGGTCAACAGCTTCGTCAGGCCGGTCAACTGCCGGACGATACGATCGTCTCGACGGTGATGGCGAATCTCGGATTTGAGCGGGCATGGCAAGCCCAGGGCGGAACACTGCTGCGGACATCTGTGGGCGATCGCTACGTTCACGCAGCGATGATGGAAACCGGCGCAGCGCTGGGCGGTGAACAGTCCGGCCACGTGATTTGCCGTCACTATGGCGTCAGTGGTGACGGTTTAATGACGGCGCTCCATCTCGCGGCTCTGGTACGCAACAGTGGTCAGCGTCTGGCGGATCTGGTTGATGCTAGCTTCAAGACCTATCCCCAATCCCTCGAAAATATCCGCGTCGAAGATCGCGATCGCCGAGCTAACTGGGAAAGCTGCGAACCGCTACAACAGGCGATCGCCCGCGCCGAGGCGGACATGGGCGATCGCGGTCGCGTCCTAGTGCGTGCTTCGGGAACCGAGCCGCTGATTCGCGTCATGGTCGAAGCGGAAACCGATGAACTCGTCACCCACTGGACGGACAACCTCGTCCTGACCGTGCATCAGCACCTCCTGAATTAGCGAGTTATAGATCACGGCGATCAAGACCCTTGAAATGTTCAAAAACCTCAAGGGTCTGAAATTCTCTCTAACCTTAACGGCTGAACTGCGGCTGACGATTAGGTTTTGCAGTGCATATCTTGATAGCAGCGTTCTAGGGCGTCGGCGATGCGCTGCTTGTCGATCGGCTTCGTGACCAGGCTATGCGTCCCTAGTTTTTCACAAATTTCGATATATTCCGGCGTGGCATTGGCCGTCACAATCACCACCAAGGGATGCTGCTCGATCGGCAAACGGCTAAAAATTTCCTGGGTGGCCGTAATGCCGTCCATTTTTGGCATCTGAATATCCATCAAAATCAGATCGTACGGTCGCGATGCTGCAAGCGCTGCTTCCGTTTCATCCACAGCATCAAGGCCATTTTCGACCACCTTGGAGTCATACCCAAGCTTCGTTAAAATGCGCTGGAGAATTCGCCAATTTAGTTGATTATCTTCCGCAATCAAAATATGCAGCGGACAGCGTTGACCGAGGATATCGACCATGAACTTTCGGAATACTAACGGTGATAAAGAGCGAATCAGAAAAGATGCTTCACCGGCAATGGCAACGGGGCATCGAAGTTGGCGGGTGTTATTTGAGCCGATGGTTTTACATCTGACGATCCTAGGTACGAACCATTCAGCCGTAGAGCTTCGGTATCTTGTCGAGCGACGTGCTTTGAGTATTGCAGGCTTGACTAAATAAACGACGAGACCCTACGTATTATCAACGATCTATTGCACTGCGTCGAAAGTTTAGTCACGACGCCCGATCGCAGCGCCCGATCGCAGCGCCCGATCGTTCTCCCCCACACGTCCCCCCATCGATGACCCTACCTCTTGAGCGTTCATGACCCTACTGTCTTTTCTGCTGCAAACCTCCTGGCCGTTGCTCACCCTGTCGATTCTGGCAGGATTGATTAGTGGGGGCTGTAGTGCTGGATTGCTGGCCTTGATTGGCCGCGTGATCGCTATTGACCCAGAACAGGTTGCGATCGGTGTGCCGTATTTCGTCATCCTGGGTATCCTAACGCCCATCTCGGCGATCGTCTCTCAGTTAGCCTTAGTTCGCCTGTCCCAAAGTGCCGTACTCAATCTGCGGCTCCATTTGGCGCGTCAGATTTTGCGATCGGATCTGCAACGCATCGAAGCCCTGGACGCACCGCGCTTGCTTGCAACCCTGACGGACGATGTGCAAATGATCTCGAAGGCGATCTCGACCCTGCCGCTGATCTGTATTGACCTTGCAGTGGTGGTGGGGTGTTTTGGGTATATCGCGGTGCTGTCCTGGCAGGTGCTGCTTGCGGTGGCGGCGCTGACTGTGGTGGCGATGGGGAGTTGTATCATCCTGATTCGTAAGGGGAAATATTGGCTAACCCGATCGCGTAACGAGCAGGATCAGCTCTACGCTCATTTTCGGACGATCGTCGCAGGCTTCAAGGAACTCAAACTACACACCCAACGCCGCCGCGCCTTTTTCGATCAGGATTTGTATGGCAGTGCCGATCGCTTTCGTCGTCAAAACGAGCGCGGCTTGGCTTACATCACCGTGACCAGCAGTTGGGGCAAATTTATCTTTGTGTTGGCGATGGGTTTTATTCTCTTCTTCCTGCCCAACATCATGACCGTACCACCGACCACGATGTCGAGCTATATCGTGATTTTCACCTATCTCATGCTGCCGCTCGAAAAACTGGTCGCCAAGCTGCCCACCTTCACGCAAGCCAATGTTGCCCTGCAAAAATGGACGAGCTAGGTCTGTCGCTCTCGGCCTATGCTGATCAACACCGATCGCCGCGATCGGCTCCCGCGATCGGCTCCTCCCCCGCGATCGCCACCGATCTCACCACCGAACTCGCCGCCAATTCATCCACCATCGATCACCACTGGCAACGCCTCGAACTCCGC
>JAAUPN010000243.1 GCA_012033105.1 Coleofasciculaceae cyanobacterium RL_1_1
GCACGTCGGAACCACCACACCGGAACCACCACGACCGGAACCACCACGACCAGTGGTGCTTTACCCAATGGTCAAGTTGTCGCCACAGATACGTTCTCGTTTGATGTAGCTGAAGCATCCTCCAGCCTCGTTGCTTTGAGCGTGGCTTCTAACTGGTAAACCACCCGATCTAATCGCCCTTTAAAATGCGAAAGATCAAGAGGCGGTACGACCCTCGTCACTAGCACACGATTTCGCACCGCCTCTTCACAGTTCATCCCTTCTTTACAACAGCAGACAACCTTATATGGCTGATGTCACCGCGACCCCGCGTACGCTTCTCATTGGTTGGGATGCGGCAGATTGGAAAGTCATCACTCCGCTGATCGACGCGGGCAAGATGCCGAACCTCAAGCGTTTTCTCGATGCGGGGGTAATGGGCAACCTCTCCACGCTCTACCCTGTATTGTCACCGATGCTTTGGACGTCGATCGCCACGGGGAAGCGTGCCTATAAACACGGAATCTATGGCTTTTCCGAGCCAGATCCCGACACCGGTGGCGTGCGCCCCATCAGCAACCTCAGCCGCAAAACCAAAGCCATTTGGAACATGCTCAATCAGGAGGGCAAGCGCTGCAACGTCATTTCCTGGTGGCCGACGGAGCCGGTAGAGCCGATCAACGGGGTTATGGTCTCGAATCACTACCATTCTGCCCCAGAGGGCGAGGTCGCCCAGTGGCCGGTCAAGCCGGGAACGATTACGCCGGAGCGACTGATCGAACCGCTGGCGAATCTCCGGATTGCGCCGTGGCAAATCAAAGGCGGACAGCTTCAGCAGTTTGTCCCATTAGCCGCAGAAATTGACCAAACCCAGGATCGTCGCCTGTACGTAGTAGCGAAAATCCTCGCGGAATGCGCCACCGTCCATGCTGCTGCCACCGGTGTCATGCAAAATGAGCCGTGGGACTTTATGGCGGTGTACTACGATTCGATCGACCATTTTGGGCATGGCTTCATGCGCTACCATCACCGCGATCGCCGTGGATTTCCAAGCGCGATTTTGAGCTGTATAGCGGTGTCGTCGAAGCGGCCTATGTGTTTCACGACATGATGCTTGGCACAATGATGGATTTGGTGGGCGACGAGACGACAATCGTCCTGGTGTCAGACCACGGGTTTCATCCCGATCGTCTCCGTCCTAAACACGTGCCGAACGAACCGGCAGGCCCCGCCGAGGAACACCGCCCCTTCGGTATCTTCGCGATGAAAGGGCCAAATATTGCTAAAGATAAAGTGATCTTTGGAGCGAATTTGCTGGATGTGACGCCGACGTTGCTCGCGGCGCTGGGCTTGCCCCTCGGTCGCGATATGGACGGCAAACCGCTGCTCGGCGTCTTCGAGACCCCGCCAGAAATCACTTGGATCGACAGTTGGGATGACGTCCCCGGCGACAGCGGAATGCATCCGGCGGGGATGCGGGTTGATACCGTGGACGCCCACGCCGCGATGCAGCAACTGGTCGATTTGGGCTACATCGAAGAACTCGACACCGATCGCGAAACTGCCGTCGCCAACACCGCCCGCGAGCTGCGTTACAACCTCGCCCGCGACTATATCGGCGCAGGTCAGCCTGTCAACGCAATCCCAATTTTGCAAGATCTGTGGGCAGAATGGCCGGACGAAAGCCGATTTGGGATCAAATTATTTAACTGTTTGCTAGCGCTTGATCGGGTGGCAGAAGCGCGATCGACCTTTGAGCAAATCATCGTTAATAAGGAAAAATATTCCGAAATTGCCCGCGTTGAACTCGAACGATTTAACGCTGAAATTGAACACATGAAGGCGGAAAATCCAGACTTTAAGCTGGACAAAAGTGGACGCCGCCGCCGCAAAAAACTCCGCGCCCGATCGCTACTCAACCGCCCGACCCTGGAATATCTGCGCGGCCTGCTACTCCACGCCGAAGGCCAGAACGAAGCCGCGATCACTGCCTTCAACAAGGCACGCGACACACAGCTTCACAACCGCCCGAGCCTGCTCCTGCGTCAAGCCGAAGTTTACCTTTCCCAACGCCAGTGGCTCGAAGCTGAAAGCCTTTACAGCACTGTGCTTCAGCTTGATCCGGTGAATCCCTCGGCGCATGTGGGTCTCTGTCAATGTTTTCTACGGCAACAGCGTAATGAAGACGCGATCGAGGCCGGGCTCGCCGCCCTGAGCCTGATTTCCGACCATCCCCTCGCTCACTTCTATACCGGTGTCGCCTTGATGCGCTGCGAGCGCTACGACGAAGCAAAAATTGCCCTTGAAGCCGCGATCGGTCGTAACCCGCTCATGCCGCTCGCACATCGATATCTAGCCCAGCTCTACCGGAAACAATTCAACGATCAAAAAACGGCGAAACGACATCGCAAACTGGCGAAAAAAGCCCACCAGCAGCTCAAACAAATTCAACAAAATTCTGAGTTTGAACCCCAGGACACTGCGATCGTCGCGGTCGATCTCGATGCGATCCCGCCGATCGCCGAGCGCAGCGGAGCCGCCGATATTCCGCTCGAAAACTGCATCAACATCGTCTCCGGTCTGCCGCGATCGGGCACGTCGATGATGATGCAAATGTTAGCGAAAGGTGGTCTCGACGTCTTCACCGATGGCGTGCGTGAAGCCGATATGAATAACCCGCGTGGCTATTACGAATTCGAGCTGGTGAAAAACCTCGGGCGCGATAACAGTTGGATCGATCGCGCCCAGGGTAGCGTCGTTAAAATTGTCGCGCCGCTGTTACCGAAGCTACCTCGCGATCGCGCCTATCGCATTGTCTTCATGCAGCGCCCGCTGTCGGAGACGATCGCCTCGCAGCAAAAAATGCTCGAACGCAGCGATCGCCAAGGCGGTAAACTAACGCCTGATCGTCTTGCCGCGACCTTCTTACAGCAGGTTGCGACGATCAATGCCCTGCTTGCGGACTATCCCCAGGTCAGTGTCCTCGCTGTGAACTATCACGATGCGATCCACGATCGATCAGCACAGCCCAGCGCTTATCGGACTTTTTCGATGGTCAGCTTGATGTCAACGCCGCCACTACAGCGGTCGATCCGAACCTGCATCGCGAACGCAAAGATGCGGCAAACCTCAGCCCGGTCTAGGTGTTAGATCTTGCCTGCAAGACAAAAAAATGAGCCTTATCCCTCAAGAAAGGCTCATTTTTTTTTGCTCGATCGGCCAGAACTTTGGGCGTCAGTTCAATAAAAAACGAAACATCCTGACTCTATTCTGCTTTCCCAAGAACCGCGTTTCGACTCCGTTCAATGCCCTCGATATGTTCTAACAATGATTGAACTGACGATAAGAGGGTAACGATTCAGAGTTACGATCGCCGAACACTCTGCGGATCGAGCGCATCCCGCAGCGCATCCCCCAGCAAATTAAACGACAGCACCGTGAGCACGATCGCCAGTGCAGGCGGCCAGATCAACCATGGCTGAAACACCAAAATTGACGCATTCGTCGCACTCGAGAGCATATTGCCCCAGGACGGATCGGGCTCCTGAATGCCGAGACCGATCAAGCTCAAGACCGACTCAGCGACGATAAATCCGGGAATGGCAAGCGTTGCGGAAATAATCGTGTAGCTCGCGGTTTGGGGCAACACGTGACGGACGATGATATAAAACGGGTTTGCGCCCATCGCTTGCGCGGCTTGGACAAATTCCCGTTCTTTAATCGATAGCACCTGACCACGCACAACCCGTGCCAGTCCAGCCCACTGGATAAATGACACCAGAGTCACGATCAGCAAAAAACGTTGGGCGCTGGACAGGTCCACCGGCAACACCGCCGCCAGTGCCACCAGTAAATAAATCCCCGGAATCGTCATCAGTACTTCCGACAAACGCATCGTGATGCCATCGACCCAGCCGCCAAAATAGCCAGAAATACCACCGACAAACATGCCTAGGGGAAACGAAATCGCAATCCCGACCAAACCGACAAATAAACTGATCTGCCCGCCATAGAGCAGGCGGCTGAACTGGTCGCGGCCTTGTTCGTCGGTGCCGAAGAGGTTGAGGCGGGCGGGGGCTTCGACGCCGAAGAGATGGTGTTGGGCGGGGATGAAGCCGAGGAGTTTGTAGGGAGAACCGCTGGTGAAGAGGCGGATCGGGGTGGGGGTGGTGGTATCGATCGCGAGGAGCCGATCGCCGGTTTCTAGGTCGGTAGGACCTTGAGAAACGGGATAGACGTGAGGACCGATGAATTTACCGTCATGCATCCAGTGGATCGGTGTTGGCGGTAGGAGTGAACCATCGGGCTGGCTATCGTTAACAGCGTGGTAAGGTGCGACGAACCCGGCTCCGATCGTCACGGCATAGAAACAACCGAGGATCATCATGCCGATGCGGGCCAGCGGATTACGTATGAGTCGAGTCCACCAAGAGGTCATGGGTTTGCCTGTCTGTGTATTAGCGTATTAGCCGTATTTGCCGTCTTATTCGCCGGTGAGACGTGCTTTATATTCATCCGCGCTCAAAGTGTCATCGAGTGCAGTGGCGACATCGTCTAGTTGGACTTTAATCAGCCAGCCATTGACGTAGGCGTCTTCGGAAAGGGTTTCCGGTGCTTCGATCGCAGCCTCGTTACGTGCGATCACTGTACCTGTAACCGGAGCATACATGTCTTCCACCGCTTTTACGGATTCGATCGAGCCAAAGGTTTCGCCTTTTTCGATGGTGTCCTCCACGTCGGGTAGTTCAAGGAACACAATATCGCCGAGTTCATCGATCGCGAAGGCGCTCAGGCCGATCGTGGCGATGTCGCCATCGAGGGCGATGTATTCGTGGGAGTCGAGATAGCGGAGGTAGTCGGGGTAGTCGATGGCCATAGCGTCATTCTATGCAGGTCTTCATAGATGATACTGGACTGTTTCAGCTTCGCTGCTCCTGGCGTGTTGTCCTGTAATTAATCCTCCGTCCGATCCCGTTTCCCATCTTTCGCCTTGAGTCCAGCCAAATGGATTTGACGAGCTGTCGCTTTGCGATCGCGTTCCTGTGTGCGACAGGGGCGACATCGTACCGCGATCGTCCAAATATCACCTTTCATCACCTCATACCACCATTTTTGCTGTGTGTTGCGCCACACCTGAATCACCCCGCAATCCTTGCAGACAAATGGCATATCTTCGTAATATCCACGCTCAACAAATTTCGGTACACCATAGCTTCTGTTGGGTGCAAGTGCATCACGATCGACCTTGAGTTTTTGGCTCAATGCGGATGGAAATACCTGTTGAACGATCTGAGATCGCTTCACTTTTTCTTGCTTTTCTATTCGTCTTTGCTTGAGTATCGCTCGACGTTTTTGCTACTATAGCAACCCTAAATCATTTGTAGTCGATCAGAGGTATATAATTAACTGTAGCAAATGAAGGTGTGAATAAGGGAGCATCTCATTAAGGTAAGGAGCAAGAATGCGGATTGACAGGCGGTAGAGAATGAGGGGAAGTCAAGGAGCAGATGAGATGACCCCCGAAGAAAAAACAGCACTTCGCCAAGCAGCCGAGACCA
>JAAUPN010000065.1 GCA_012033105.1 Coleofasciculaceae cyanobacterium RL_1_1
TAACGGCGATCCCTGGTTTTGGTGGGGAACCGTGAGCCTGATTGTGATTAATGCCGGGATTGGTCTGATGATTGAAAGCGGCTTGATTGGCGGCTTTCCGCGCGATAAAAAGGATAGCGACGCATAACGCTGGCCGGGAGATCGATCGCGTCAAGATTCTCCGGTCGCACGGGAAGATCTTAAGATGGAGGCTTGACCGATCGCCGCTTAATTTTTCCGTTTCCCCATGGCCTCCACCGACTTTCTCAGTCACCTCAACCTCTCCCAACGCAGCGCCGTCGAGCATCACTGCGGCCCGCTGCTCGTGGTGGCCGGAGCCGGTTCGGGCAAAACCCGCGCCCTGACCTATCGCGTCGTCAACCTCATTCTGACCCACCGCGTTGATCCCGAACACATCCTCGCGGTCACCTTCACGAACAAGGCCGCGAAGGAGATGAAGGCGCGGATCGAAGAGGTATTTGCCCAGCGCGTGGCGATCGAGGGACACGGGAAGCCGCTCGAAGTGCTGCCGCCATTTGAGCAAACCCGGATTCGATCGCAGGTCTGGAAAACCTATATCAAACCGCTGTGGATCGGCACGTTTCACGCCCTCTGTGCGCGAATTTTGCGGTTTGATATTGATAAGTATCGCGATGAGCAGGGGCGATCGTGGACGAAAACATTTTCGATTTTTGATGAATCGGACGTGCAGTCGGTGTTTAAAGAAATTGTCACGCAGCAGCTTAATTTAGATAGCAAGAAATTCAATCCAAAAGCCGTGCGTTACCAGGTGAGTAATGCGAAAAATCGAGGCTGGTCGCCGGAGGAATTTGAGCGCCAGGAGATGAGCTATTGGGGACGGACGATCGCCGAAGTGTACCGGCTCTATCAAGCTCGTCTCGCGGAAATAAACGACGCTCGATTTTGATGATCTGATTCGGATTCCGGTGGAATTGCTTCAGCAAAATGAGTCAGTTTTAGGCTATTGGCACAATAAATTTCGCCACGTTTTAGTCGATGAATATCAAGATACCAACCAAACACAATACGATTTAATTCGCCTATTGGTAACGAATGGCGCTGAAGCGCAGGTGTTCACGAAACAGCCGGAAAATTGGCAACAACGATCGGTATTCGTCGTCGGTGATGTGGATCAGTCAATTTACTCGTTTCGGATGGCGGATTTTACGATCCTGATGGGATTTCAGAAGGATTTCGGTGATGGTTTATCCGATGACGATACGCGATCAATGGTCAAACTCGAAGAGAATTATCGATCGACCCAAACCATTCTAGAAGTCGCCAATCAGCTTATCGAACTCAATACCGAGCGCATCGATAAAGTGCTACGCGCCACACGTGGCAAAGGTGACCCAATTTACTGTCACCAGTGCGATAACGAGCAAGATGAAGCTTATTTTGTCGTTGATCAAGTCCGCAGTTTTATTCGCAATAATCCAGAACTCACCGGCGGTGACTTTGCCGTTTTGTATCGCACTAACGCCCAGTCGCGTCCGCTAGAAGATGCGTTTATTAAATTCAATATTCCCTATAAAGTCGTCGGCGGACTGCGGTTTTATGATCGCAAAGAAGTTAAAGATATGATCGCCTATCTGCGGTTATTGGAAAATCCCGCTGATACCGTCAGCCTCAAGCGCGTAATCAACACACCCAAGCGCGGCATCGGCAAAACCACGATCGATAAACTCGACACGATCGCCCAGCAACTCGGCTGTCCGCTGTGGGACATTATCAGCGATGAAACGTCGGTTAAGACGATCGCCGGACGCAAAGCCAAGGTAATTTTAGACTTTACCAAAACGATTCAAACTTGGCAGGAAAAAGCAGCGGCAGAGATGCCCGCCGGTGAAATCTTGCAAGGGTTAATTGACGCTACGGGCTATGTGCGAGCTTTGCAGGATGTGGGAACGGATGAGGCACTCGATCGTGTGCAAAACGTCAACGAAATTTATAATGCGATGGTGCAATACGCCGATGACGAAGCCGATGAATCCCTCGGTGGATTTTTGGCGAATGCGTCGCTGGCTTCCGATTTAGACGGATTGGAAGAAGGTGGAAAAGCGGTCACATTAATGACGCTGCACGCGGCGAAGGGGCTGGAATTTCCCGTGGTGTTTATGGTCGGCATGGAGGAAGGGCTATTTCCCAATTTCCGTAGTCAGGATGATCCCCGCGCCCTCGAAGAAGAGCGACGTTTATGTTATGTCGGCATTACCCGAGCCAAGGAATTTCTCTTTTTAACCCATGCCTCGATGCGGCGTTTATGGGGGAATTATATGCCCGCTGCGCCGTCGCAATTTTTATCGGAATTGCCGGAAGAACTCATCGAAGGTGATGGGTTGCCGTCGCGCCAACGCCATCGCGCGATCGCCCGAATTAACGCCCGCACAACCCCAAAATCACCCGCACTTGATCGCGCCTCCTCCGCGCCCAAACCCAAAACACCCACATCGGAGCAACTCAAACAGTGGAAACTCGGCCAACATGTCATTCACGATAAATTCGGCGTTGGTGAAATCGTCATGGTATTTGGAACCGAGAAAAAGCAGTCCCTCGCGATCAAATTTCAGCAAGGCTCAACGAAGATCGTCAATCCGATGGTCGAACAACTCCAAGCCGTGAATTAGTCCCATAGGCTTGCCCGTTAGACCAACCCATCGCGTTGGTTTGGGCAATTCCTGCGATATGCTGCAACAGCAATTTGGGTCACAATCTTGGGGGTTAAATCCATGAACGTACGTCTGAGCCGTCACAGTCTGGGACAGCGCGATCGCCCGTCGCGTCGGCAGCGTCTCCAACGTTGGGGTCAGCGAGCGATCGCAGCCTTGGCAATCGGCCTCGCCACAAGCTGCGCGGCTCCGCCCGCCGATGACGGTAGCCTCGAATTTTGGACGATGCAGCTTCAGCCGCAGTTCACCGACTACTTTAACGAGGCGATCGCCAGTTTTGACGCGGAAAATCCCGACACACCGATTAACTGGGTCGATGTGCCGTGGTCGGCGATGGAAACGAAAATCCTCGCAGCGGTTTCCGCCAACACCGCTCCCGATGTCGTTAACCTCAACCCAACATTTGCGTCGTTGCTGGCTAGCCGGGATGCCTGGTTGCCGCTCGATGACTATATTTCCGCCGCAGAACGCGCCGTTTACTTGCCAAAATCTGGGCGGCGACCCAATTCGACGACAAAAGTTTTGGGATTCCTTGGTATCTGACGACGCGGATCACGATCGCCAATACCGATCTGCTCAAAGCGGCTGAAATTGCCAAAATCCCTGCGACCTATGGCGAACTGGCGACGGCGGCTCGCCAAGTCAAGGATAAAACCGGCAAATACGCTTTCTTTATTAGTGCCGTGCCGGACGATGCGGGCGAGCTGCTCGAATCGATGGTGCAAATGGGCATGGAGCTTGTAGACGAGGACGGCAAAGCCGCGTTTAATACGCCCGCCGGTCGTGCCGCGTTTAAATATTGGGTGGATTTATTTAAAGCCGACTTACTGCCGCGCGAGGTTCTGACCCAGGGTCACCAGCGGGCGATCGAGCTATACCAAGCGGGCGAACTGGCGCTGTTGGCCTCGGGGCCGCAATTTTCCAGGCGATCGAGCAAAACGCCCCGACGATCGCCAAAATCTCCGAACCCGCACCCCAAATCACTGGCGACACCAATAAAATCGCCGTGGCCGTGATGAACATTGTCATCCCCAACAGCACGGACAACCCCGAAGCCGCCGTCAAATTCGCCCTCTTCGTCACCAACCCGGCCAACCAGCTCGCATTCTCGAAACAGGCCAACACGCTACCGTCCACCACTACGACCCTCGCCGATCCCTACTTCCAGGCTACCGACGATGCCCCAGCGCTCGATCGCGCCCGCGCCATCAGTGCAACCCAGCTCGATCGCGCCGAAGTCCTCGTGCCGCCATTACCGGAAATCAAACAGCTTCAGCGGATTTTGTATACGCAACTGCAAGCGGTGATGTTAGATCAAGCGACGATCGAGGAAGCATTGAATACCGCCGAAGCGGAGTGGAATGCACTTTCGCAAATACCATAAATTCGATCGTAACCCGCACTGCGATCGAGCTTAAAAAACAAGACCTTTGAGGTTTTCAAAACCTCAAAGGTCTGAACGTCACGTCTGGTTATTTTGCTTGCTTACCTTACTTGAATTACTTCGTCTCTTTCTTGGGCTGATGACCGTGAAAACGAATCCCTAGAAAAATATCGTAGATAAAGCCCGCGAAACTTTTCGGCCCTGAAAATAAATCAAGCTGCTGCTCACATCCCTTTTCATCTAGTAACTCCTTAGAAGCATAATAGGCCGCTTCATAGCGATACCAAGGAATCGAAGGCCAAAGGTGGTGAATTAAGTGGTAGTTCTGACCCAGGATGGCGATATTGATAATACGACTGGGATAGACACGGGCATTCTTCCAGCGATTGCGCTCAGTGAATGGGCGGTGGGGAAGATAATCGAAAAATAAGCCCAGTGCGATACCCACGACCAGCGCCGCCGAAAACCAGTAGTTTAAGACGTAGGCAAAAAAGCCAAAATGGATCGAAACAACGACCACGGAAATCAAAAACAGGCGACTGAGAAACCACTCTAGTAGTTCTGCTTTGCGCCATAGCTTGCGCTTAAAAAAGAAGATCTCGTGATAGAAAAATCGAGCGGCAATCATCCACAATGGGCCGCCGGTCGAGACGAAGTGATCGGGGTCGTTTTCGGGATCGTTAACGTTGCCGTGGTGTTGGAGATGAACGCGCGTGAATACGGGAAAAGCGAACCCGAGCATTAAGGCGCTGCTGTGGCCGAGGACGGCGTTCGCGATCGGGTGTTTGTGGGCGACGTTGTGCGACGCATCGTGAATCACGGTTCCCGCCATGTGGAGCGCGAGGACGTTCATCATGAAGCAAATCCAGTGCGGCCACGCTAGATAGAAATAGCCGATCGTGGAAACGATGACGAAGAGCGTCGCGGCGATCATCAGATTCACCGTGGGGTTAAATAGGGCGTCTGGCGGGCCGAAAAATTCCTTCGGAACCAATGAAGACTTTTTGGCCGATGGCTTTTTGGCCTCTGCGATCACGGCGGTTGCTCCTCGCGTTTGTTAAGTAATCTTGCGCTTTATTAATCTTCAGATAGTAGCAGGGTCAAACGAAGTTTTGTCAAGCGACTATGGCCTGCTCGATCGCATTGCCCTAACGAGCGACACAGACGGACTGAGATCGTGGTCGGATTTTTCGCTGCTAGAGGTCTAGAAGCAATACCATTAACGCACTGAAGCCAAGAGCTGTGTTGCCGATTAAGTTGGGCTATGGCTCATCAGCAGAAGCTCTGACGTGGGCTTTCCAAAGGCTAGTCGCAGGCATGTGTGAACCCCAAACCGGTCGATTAATCAAGGTTAATTCGCTTCAGAGTGTGGCTCTGACGCAAATCGTAACGTCATCTACCCCATCCCGGAAACGGACGACTTATTATAGATGCTGAGCACTTTGCCGTGCCTACGAGCTGAACATCGAGTCGAGGCCATGACCCAATCGAAGCGTCCAATGCCACCGCCGCCGCCGGGAAGTTCGTCCTGCCCCGCCGCCGCCGCCCCGCGCCGCAAATCGTGCACCGGCTCCTCCCGCTCCCCAGGCTCCTCCCCCACCGGCTGCGACTTCAGCACCGCCGCCCCCACCGGCTGCGGTTTCATCAGCACCGCCACCGGCAGCCCAGGCCGCCAGCCCTCGGCGTGGCGCCGGACCAGCTCCCGGTCACCCCACCATGCTGGATATCATCAAGCGAGCCGAGGAAGAGGGTTGCTCGGACATCCACGTGGGTGTCAATGAGGTTCCGCGCTACCGACATCGCGGCGAGATTGTGGCGACGGAATGGCCGGTCACGGATCTCGACACGTTCCTAAGTTGGATGCGGGAGATCATGTCGGATGATCACATTCGCCAGTTTCAGGAAAATCTTGATTTTGACGGTGCGGCAGACTTGGGCTTTGTGCGTGTACGGATCAATGCCTTCGATTCGCTGGCGGGTCCGGCGATGGTTTTGCGTCTCATCGGGGCGGATATCCTGACGCTGGAGCAGTTGCGTCTACCGGACGTGTTCAAAAGTATCAGTCTGGACTATCACAAGGGTCTGGTGTTGGTGACGGGGCCGACCGGATCGGGTAAGTCCACGACGATGGCGGCGATGATTGATTACATCAATCGCAACAAGTCACACCACATTATTACGATCGAAGACCCGGTTGAATTCGTTCATAAAAGTAAAAAATCCCTGATCAAACACCGCGAGGTTGGTCGCCATACGCACCAGTTTTTTAATGCCTTAAAAGCAGCGCTACGGGAAGATCCCGATTTGATTTTGGTCGGGGAAATCCGCGACAAAGAGACGATGAATATCGCGCTTAAGGCGGCGTCTACGGGTCACTTGGTGATGGGAACGCTGCACACGAATAGCGCGGTGAAGACGATCGAGCGGGTGCTAGGGATGTTTCCTCCGGCAGAACAGCCCGCGTTCCGGGTTGCCCTGGCGGAATCGCTGATTTCGATTATTGCCCAGGGCTTATGCAAAACCACGGACGGTAAACGTGCTGCGTTCCACGACATCCTGATTGCGACGGATGCCATTAAGGAGTACATCATCCAAAGCAAGCTAGAAGACATCACTCAGGTGATGCTGCGATCGGAGTTTGACGGCATGACGACGATGAATAAGGCGTTGCTAGAGCTGTACCAAGAGGGACGGATTACGGAGGAAATTGCCCTCGATCAGTCACCGACTCCGAATGAAATGGCTCAGTTTCTGCGGGGTCGGATGTAGACGATCCGCGATCGTTCGTGTTGCATTCTTCCCGGCTTACTTCCGGTTCGGCTCCACAGCCCACAATGTTCGTGTGTTGGCTAGTCCCGCTCCAACGTCGAAGTCAGGTCTGAGGAGGATGCTGCACGAACTTGTTGCAGTTCGTAACCAAGCCAGAGTGTCGCGCTGCCAAACATAGCGACGATCATCACCGCCAAGACAATCGTTTGACGTAGCTGTTGTTGGAGTTGTGTCACTTCATTTTGCTTTTGCTGAACTGCGAAGGCGAGGTCGGTGTCATTTTCCAGCACCTTAATATCAATGGCTGAGGAAGTTTCAGAATCTGAGGTTTTAAAAACAACGAGAGAGTGCAGCCAATCGGTAATTAATTGAGGGCAATTTTGATGAAACCAACGTACCGCAATTAAGCGAAAGGCAGGACGGGAAAAACGAGCGATCGAGCGCAAGGCGGGCTTGAGCAGAGTAATCGGAACTTTATTATTAATGAGGTTGACAGAACCGATGTCATAGAGACAGCTCAACACAAAATCAACCGCTTTTTCTTCACGTTGGAAAAGCTGCTCGACCGCTAGTAAAATATCGCGAACGCGCTCATCTTCACGGTACTTTTTTATGGCGATCGTAATCGCAGAGTTTGAAGCTTGATTTGGCATGACGGAGTTTCATTCATAACGTCAGCACGCCCTAAACGTCTGGCTAACTGCAAATCCCGTCCGAAAAAGTCTACGATATCAACAAAGGTGAAAGCGCTACCCACAGACCCATCAAAAAGTTCACGAGACAATGCTAGGACGCAGCATAGCTCCAGTGTAGGTTAGTTCTGAATAATCGGTGTGACTGACGGTGTGCTTTAGCAGAACGATGAGGGAAAACCGGCTGTCATAGACGAGTATGCGTTTGCCCTGAACCCCGATCGCGTTTGCTCCCAAATCGGTATCCTCTGCCATAAACCGTATGGATGAGCTGCTCTTCATTTTTGAGCGTGATTTTGCGGCGTAGTAACCGAATTAAAGCGGCGAGAACATTACTATTCGGTGAATTATCTTCCCCCCACAACGCAGCATAAATCTGCTGATGTGACAAAACCTGACCGTGGTTTTCGAGAAAGTATAGGAGTAGATCGGTTTCTTTTTCAGAAAGTTCGATCGCGCGGTGGTTGCGGTAAGCGAGGCGCGAGGAATAATCGAGGTCGATCTCAGGATGCATCGCCGGTCGGGACGGTTCCACCGTTGATATCGACGCGGCGATCGCTTGGGAGCGTCGTAACAAAGCTCGTACCCGCGCGAGCAGTTCCCGCAACTCGAAGGGCTTGACGATATAGTCATCAGCTCCGGCATCAAGACCCATGACGCGATCGTCCAGGGTATCTTTTGCCGTTAAAAAGAGAACCGGTGTACTATCGCCCTGCATCCGAAGCTGTTGACAGAGTTCCAGGCCACTACATCCCGGCAGCATCCAATCTAGTATCAGTAGGTCATAGTGACGAGATGTGGCTAAATCGCGGCCCTCCCTCCCATGGGCGGCGATGTCAACCTGATGGCCTTCACTGGCGATCGTTTGTTGCAGTGCTTCGAGCAATGCCAGTTCATCATCAACTATCAAGATATTCATTCAAATTTTGAATTGAGGGTTCGCTGTCAAACAGATATCTATCATCATAATCAATCAAGATTCGCTTTGAATGCATACGTTAAAATACAGATAATTGTGTTATTTCTGATTGAAAAAACGATTTATCTTTGAATACATTAGTCTATGATTGACTCAATTGATCAACAAAAAAAAGAGCTTCGTCGTCAGTTTTTACGACAGCGTCAGCAACTCGATCCAGTAAGTTGGCAACGGGATAGCCAGAAGATTTGTCAAAATCTACGATTGATGCCGGAATTTCAACAGGCTCGATCAATTTTGGCCTTCACGAGCTTTCGTCAAGAACCCGATTTAAGTGCGTTATATGGTTTTTCGGATCGATCGGTCGTAGATGATGCCTTGATCGCTCACCAATCCTTGAGACAACAATGGGGATTTTCACGGTGTGTTGGAACGAAACTCATTTGGCATCAATACCAACCTGAATTATCCTGGGTCTCGGGTGCGTATGGTATTCGTGAACCGGCTCAAGATTGGCCGCACGTAAATCTATCTGAAGTTGATCTGATTCTCGTTCCGGCGATCGCTTGCGATCGGGCGGGCGGGCGACTGGGATATGGTGGTGGATTTTATGATCGCTTTCTCGCCAAAATAGAACGATCGGCGATCGTCACGATTGGAATTGTTTTTTCATTGGCCTATTGCGATCAATTACCCCTGGAAACCTGGGATCGATCGTTAGATTTCATCTGCACTGAAGTTAGCGTCTCTCCTCGAATAATATCGTGAGTGAACTCAATGCTATCTTGAGGTTGCTCAAATTTCTTGATGAAAGTGACACGTGAGGCCAGTCTATTGGGCATTAATCAATAGTATGCTTGGATTATGTAGCTTGAGATACGTTTATTTTTCTGAGATACTTAGAGTATTTGAATCATCTTTTTACTTGGAGTAATAAAGTAAAAATTTCAGTTGTGACACCATCCGAATTCTAGTCGTCGAGTCCAACGCTATTCGTGGTTACATCCATTTCTCATGAGATCTGAAACTTTTCAGTTTCGTTAGGTTGCATAGTTAAAACAGTCATGGATCACGAGCCTTGACCAAGGATATTTAATGGCAGCCTGTAGTTCCACGGATCGGCTACCGACTCCCCGGACAGTTTAACCGTTTGTCTCCAGATAGGGTTATGTCTCATCATTTATGTCGCACAAAAGAAGCAATCCTTGCGGATGTAATTCAGCGATCGTGCCGCTTAATTGAAGCTGATCTCGATATTTTTGAGGCTCTGTCTCTCTTTCGCGATGAAGATTTGGTTGAGGCGATCATTTGGGATCATGGGCAGTGTTTGGGGGTGGTAACAGAGCGAGATCTACTCTATGCGGTGTATCGAGAGAATGGGGCTTTTGATTCAGTTCAGCAGCGCCCGAGTCAAGGTGTGACGAACGTGATGCAGTCTCGTATCGTGACGTTGCCTCAGCAGGCGATCGCAACCTTTGAGGATTTACGGCGCTATCGTTTTCCAGCTTATCAATTATGTGAGACCGATCCCGACGCGATTGCCACACCTCCAATCAATGCGCAGGGGCAGACCGACAAGCATGACGATGACGGCAAGGCTCATCATGATCACGACGCTGACCATGATGAGCATCACTATGTCATTTTGCTTGATGCG
This sequence comes from Coleofasciculaceae cyanobacterium RL_1_1, assembly GCA_012033105.1. Taxonomy (GTDB): domain Bacteria; phylum Cyanobacteriota; class Cyanobacteriia; order Cyanobacteriales; family Geitlerinemataceae; genus RDYZ01. The sequence goes on from JAAUPN010000065.1 coordinate 10,091, forward strand.
GCGAATCAGCCCTGCGGTTTGATTGCGCCTGAAGCGTGGCATTTGCTCGATCGTTGGGAACTTGCAATGCTTCAGGCCGATCGTCAAGTAGCTCAGGCAAAAATCACGCATCAACAGCAGCAAGCTGCCCTCTATCAACACGAGCTTGAGCAGCATAATGCTCTGGAAACGCTATTGGCCGACATCGCGCGTAGCTTGCAGACATCATCAAGCCTGACGATGGCGATCCAAGTGGGAATTGATGGCATTCGCGATCTGCTAGGTGCGATCGCGTCATGGTGCATCAATTCAGTACTGAGGCGGAGCCGCCTCATCCTGACGTTACGTTCACGGCTCAATCCGTATCAGCATCATGCTGGGATCTCGATCTTTTCACGTTAGACGATGCTTTTTTAGCTCGGCAAGCTGGCCGTCTATCCTGACGATCGACGCTGTTGAGTTCGACGATCCGTCTGTGATCGCGATGCCATGCTTGACCCAGATCGGGGCTCGATCGATTTTGGCTCTTGTGTTAGTGGTGACGGACCAACCCTGGGGGGTTCTCGCCATGCATCGCTGCGCGGAAGCAAAGCCCTGGCACCGCAAGCATTTATCTTGGCTCGAACGTCTTGCGCCGATCTTTAGTCTGGCGATCGAGCAGGCCAGTTTGTTTGATCAACTGGAAATCGAGCTACAGGAGCGCTGGCGTGTGGAAGGCAAAATGCAGAGCCTTAACGAACAGCTTGAAACTCGGATGGCGGAACGAACTAAACATCTAGCCGAGACCAATCTGGTGTTGGAGCAAAAAGTTAACGAACATCAACTCCTCATGGAAAAGTGGCGTACGTCAGAAACAGAGGTGCGAGCCTTTTTTGAGGCGATGACGGAGGTGGTACTGATGGTTGATGCGCAGCTCCATGTGATTCGGATCGCGCCGACCAGCCCTCAATTGCTCTATGGGGATAAGACAAATATTTTTACACAAACGGTTGAAATGTTTTGCGATGCAGAGCGCATGTCACCCCATACCGAAACCATTCAACAGGTGATCGCAACCCAAACGGGAACAAGCATCAAGTATCAACTGGAGGTCGATGGACAAATACGCTGGTTTTATGCCCGCATTTCGCCAGTTGTAGACCGTAACTGCATCACTTGGGTTGCTCAAGATATTACGGCACTAGAACTATCCGAAACGGCGCGTCTTGAGACGGAAACCAGACTGGCTTTGCTGCTCGATGGGGTGAGTAACTACGGCATTTTTGAGCTGGATTTAGACGGCACGATCGCCAGTTGGAATACCGGCGCCGAGCGTATTCATGGCTACACCGAAGCTGAGGTGATCGGCCAATCCTATGCCCTGCTCTTTAGTACCAGTGCGCTGCAAGCAAACCTGCCACAATACGAACTCGACCAGGCTCGGATACATGGGCGCTACGAAGGGGAAGGCACACGCAAGCATCAGTCCGGTCGTTCCATTTGGACAGACGTGACGACCTCAGCGCTCTGTGATACGGAGGGAGCGATACGTGGTTTCGCCGTTGTGATCCGCGACACGACGGAGGAGCGCCGATCTAAGGTGTGGCAAAAGCTGCTCGAACGTGCGATCAATGCGTCGGCGAATGGTGTGATCATCACAGACGCAACGAATTTAAATAATCCGATCATCTATGTCAATTCTGGCTTTGAGGCGATGACGGGCTATTCGGAGTACGAGGCGATCGGGCGAAACTGTCGTTTTTTACAGGGTGACGATCGCGATCAGCCCGGTTTGCAAACCTTGCGCCACGCGATCGCCGACGAGCAAGGCTGCCGTGTCACGCTGCGTAACTATCGCAAGGACGGAACGATGTTTTGGAACGAGCTCACGATTTCACCGGTACAAAACGACTCCGGTACCGTGACTCATTACGTTGGGGTTCAAACCGACATCACGATCAGTCACGAGAGCAAAATTGAACTCGCGACCCTTGGAGCCAAACTTCAGGCCGTGTTCGACTCTGCCTGTGATGTTGCCATTTTATCCACCGCCGCCGATGGCACAATTCAACTCGCCAACATCGGCACTCGCAAGCTCCTCGGTTGCCCTGATCAAATCGACCTCCAACAGTTCTCCTTTGATCAATTTTTCTTGAGTACCGAGGTGCAGCAGCGCTACGCGGAACTCGAAACCGCACGATCGCCACTCACCGCAGCGCCCCCCTCAATGTTTGAATGCTTGGCCATCTGCTGCGGTCAAGATCGCCCGGAGCCTTATGAGTGGAGCCTTCGGCGCTATGACGGCATGACCCTGTGCATCAGCTTAGAAATTGCGCCGATCTATGGCGAGCATCCGCAAATCTTTGGTTCGTGGCGATCGCCCAAGACGTGACCGAGCGATCGCGGATGCAGACCGAGCTTCAGCAATCCAAAATGCTACTTGACGGTGTGTTGAACAGCTCGATCGATGGCATCATCGCCTTTCGTAGCGTGCGCGATCCCAAGAGCCAGCAGATTATTGACTTTCAGTGGCTCGTTTCCAACGCAGCTCTCGGACGCCTAAACCCTCGCTTCCAAAATGGTCGGGTGGGTCAATACCTCCGACAAGAGATGCCAGAACACACCGAAAACGGTTTATTTGCCGCCTACGTCTCCGTGGTTGAGCAGGGAGAGTTATTTGAAACCGAAATTTGCTACGACGAAGCCGATCTGCCCGTCTGGCTCCAACTGACCGCTGTGAAGCTGGGGGATGGCCTTGCCGTGACCTTCCGCGACATCACCAAAAACAAATTCATCGAAAACATGCTCAAGCAGGCCAATGATGAATTGCAGCACAAAATTACAGTGCTCGATTCACGCAATCGAGACATGCTCAAACTGGGACAAATCAACGAATATCTTCAGGCCAGCAAGACCACCCGCGATGCCTATCACGTCGTTGCTGCAATCATGCCAGATCTCTTTGGTGACTGTTCTGGGGAGATCTACGAAATCGAAGCCAATGAACAAGCAGAGGGAGGACTGATCTGTGTCGCGACCTGGGGCGATCATCCTCCCGTATCGGCGATGGCATTTAACCGAGAGGATTGTTGGGCATTGCGCCGCAGTCATGGTCATTATGTGGATCGAGACCAACCGGGTCTATTTTGTCAGCACATCAGCCAGGGTGACGAGATCGGTGCTTCGCTGTGTATTCCCCTCAGCGCTCAGGGCAAAAGCCTGGGTCTACTGCACCTCTGGTCTCCCGATCCTCATGCCCTCAGTAAGGACAAGCGTCGGCTAGCCCATACGATCGCGGAACACTTGGCATTGTCGGTCACCAATCTGCTGCTACGCGCCAGTCTAGAGCTACAAAGTACACACGATTCCTTAACGGGACTGTTCAATCGGCGTTATATGGAAGATGCGCTCGAACGGCTGCTGTACAAGGCCGAAGTCCAGAACACCCATCTTGGCATCATCATGATCGACATCGATCGCTTTAAAAACTTCAACGATCGCTACGGTCACGCGATCGGCGATCTTGTCCTCCGTGAGGTCGCACAATTGTTGCCCCAAGCCCTGCGTCAGTCTGATATCGCCTGTCGCTACGGAGGCGAAGAACTGATGGCAATCTTGCCGGAGGCTTCGGCGGCGGTGGTCTACCAGCGCGCAGAACAGCTCCGCGAACAGATCGCGGCCTTGAACCTGAGTAAAGATGAGCGACCGATCGAGCAGGTCACGGCCTCGTTTGGGGTCTCGGTATTTCCGGAGTGCGGTCGCGATCGGCGTGAGCTGCTGCGGGTTGCGGATGATGCACTGTACCGCGCCAAAAACGAGGGTCGAAACTGCGTGCGGCTCGCCGAAGCCCTTGTCGAGACCATCACCGCGATCGATCCGTCTTACCCTCATCGTTCACCGGAATAGGCTGGACAGGGCTAACGCAAAACAGCGCCACTCGTAGGGGCGTCATCGAAATGCGCCCACGGTATTGCCTCGTTTCTAGCCGGTCAGTGCGTCAGTCCTAGGTCTCCTTCTCCGTACGCAAACGTACCGATTCGCCGTGGGAGTGCAGCCCCTCCGCCTGCGCCAAGGTTTGAATTGCTCCGCCGAGGGACTGCAAGGCTTTCGGCGTGTAGTGAATCACACTTGAATGTTTCACAAAGGTTTCAACCCCCAGAGCCGAAGCGTACCGGGCTGCACCCGAGGTGGGTAAGGTGTGATTTGGCCCCGCCAGATAGTCACCCACCGCCTCGGGGGTAGACGATCCGAGGAAAATCGCGCCCGCATGACGAATCTGGTCGAGCAACGCCCAGGGATCTGCCACTTCGAGTTCAAGGTGTTCCGGTGCAAATTGGTTCGATAGATCGATCGCTGCCTCTAGGGATTCGACCACGGCAATCAGGCCATAGTGCGCGATCGACTTTTCCGTCAGCTCACGGCGCGGGTGATCCCGCAGTTGAGCCTCAACCGCAGTCACAACCTGTTGCGCCAAATCCGCACTCGTAGTGACTAAAATCGCAGCCGCCATCGGATCATGTTCCGCCTGAGCCAATAAATCCGCCGCTACAAACATGGGATTGGCTCGACCATCGGCGATCGTCAGCACCTCGGAAGGTCCGGCCAGGGAATCGATCCCCACCGTGCCGTAGACCAACTTTTTCGCTAACATTACGTACACATTTCCCGGCCCGGTGATCACGTCAACCTTCGGAATCGTCTCCGTGCCGTAGGCCAGCGCCGCGATCGCCTGGGAACCTCCCACACGATAAATCTCCTCAATTCCCGCTTCCTGAGCCGCCACTAACACCGACGGTGCGATCGCTCCCCCCTCGCGGCCAGGCGGCGTCACCATCACAATACGCGGCACACCCGCCACCTTGGCCGGAATTGCGTTCATCAGCACCGTGCTTGGGTAAGACGCACGGCCACCCGGAACGTACAAGCCCGCGCGATCGACGGGTGTATAACGCTTACCCAACACAATCCCATCCTCACCAAACGTCACCCAACTTTTGGGGACACGCTGACGGTGAAAGGCTTCAATCTGCTGGGCAGCAAGTCGGATGGCATCGAGCAATTCCTTCGGGACTTGCTGATAGGCCGCATCTAGTTCCGCACCACTGACGCGGATCTGTTCGATCGCGAGCTCACAGCCATCAAACTCTCGGGTGTAGTCGATCAAAGCCCGATCGCCCTGACGCCGCACGGTTTGCAGCACCTCGCTCACCGTCGCCTCTTTATGGACAATACTCGCGTCGTGGGTACGATCCGCGATCCGTTGTAACTCTGATTCCGCTTCGGTTCGGTCGGTGACGATTCGCAGCATGGGTTCGAGCAGCCTCCACTGAAGTCTTAAGTAGGGACGCACGGTAACAGAAGCGTGCGAGATCGTTGGCGGCCTCGACTTGTTCAGCAAGCACAGACCCAGAACCAGCGATCGACCCTACGGGATAACTAAAATCTTGTGATCAACAATCTATCAACCAAGCTTAACGCGGTTTTTTACACCGCGCGACTTTCGGTATTGAAGGTGATATATTAGTATGTCTGGTAGTAAACCTTCGCTCTTAGGCGTACAACAGCTAAAAGGTATACAGGGGAATATTCGGTGGCAAACATAAAGTCCGCAATTAAACGAGTCAAGATCGCAGAACGAAATCGTCTGCGCAATAAGTCGTATAAGTCTGCGGTTAAGACGTTAACAAAAAACTACATCGCGGCTATTGAGGCACACGCGGCAGCTCCCAGCACGGAGACAGAGGCTGCGGTCAAAGTCACCATGTCTGCGGTGTTCAGCAAGATTGATAAAGCCGTTAAAAAAGGAGTGCTACACACCAATAACGGTGCTCGCAAAAAAAGCTCGCATTGCCAAGCTGCTCAAGCACGCTGAATCCGCATCGGCCTAGGCTAAAATCGCGAATTCGACATCTGCTGTCCGCTTGATATCGGCGATTCTAGTTCATTGGCCTTTGCTTGAAGCTTGATGTTACTGATCGACACTCACGTTCATCTCAACTTCGACTCTTTCTCTGGTGATCTCGACGCCGTTCGGGATCGTTGGCGTCGTGCTGGAGTTGAACGCTTGATCCATTCTTGCGTCGAACCCTCGGAGTTTGCAGCCATGCAGGCGATCGCCGATCGCTGCCCGGAGTTATTCCTGGCGATCGGTCTCCATCCACTGAGCGCAGATCTTTGGTCTGATGCTTTGGGAGATCAGATCGATCAACTGGCTCGATCCGACGATCGGGTCGTCGCCATTGGTGAAACAGGATTGGACTTTTTTAAGGCCGATAATCGATCGCAGCAAAATTGCTGCCTTTGAGCGCCAGCTTCGCATCGCCAAAACGTTAGACAAGCCTGTCATCATCCACTGTCGCGACGCGGCGGGGGAGATGGTGCGTGTGCTGCACGACATTCGGGAGCGCCTTCAAGGTCTGCCGCGTTGTGTCATGCATTGCTGGGCAGGGACAGCCGATGAGGTTAAGGCATTTGTGGAACTCGATTTTTTCATTAGTTTCAGCGGCATCGTTACGTTTAAGACCGCTGAAGCCGTGCGGGAATCTGTCGCGCTCGTTCCGGAGGATCGGTTGCTCATTGAAACAGACTGTCCGTTTTTGGCTCCCGTTCCCCATCGTGGCAAACGTAATGAACCAGCCTTTGTGCGTAGCGTCGCTGAACGAGTGGCGGAAATCCGTGGTCTTAGCCCGGATGATTTGGCACGCCGGACAGCGGAAAATGCGTTGCACTGCTTCAAACTGCCTCAACCGAGTTCGCTCCCAATTTATTCGTAATCCTGTTGCCATGCCTGGGCGGCACGGCTTCGCGGCTGTCCCGATGCTCGCCCGAATCGCTCGCGATCGCGGGTGTTTTAGCATGAATGGCAGCCGGTTTCCGTGTATCTTTAGGCATCTTCGCCCCGATCTCTATGGCTTGGCTGTCCTAGTTCCCACCGCTTTCATTCGGGCCATCGCTCTCACGTGACCGGTAGACTCCATCGTCCGCCCAGCGTCCCCGTATTTCCATCTTTCGCATAACTGAAGGACTTATGACGACCCAGACTTCTGCTGCCCCTTCGTTTCAAATGCCCGACCTCGTTGAAATCCAGCGATCGAGCTTTCGCTGGTTTCTTGAGGAAGGTTTGATCGAGGAACTCGATAGTTTTTCGCCGATCACCGACTACACGGGAAAGCTTGAGCTGCACTTCGTCGGCAAGAAATACAAGCTTAAAGAGCCGAAGTATAACGTCGATGAAGCCAAGCGGCGTGACAGTACCTACGCTGTACAGATGTATGTACCAACGCGGCTGATCGACAAAGAAACGGGTGAAATTAAGGAGCAAGAAGTCTTTATCGGCGATCTGCCGCTGATGACCGATCGCGGTACGTTCATCATCAACGGTGCTGAACGTGTGATCGTCAATCAGATTGTGCGATCGCCAGGGGTCTATTACAAATCTGAAACCGATAAAAATGGCCGCCGAACCTATAACGCCTCGTTAATCCCGAACCGGGGTGCGTGGCTGAAGTTCGAGACCGATAAAAACGGTATGGTCTGGGTGCGGATTGATAAAACCCGCAAACTGTCGGCGCAGGTTCTACTCAAGGCGATCGGCCTGACCGATGCCGAGATTCAAGACCAAATCCGTCACTACGATTTTTTTTATAAGACGATCGAGAAAGAAGGGCAGTTCACTGAAGACGAAGCCCTCATGGAGCTGTATCGCAAGCTGCGACCGGGCGAACCGCCGACCGTTGCCGGTGGTCAAGCCCTGCTCGAATCGCGCTTTTTTTGACCCGAAAACGCTACGATCTCGGTCGCGTTGGTCGCTACAAACTCAACAAAAA
>JAAUPN010000066.1 GCA_012033105.1 Coleofasciculaceae cyanobacterium RL_1_1
CCGACAGCGAGTCCGCCCGCGTCGTCACCACCGCACGGAAACCGTCGGCGCTTCGGGTCGATCGCCCGACTCCGCGCCGCGCCGCCACCCGCGCGAACGGACGCAACGACAAAAACTTCGGCACGAGCTGGGCATTCGTCGCGCCCCGCTTGGCGTTCCGCAGCGTGACGTATTCCCCCAAACCCAAAGCCGCCTGCGACCACATCCAATCCGGCAACATCTGCCAAACCGCCACCGGCATCGTCTCACCCCAGCGCCGCAGCACCGGCTGCATCCGCCCGTCCCACCAGTAGTCCGCCGTGCAGTCGCTAAACACGATCGTCAATCGACGCCGATCGGCCGATCGCAACACGCTCGGATCGAGAAGTACCCCATCCGATCGATCTCCATCCGACGCTTCGTTTTCCTGAGAAAACCGACTCGATGGTGCTTGGAGATATATCCCATCGGCATGGGGGTGTAGCTCCCAGACCCGCAAATCGCGAAAGCCACCATAGCAGGCCAGCAAGCGCCGCAACTCGTCGAGCAACCGTCGCCACAGTGTCATCGACGGGCTGATATCGATCGCGATCGCCACCTCGAACCACGGCTCGAAATCCGGCTGCAACACCGGCGACCAGACTTCAGTTTCGGCGATGCGATCGACCGTCGCCACTTCATCAATGCCGCCCGCATATCCGGCCTCGACCTGCTGCAACAGTGGCCGCAATGCCCGCACCAGCGGCAGCGTGTCATCCAAAACATCCGGATCGGGGACGCGGATCGGTAGCGTACTGGCGGGGAGCTGGCCGCGTGCGGTGTCGATCGCGAGGTCGGCTTCATTTTGGCGGCGATCGTCGACAGCGGACGGATCGGGCGGAGGAGCCGGTGGCGCTGGATCGCTGACTTGTGGCGGATCGGGGCGCTCGGTTTCGTCTACCTCTTCAGACGCTGAATCGGCGATCGGTTCGGGTGCAGCGGGTGCAGTTACGGGCGGATGCGCGACCAGCCATAGCAGATCGGCAATTTCCCGCGCGTCCATTCCGCAGTCCCGCGCCAGCGCTTCGACGAACCGTTCCGCACTCATTTCCCGTCAGCCTGGGTCAGCGACTTCAGCAGGATTTTCGCGATTTCGTCGAACTCCTTCGCCCACTCCTCATCCGTCACAGATTCCGTCGTGCTGCGCTGGGACTGCTGCGCCATGTACACCAAATTGAGGAGCTGATCGGTCGCGAGGTCGGCACTTTTCTTGCTGGCTTTGAGTTTTTCGGAGAATTTCGCGATCGCGGCGGAAACATGTTGGGCATTTTCGTCCCAGTTTTCGGTACTGCCTTCGGGGTCGAAGTGCGCCCGCACGATCGCACCGAGTTCCTGCTCTTGGGGTCTTGGCATCTCGACCCGCAAGCAGCGCCGCAGAAACGCCGGGGGAAAATCGCGCTCGCCGTTGCTGGTCATGACAATGAGCGGAAACTCATGGCAGGTGACGCGCCCGTTGACGATCCGCGCCGGGAGGCCGTCGTCGGCGGTGCGAACTTCGACGGCGCGGCCATCTTTTTGCCTGACCAGCTCATCGATCTCGAACTGCCCTTCTTCAAATAAATTCAGCAGGTCGTTAGGCAGCGTCAGATCGCTTTTGTCGATTTCATCCAGTAGCAACACGCGCGGCAGATGCGACGGCAGAAACGCCGTACCGACGGCTCCGAGCTGGATATACGACCCCAGATCGCGACCGCGCTTGAGCTTCTCGAATTTTTCGCGATCGAGGTCGTCGAGATCGCCTTCTTCACGCTGGGCGATCAGCATTAGCTCCAGCTCGGACTTATCGAACTGAGTGTCCTGGAGTCGGGCGATCGCGTCGTAGCGGTAGAGCGCGTCTTGCAGCTTCGATCGCGCCGTGACCGGCCATTGCAGCACGGAACCCAGCCCCAGCTCGTAGGCGATCGCATAGGCCAGCGAAGTCTTACCCGATCCCGGCGTCCCGGTGACGAGCAGCGGACGCCGCAGGTTCAGCGCCGAATTCACCGCGCGGACGATGTCAGAGTAGCGGGACTCGCCTTCTTCTTGACGGATGCGGAAGCTGCGGCCACGTTCGCGCGATCGGCTGTCTAGGCGGTTTTCGTCGCGCAGTGCCGTCCAGCGCTCCTCACTCAGGTCTTGCCAGCTCTTACCGTCAAGGGTGTCTTGCTGCTTTTCCGTGAAGCGATCGACGGACATAAATTCGCGCCACGGCGGGCGATCGGCGATCGACTCGATCGGGGCGGGCTTGCGGTTGCCGTAGAAGTATTGCCAGTCAGTCATGGAGAGAGGCGAGGGATTTAGGGTTGGCGGAGCCAGAGGCGTTCGAGATCGTTGGGCAGGAAATCAGGGCGATCGCAGATTAGTCCCATATGCATCAGCGGCGAATCATCCTCCTCTAGTTCGAGTGCCAGCGCCTCGGAGAATGCAGCCGCATTGTAGGGGTTTACGCCCTCCAATAGCTGCTGGCTCAGGTTAACGAACAGGCGCTGGGTGTTGCGTGCCAGCTCTTGCAGCGACCACAACATCATCGGAACACCCCAATCGATCAGAATGCAGGCCAGTTCTTGCTTGACGCTTTCCGGAAAGACTCCCCAGCGGAGAAACACAGAACGCTGGGAATCCCGAAACTCCCGCTCTAGAGACCTAAGATATCGATCGTCGCAGAGTTCGGCATCGCACTCATAGCGACAAGCAACCGGAATTGCCGCTTCGACGCTAGAGATAGGCTGCCAACGTTGGCTGAGACATGTTTGCCAGGTCTGAAAGTCGTAGCGGTACACGAGCCGATCGAGCATCCGCACCATCACACCTTGGCTGACTTGCCAAAGCTCTCGGGTTCTCATCCCGCTGGGGATTTTCCAGCGAGTTACAGGCGTATCGAGGTGCTGCCAAGAGAGGAAAATCTCGAAGCTGGCAATTTCGCTACGATCGCAGCCTGCTTTATCGAACGCTGCCCGCAACGCCTCATGAATGCATTGACCGCCTTCAGAGAGGTCGGCACTGTAGTCCGGATCGAGCAACGCGATCGGCACTTCATCCTCAGCGGATCGATGCAGCTCCGCCGAGACCCAAACTGTTTCGTCCTCATCGCTCAGCTTCGGCTGGAAGGTCATCACCAATCGCTTTTCCGGTGCATCTGCAACCTCGCGAATCGGCGGGCTGTACGGCTCCCGAGAATGCTGGCGATACCAGTCGGCGATCGCGGGTGGGACATCGCGATCGCTGCCGTGAATCTCGTCCATAATGCGCTTCACCCAGGCGACGGCGAGATCGAGACGATCGTAACGCTCGAGCATCAAACAAACTTGACTCAGATGAGTGAACTGCTTGGGATCGGGATAGCTTGCCAGCTCGAACTCGAGAAGATTTTGATAGAAGGTGGGACTCAGCAGCGGTGCGATCGTCCCAAAGTCTTCGGTTTGTAGGCAGTCGTATAACTGCTGCCACTCACCTCGGTTGACTTCAGGACTCGGCGGCTTTCCCAGGATAGAGTCCTCAATCTGGTGCGAAGACAAAACCTGAAGCGCAAAGGCCGCTGCGTTACGCGATGCCTGCCGTTGGCGTTGCCCTTCAGGAGGTGCGTTGGGCATCTCGTTCTTGTTGTCGATTAGATCGGAGATCCCCCGCACGACCAGGCACTCTAGCGGCTGATTAGCGTAGGCCGCTCGCAGGAAGCCGTATCCTTCCATCTCGACCGCCACAGCGTCATTACAGTACTGCCGCAAGAACTCATACACCGTTGATTTGGTACTGGCGACCACCTTTTCACCAGCGGCGATCGGCTCGATGTATACGTCCGGCGTTGTGTTGTCGAGTTGCTGAAGCCAAATCCGCTTCCGCTTCTCATATCGAGCGCGGCTCACGAGAGCGTAAGAGCTTTGCTCTGTTTTGATGCGAGCCTGCACCGTCTCAGCAGCTTTGTAGGACTCGTAGCCGTACACCTGCGAAGCCGCGACGACATCCCCAATACGGACATCCTTCAAACCGCCTGCAACACCAACGAACAGGACAACGGAAGGGTTAAAGTACTGAATCGCTTTACTCGTCTCTAAAGCAGCGTCGTTGCTACCGTCTCCTGTTTGAACGAGTAACAGATCCCACCGATGATGCTTGCCGTCTAAGTAGGTCTGCTCGTAAACAGCGCCTTGGTGAACGACTTCGGAGGCCGGTGGGAGAAACTCACAGACCGCTTCTACTTCAAGCTCGAGCGCTGTGAGAATCACCGCTCGCGGGTTCCCAGGAGCGGCGGCAACCGGCGGTGTTGCTTGGGGAGCCGGTTGCGACGGGAGGTTCGGCGAAACAGCGCGATCGCGATCGATAGGCGTCGCACCCGAACCGGGAGCCGATGAGGGAGCAGGCTTCTGGGCGTAGGGATGATGGGGATTATCCTGGCAGAATTCGCGGTGCAGTTGAGCTAACGAACGCTTCGGATCGGTCTCAGCATCCGCGATTTCGATCGCGTCGAAGCAAACGGTATTTAAGTCTCCAGAAGCAGTATTGCTATCGAGTGACAACCCGATCGCATCCGAGAAGAAGATCTTGAGCCGTCCGTAGTTGCGATAGACATCAACCAGTGCGTTGCGAAATTCTGCTTTTTGTTGAGGAGTCCAGGTCATCGATTGTTAGGCAAACTTCGTTAGCACATCGTCCATTATCGCGAAACGCGGGAAAATCGTCTGAATTGCTGGCTCTCCTACGGTTTGCAAACGATCGCGAGGACTCCCCATCCAGAACGCCACAATGGAAGAGACACAAAACGGGACGTTGCAGGATGGATCGCCAAGAACAAACTCTCATTGCCCTAATGGAGGAGTACAAAGCGCTCAAAGCCGAGCAGGGACGGCGCATCGGCTTCCGGGACAATCTGCTGTACGTAACGCTGGGTCTGTTCGGCGCGATCGCCTCGATCGCCCTCGGCGACCCGCCGAATCCGATGGCGCTGCTGGTGATTCCGCTGGTGTGTCTGGCACTGGGCTGGATGTACTTGGTCAATGACGAAAAGATTTCGGCGATCGGGCTGTACGTAAGGCTCGATCTTGACGATCGCATTCGGACACTCATAGGCGGTTCGGCGGACAGTTTGCCGCTGTTCGGTTGGGAGACGGCGCACCGGGACGACAAGCGGCGCAAACGACGCAAGCTAGAGCAGCTATTCATCGATGAGCTGACGTTCGTGGTGGCAGGACTGGTCGCGATCGGGGTGTGCTTGGCAACGGTCGATCGGATCTCGGTCGGCCTGGGACTTTTAGGCGCGATCGAGGCGGTTTTGCTCGTCGCGCTCGGAGTCGAGATCGTCATCTATGCCGACCTCGGGAAAGGTCGCAAAGCGCCGAAGAATTACGACTTCAAGCAAAAATCCTGAAAAAAATCGATCGCCTCACGGCGAAGGAAAAAGGGCAAAGAGCAAAATCCATACGATATTCATAAAGCCCGAAAAGTCGCCAAGGGCAAAGGGCTCAAGCGCTAAAGGGCTCTCGGGGGAACGCACACCACACGAAAACCGATGCCGTAGTAGCGGTCATCGCGACTGATGTTGAAGCGAACCGCAGAACGGCAGTTCCTCGGAGCGTCGTTCCAGGAGCCGCCGCGCAGCAGCTTTCTGGTTTTCGTACGGTTTTCTTCTACCCAAGCGCGGCCATCAGTCGGAGCATTGTCGTAGTTATTGTGCCAATCGTCTTCACACCACTCCCATACATTTCCGTGCATGTCGTGGAGACACCACTCATTCCCCGGAAACTGACCTACCTTGGTCGTCTCTTCCCGGTATTCCCCTTTCTTACCAGCTCCATAAATCGGTTTTTGCCATTCGTACTTTTCCTCTAGAGCGTTGTAGTTCGCGATCTCAGCATCGATCGTCTCACCAAAATGAAATGGCGTCTTCGTCCCCGCACGGCAGGCATATTCCCACTCCGCCTCACTCGGAAGCCGGTACGTTCGTCCACTTTTGCGGCTCAATCGCCGACAAAACTCCTGTGCGTCATTCCAGCTCACACACTCAACAGGTCGGTCATCGCCTTTGAAATGCGACGGGTCGGGGTCTAGCTCTGCCTCTTCCCGCTCGTACCCCGCCACCACTCGCCACTGCGCCTGTGTCACGGGATAGCGCCCCATACAAAACTCCAGCACGCTCACCTCATGCTGTGGCCGCTCGTTGTCCCTGCTGTCTTCTTCCTCCTTTGGCGCTCCCATCACGAACGTCCCCGCCGGGATTCGCATCATCGTGAGCTGCACGCCATCGCCCAGGTCTTCGTTGAATCCTTGGTTTTTGCGGCGGTAGCGGCGCAGCCGCAGCGGTGAGGTTTGCTGTTGGGTGGTCTTGTCCATGCGGGCATTCGAGGCAATACGTTCCCAGCTTACGCAATTTCCGTCGCATCATGGCTCGCTCGGCCTGGGCGAGTGGAGACTGCGATCGCGACCGTCGCGACCACGGGGCGAAAACAGCCCGTAAACCTATACGGAGTAAGCTTTTGAGCGTTTGCCAAAATTTACTAATAGAAAGGATAGAGACAGAAGATTAAGTCCCACTTCACCCAAAAAACCGTAGCGGCGCATGGCAATGCGCCGATGCAACACCCCACACACAGACGAAAAATCTCCAATCAGTCGCAAAACACCATCGCGATCGGGCAAAAGTCACCGCCACCCAGCAAAAATCACCACAATTCACGAAAAAACGGCACGAGAATCCAGCAGACTGCCCAAAACAGCCCGCGATATCGAGAAGACTTCGCGATGCAATCGCTATGGACTCGGCAACACCAGCGATCGATAGGCTGGCTGCAACCGCTCGGCAATATCCACCAGCGTCGTACCGCAGCGAGACACCGCCTCAGCGATCGAGCGCCGCAGCCCCCCGAGCCAGTCCCGAGACAAAGTGCCGACACTACGAGCGACAAATTCCAGCGATTCGTAGCAGTCGCGATCGGGAAACGCCGCCGCGATCGCTTCCAACACCGTCAGCTCCACCGCGTCGAGCGCCTGGTTCTGCCGTTCCGCACGCTCGCGCTCGACTCGTAGCTCCTCTACGGCTTCCTCATGCCATTGCGCGAGCTGCTGGGCGTGTTCCGCGTGCCAGAATTCGAAGATCTCGAAGCGGGGATCGGCGATCGCCTGGAGCATGTATCCGTCCCGCGACGAACCTTCGAGCCTCAACCCAAGCCGCCGCAACAGGTGACGGAAGATCGTCAGCGGTTTCGCCCGTTCCACATCCAGCGCAAACAGATCGCGAGCGTAGCTCTGAATCCTCGCATTCAGCGTGCGACGCTTCGCCAGATACTCAGCAATCTGAGCATCGCGAGCCGCGTCGGTCGGCATATGGCGCAATCGCTCGATTTTCTTATCGATCTCCCGCAGCTTGGCCGGACGTGGCTCGGCAGCACTCGCTATCTCCTGACGCTCTCGCTCCAGCGCGGCGATGAGGCCAGGGCGATCGGCTTCATCCGGCGTCTCGCGAAGTAAAGCAATCCAGCGCCCGAGCTGTCGCTGTGCCTTCTCGGTGGTGTCGCGAGACGCGGCGATCGCGCGTGCCTTCAGTGCCAGCAGCTCCGGATCGTCTCCTTTGAAGACGCGATCGGCGATCGCCGCCCGTAGCAGCTCCGGCACTCCCAACCATTCCAACGCCTCGACCTGGTGAGCTTTCAGCGATGCAGCGAGATCGGCGGTAAAGGCTCCGAACTCCGCTGCCTTGGCAATCTTCCGATGGTCGAACGGTTCGACGAATTCGCGACCTTTCGTCAGCCAGTAATGCAGCGAGATTTCGGAATGGTAGCCCCGACGATCGCGGTAAACCAGCTCCCTGGTCGGTGCGATGCCGTAGCGCCGTCGCAATCGCTCGCCATACAGTCGCTCGCGATCGCCGCTGGTCATTTCTCGCGCCTTGTCCAGCCGCTCGAACTCGCCGTCATCCATGCGAGCCGCCGCCTTCTCGACAATCCGCTCGTTCACCTCGGTCTCGAATGCCTCGAGTGAGTCGGTCATGTCCTCCAAGATACGAGCGCATACGGCCTCGGGATGGCGCGACCCCGAACGAATGGTGTAGCCGTCGCGCTGCAATCCCGCCGCGATCGACCGTCGGTAATACTTCGCTCCGGCATTGATTCGTGCGGCGAACCGGCTCCAGGCTCGCGTACTCGACGGCAGCTCCCGCGTGCTGAGGTCGTCGGCCTTCTGGAGCTGGAGTGCTAGCGCTGCGTCCGCACTATCGCGAGCTTTCAGAGCATTCTCTTTTGCCCGTGCGACCGTACTCTCGATCTTCCGTCGCAGAACGCTGGGATAGCAGGAACCGCCCGCCACAGCGCCGACGGGCGATCGCGCGATCGCCCAAATATGAAGCGGGATGCTCTCACGCACGCGCTCGGCAAACTGGCGTACGCCGCTCTCTGTCTGGAGCCCCCAGCTACAAATCCATTTGCTCGTAAAGTGTCCGCGCAGATCGATACTGACTCCGGTTTCGATGACGCCCGTGGCGAGAATCACATCGCACTCCGCCAGCTTCGGATCGAGGTCGTCCAAGCTCGCATAAAAGTCGTGGCCGGTGGTGGCGACGGTTTCACCATCGATGCGCCCGACTTTGATACCTGGGAATCGTTGCAGTATCAGGTTTTCGAGATGCTGCGTTCCCCACTTCGAGTTCGCTTTCTGACCGCTCAAACCGACGAACGGCTTACCGCCCGACCCGATTTCGATGAGTAGATCGGCGAACCAGTTGGTCGGCTTCGTGTCGTCGTAGATGTAGGCCGTACATGCCGCCGACGGGCGCTCGTCACAAACGCCAATCCACGGGACGATCGCCTTGCCGTCGTGCAGCTCCAGCAGGTAATCGATGCTCACGTCGGTGAGATCGGCGTCCATCCCAATCACCAGCCACGCCCGCTGCAACAGTTCGGCTAGATTTTCGATGATTTGAGGCCGATTGCGCCGTACATCTGTGGCGGCACTCAAAAGATGCCAGCAGAACTGTTCGACTTCATCGATGACGACGATCGCGTTGTCCCACCACTCGGGGCTGAAGCGTGCGCCGGAATTGTTGTGCGCCGAATCGATACACATCGCCATGCCGCCCATTTCTGCCGCATACGCGCCGCTGATGCGAGCGATTTCCTCGCGGATGTCGTCCAGATATTCGACGCCAAAGCGACCGGCGAGAGCGCGACCGAGCTGGACGCGGTGCGTCAGCACGAGAATCGGTCGCTCTGGGTGTGCCTCGCGTAAGGTCTCCAGCGTCCGCGCCACGACTTCAGTTTTCCCGAGTCCCTTGCCTGCCTTGAGGAACCAGAATTTACGATCCTCTGGCGGCGCGATCGGCGCGAGGTAGCGTCGGCCTCGCACTTCCACTGTGCCGAGAGTTTCGACCGGGTAAGTGATTTCGCCGCCGTCGATGCGGTTGTTCCAGGCTTCGAGCGGTTCCGCTAGCGCGATCGCCGCGTTCAGGTCGCCGCCATTGGCCGCGTAATCGTCGATGCCTTTGCCCGTGGCGGGATTCCACGAGGCGATGGCGACCGTACAGCCGCGATCGCTTAGTGCCTTGTGCAGCTTGCGGGTCTGTTTCGCGACAGATCGCCGGGTCGTCCGTTTGGCGTCGCAGTCGTAAGCGATCGCGAACTCGCGCCCCGCCTGGGCGAAGTGTTCTAGCTCGGGTTTTAGGTCGGTGGTCTGCGGAATGAAGGCGTTGTAGACGCTGGGTAAGGCGATCGAGACATGGCCGTGAGAGAGCAAGCAACCGGCTTTCTTTGCGCCCTCGGTCGGCACGATCTGCACGTTGGGATGCTCGCGCACCCAGTCCCAGAACTCCAGGCCGTAGCCGTTGGGTGACGGTGCGAGGTTGGTGGGCATGTCCACGCCCGATCGCGTGGCGACTTTCTGCCAGATTTCGAGGCTGACCCGCAGGAAGGTCGCGCGGGTCGGACAGTCGAGGGGCGATTCGTATTTGATCGCTTTGCCGTCGGCTTGTCGTGGTGCGGTGGGCTTGAGTTGCCCCCAGGTCATCGTTTCCTGACGTTCGATTGGGTCGCAGCCGTCGCACCACAGGCCACCTTCGGACAGGTGGGCGTAGCGTCGTTTCTCGCTGTCGCGCGGAGTGTGGCCGTCCTGGATGTAGCGATCTGGTTTGGCGTGTTGCCAGATGTTCGTCCAGGCGTCTGCGCCGTCGATCGTTGCCCAGTTTAGGGGGCGGAGCGATTTGTCGATGAGGCTCGCGGAAAGTTCGCGATCGTGGCGATCGTGGAGGTTACGCATGGCGTCCACCTCCGAGGCTCACGGTTACGCCAGACGCGGGCGCGAAATCAGATTCGCGATCGGAATTTGTCGAAAAATACGGTAAAGCGCACTGTTGGGTAGTGCGACTCAACGCATGTTGGGCTATATTTGTGGTGATCGTCTTCGCGGTGATCATTCCCGGCTCCCTCATAGAGCCACGTTTGGCAGATCCCCTCGTAGATTGGACATCAGCGTTAAGTTTCTCAGGCTTGTGGGCTGATTTTCGATCTGGTTAGTTGAGGTAAAAGTTATGGACTGCCCCTCAAGAGAGCGCTCGGTGTTTACAGCACCGGGCGTTTTCTATTGGGAATCCTTAGCTCTTAGGATTGCGTCATCGTGGCATTGAATAGGTGTGCGATTAGATTTAACTATCGATCTGAGGATAGTCTGATTTGCCGATTTTTGGCGACTGTTTTTGGGGTTGTCTCTTTACGCTGACTCGAGCGGGATTGACTTGAGTCATCGAGTTGGATCGGTATTTTTGTATCACCATGATACATTGCGCGAATTTGCGCCTCTTTTGAGATCGCGTCATTCATCGGGTACGTCCAGGCCGTGTTCGGTGATGAAGTCTTCGAGCTGCTCGAGGCGACGATCGCGGCGATCGAGTTCGGATGTCAGGTCGCCGACGATCGCGCGGGCGTCATCGTCGATCGCGTAGCTATCGAGCAGGATGTCGCGCTCGCGAGCCACCCGACCGAGCAGCTTCATCATTTCGGAGGTAGCCGCTTCGTACTCCGCCTCCGATCGCGTGATACCGAAAGCAGAATCGGCGCGGCGAGCCAAAGTCTCGGAGCCCAGCGGAACGACGACCGCGATCGCCTCTCGGTTTTTCTGCGATACCTGAAAGACCCAGTACAAAAATGCGATCTCGAGCGGCACGGCATTGATATCGCGTCCGCGTCCCTCGATCTCGATTCGCTCAAAAGTCTGACAAGAACGATCCGCTCCTGGCAAAGCTTTCAGCCATTTTGAGCCCAAAAAGTCTGACAAGTTCTGACGGCCTTTGCCGATCGCTGCTGCGACCTGCGTTTGGCTCATGACGTAGGAGCCGTCGGGCAGTTGGAACACGTCGAGCGAGAGGTCGCCTAAGGCGATCGTTTCACGTTTAGCTTTCACGATCCGAATCGCTCCTTAACGAGAGTCAGCACGTCTCGATTTTCCTCGATCGCCTCTCTCATCAAGGCTTGCAAGGCTTCTGTGACCGTTTTTCCTTGCAGTTGAGCCAGTCGCTCAAAATCCTCCTTAAGCTCTGGCTCCATCTCAAAGCGGATGGAGGCTTTCCCATTTCGTGCCATTTCGTCGTTGTACTCAAATGCCATCAACAACTCCATTATCTCAGGGGGATTAACGTGAGGTTTGCACAAATCGTAGCACCTGTGCAAACTGTGTACATAGTTGACACAAAAGTTTTGCATGTGTACCTTGTGAACATACAAACCACGCAAACCGATCGAGCCGAGCGCAAAGAACCGGCGAAACCTTTCTCAGGCGGGGTTTCCTCCCGGCATCGAGCCTCAAACGCAAACGTTCGCACGAAGGTTTGCAGCGGTTTGCACTGCAAACTGACCCCCAAGAATTGACCGATGACCGAAACCTACTCGCGCCGCGAAGCCGCCCCGATCGTCGGCGTCACCGATGTCGCCGTCGGCAAACGGATGAACGCGATCGCCATCAAACACCCCGGCTTCCTCAAAACCACGATGGAAGGCGATCGACTCACCAACGAAACGATCGAGCTGCTCAAACTCTGGAAAGACGATCGCCAAGCTTTCCAAATCCGCGCCGACGAAGCCAACCAGCGCGCTGCCGTAAAACCCGAAGTGCTGCCGCCCGAAAACTTCAGCGCGATCGGCTCCGAACCGCGCAGCGTCAGCCAGATCGAAATATTCGACGCCAGCAGCTACAACCACCAGGCCAACACCGCCATGCAGCAATGGCGCAACATGCAGAGCCAGATCGCAGGCCGCACCCACGACATGGCCGACAGCAACGCCGCCCTAGATCGCGCCACCAAAGCCGCCGGTCAAGCCCTCGGCGCGAACATCCTCATGAACATCGCCAGCGAAGCCACCGGCGTCGTTGCCGAAGGAATGCCGCAACTACAAGAAGCGATCGCGCAAATGGTCGCCATGCAGTCGCAGCCCGCCCAGCCGGGAAAGCCCAGCAGCGATCGTCACTCCTAAGCGCCCTTCAGACCATGTACCTCATCCCCTGGAAATCGATGGTCGCCACGGCAGTCGTCCTATTCCTCCTCTTTGACCTCCAGCCTCGCAGCCACACCGCCCGCATCTGGACAGCACTCTTCCCCCCCGCCCAGCAAACCCAACCGCAAACGCAATCGGAGAACTGACCCGATGTACCACCTGAGCCAAGCGATGCTGAACCGGCTGACCGATAGCCACCTCAAGCTCCTCGCAGCGCAAGGGGCGATCGAGAACCCCGAACACTTCGATAAAACCTCACTGTCCCAAGCCCTGTACAGCGCTCAAGAGCGACCGACCCCGAGCCTCACCTGGGAAAACCTGCACGACTGGCTGCTCGCCCGCGAAACCGAAACAAACGACCCGAGCATCCACGACATCCGCCAGCGCGTCAAAGCCTTCCTGAACTAGCACCGACACCCCACCACCAAAAGAGGAACCCCACCAATGCCCAGCCTGAAAGAACACACCGAATCGCTCAAACAGACCACCCTGCGCGGCGAAATCGCCACCGAGAAAACCACCCAACTTCAGTGGGATCTCAAACGCGAAAAACAAAGCACACAGCAGTCCTACCTGAAATACCAACAGAGCAAACGCCACACCGGAATCGAACGCGAGCGCCTGACCCAAAGCAACCTCAAACTCGCCGCCGAACAACATCGCACCCGCGAAGCAACCCACGAACGCGAGCGCGCCCAAATCCGCGCCGGAATCGCCCACGACAGCCTGCAAGCCAGCCGTGCCGAACGGGGCGTCAAACAGATGCTCCTGCGCGAACAACTCACCCGCCTCGCCCTACAAGCCAGCACCCTCCAGCAAGAAAACACCCAGGCGATCGCACCTTCAAACACGACTACAAAAAGCCGCCGCGCCTGCAATCCGTGAAATTCCTCAGCGGCGGAATCTAAACCGATGCAGCCGAACCGCCGCCACATCGCCGACGACATCACCTCATTCCTGTCAGCCCTCGCCGCCCTCGGCATCGGCGGCGGTTCCATCGCCCTCGCTGCCGCCCTCATCCTCGGCTCATCTACCGCCCGCACGATCGCCTTTGACCTCCTCACCCCGTCAATCCCCGTCGGTATCCAATCTGCTGCATCGGATTCTCGCCGCCGCGCCATCGAATCCGACAGCGAAGCCGCCGCCCGCCGCGCCGCCCTCGCCGCAATCAACGGAGCCGAAACAGCAGCAGCAGCCCAACACGCGATCGAGCGCCGCCACTGGCAACACGAAGCCGAACAGCGCCTCGCCCAACTCCAAAACAGCCACGCCGCAGAACTCCAACAGGCGATCGCGATCGCCCGCAACGAAGCCAGAGCCAGCGAACGCCAAGAATGCGAACGTCGCTGCACCGAAACCATCGACGCCCTGATCCGAGACCACCAAACCGACCTCGAACGCGCCGAACGCGAAGCCGCCGAAGAAACCAACCGCCGCATCAACGAGATCGAGCAAATCGAAACAGAGCGCCACGCCGAATTCGCCACCGAAGCCAACGCCGAGATCGCCCGCCTGCAAACCGAACTCGAAAACTGGCAAACAAAACGCGACCTGCTCCAAGCCGATCTTCAGCGCATCCACGAATGGGAAGTCGAGAGCGCCCGCCACGAATCCAAACTCGAACTTCTCGAAAACGAACGCTACGAATTCGCCAGCAAAATCGAAGCCATCCAAAACGGCTCCGACGCCAAAGTCACCGAACTGCTCGAATGTATCGCCGAAGAACGGCAAGCCGGATACGACGAAGGCTACAGCGAAGCCGCCAGCACCGCCGAACTCGAAATCGAGAAACTGAAAACCAAACTCGCCAGCCTCGAAATCCGTCTCAAAGATCGGCGCTCGCGCGAAGCCTTCGACAGCTCACTCCCCACCCTCAAAACCGTCCTCAACGGCGAATTCAAACCGATCCTCATCGGTGGCGAACAGCGCGTCGGCAAAGGCACGTTCTGCTGCAAAATCCTCGAACACTACGGACGCCACTGCGGCGTCGTTCCCCTCGTCTACGACAACAGCGAAGCTCACAAACCTGACGGAACCTGGGCGCTCAACGGCATCCCCGCCACCAATAACCCGTACGTCATGCTCGACCTGCTCAAATCCGTCAGCCAGAAACTCGACAGCCGCCCGATCGTCACCGACGACAACATCAAAACCTACGTGCCGATCGTCATCGCCATCGACGAACTGATGACCTGCCTGCTGAAGCTGCCCGAAACCAAACGCCAAGAATTCGTCGAACAGCTCACCTACCTCTACACCCGAGGCGCGAAAGCCCACGTCTACCTCATCGTCATGAACCACAGCCTCCAGGTTCAGAACATGAAATCCGGCGAAACCGCGATCCTCAACGGCGGACTCATCGACACCCTCTTCCTACAAATCGCCCTCGGCACGGGCGCGATGAACAAATTCGTCAAAGACCGAGGCACGGCGATCGCCTCACCCGACCTGGAAAAATACAAAGCCGCCTACGCTAGCGAATACGTCGCCGCCGCCTTCATCGACGGCAAACTCGAACCGATGCGCCACGCCACCCACCACGGCGTCCCGCGCTCGTCGCGAAAACCATCCGACGTACCCGAAGTCAGAATCGCGCCACCGCCCGACTGGTTTCCCGCCGCCGCCAAATCGATCTGCCAGTCACACGTCCCTCACGAACCAGCCGTGACCGAGAGTGACAGCGCGTCAGACGACCCCGTTGGTGACGAAGCCCTGCGAGCCGCGAAATCCGCTCTAGAGGAAGCATTCGCGCCAAAAAGTGACGGTGACGATATCCCCCAGCTCGCGCGAGAACACGGCCTCGACGCAACTGTCACCCGCCGCGCCATCGAGCTGAAGCGCTCGGGCAAAGGCATCACCGCGATCGCCGCCGAACTCAACATCGCTCGCGCCAGCAAGTCGCGCCAGTCGCACCCGTATCAGAAGCTCAAGCGCCTCCTACAGGCCATTTAAGCCTCGGAAAGGTCGCCCGCTGCGCTAAAGTCCAATTGGTGAATGGGCTCTAAGGTTTGGTATCAGGGTAAGCGCAAGAAAAATGGGCTTGTAGAATGGTAAGGAATTACCCGGTCAGCTAACCCCGAGGTTCCCCATGGCTAAAGGCTTTGCATCTTCCCAAGACGCTGTCAAGCAGCGCCCAGCGCAGCAGCCGCTGCCGCCAGCTCTCGACACAGAGTCAGTCCAAGTGCAGTGGCAATTGCAATTTGCCGAATTGGAAGACCCGCGAGGACTTCAAGGGGTAGAGCACCCGTTTTTGAGCATTGTGATGATTGCGATTTTAGCCGTCATCGGCGGCGCAACAGGTTGGGAGGACATCGAAACCTATGCCGAGAGCCTCAGTACGGGGACAAAAAATGAAACCTCCATCTGGCAAGCGTTTCAGCCCATGTTTATCGCACCTCGGCATTAGATGATATCCGTACGGCAATCTGAATGGTTTGGCGGAGTCTCCGGCCAACGAGAGCAAGAGGGGTTCAGAAATCAAGTAGCAGTTGGCCCAACCCGGAAATCGTGAAAATGGATGCTGCCCAGGCCACTCAAATGCTTGTGTAATAAGGGGTCTACGTTTTTTGTCCCTGTACTGAGGCCGAGAGCCATGAGGCGTGGCTAAGCACGCTGTTCTCGTTACCAAACGGCGTACCCCATGCCGACACCTACCGACGGCTGTTCGAGCGGATGGCACCGGAGGCTTTAGAGCGTTGCTTTTTGGGCTGGGTGAAACAGGTCGTCAAGGGCAGTGGAGCCCAGGTGATTCCCATTGATGGGAAGACCCTCAAGGGCTCTTACGACCGCAACCACAAGCAATCTGCGCTCCACGTTGTCAGTGCTTGGGCCAGCGAGCATCGGTTGCTGCTGGGGCAAGTGAAGGTTGCCGCCAAGAGCAACGAGCTCGCAGCAATTCCCGCGTTGCTCAAATTACTCGATATCAGCGGCTGCATCATCACCCTCGATGCCATGGGAACTCAGAAGAAAATTGCCCGTGAGATCGTCGGGCACGGAGCCGATTACGTCCTCTGCCTCAAGGCGAATCACCCCACCCTATGGGCCGAGGTCACGACGTGGTTTGAGGCGGCTGAGGCGGCAAAGTTTGCCGCTCTCGAGCACAGTTATGACGCTCGGGTGGAGTCGGGCCATCATCGGCGGGAGCATCGGCAGGTGTGGGCCGTACCCGTCGCCGCAATGGGAGACCTGCACCAAATCGAGCAATGGGTGGGACTCAGAACCCTCGTCATGGTGAAGCGAGTCCGACACCTCTGGAACAAAATCACCCGAGAGACGATGGTTTATCTCACCTCGTTGCCCTGTGATACCGCAGTCATTGGTCGGGCGATTCGCACCCATTGGGGCATCGAGAACCAACTCCACTGGGTGCTCGATGTCACCTGGGGCGAGGATAAGTCCCGCATCAGACGGGGCTACGGGGGCGAGAACATGGCGCTCTTGCGGCGCTTGGCCATCAGTCTGCTCAATCAAGAAACCTCAAAGAAACGCAGTCTCAAACAAAAGGCTAAGCGAGCCTCCATGAGTCCTGACTACATGCTCACTGTCCTTGCCGCAGGTCTGGCAACGTAGCACAATTTCTCGATAATTTTCTTGCGCTTACCCTGCCAGCGTACCGACCTTCCTCGAACGTGCAACCATGAGTGCTGATCCGCTCGAAGAGGATGTGATGATGTCCGAATTCGAGCGATCATTCGACACCGCAACCCTATCCACCTCGATCGACGATCTCGCCGAACGGGACGTACGGGCTGACTTAGCGATCGTCAATCGCGAGCTACCGCCATCGAATCACGACTGGCAAGCCGTCGAGCGTACCATCACCCAGGCTCACGCCTCGCAATTCTCGAACAATGGCGATCGCACGTGGACATTCACAGGGCAAAGACAACGCTTCACTGTCACTTTCGACCCACAAACCTACAGCGATCAACCGTCCCTTCAATTCTTAACCCTTGGCAACCCGATGTATAAGCGCCTGTCAGAGGACTATAGAAACCTTTGAATGTGCGGGTGTCAGAACCGTCAGAACCGTGAGCAGGAGTGTGAGTAACCGAAACCGAGTCCACAAATTTACAAAAGCAGCAACGCTCGCGAGTTGAAAGAATAATCTCAATGAACTTTAGTTGCTTATTATTTTCTCTTTTGTATAGTCTAAAGTCTCCGAAGCTTTTCATCGTTTAGTGTAGGATAAGATCCAGGGCCATTTCATTCTTTTGAATACCAGGTAGGATGAAGTTCTGCGCAATTACGATATCTGAACAAGATGACGAGCTTACCTATAGATTCCCCAGCAGAGCGTATTGAAATCCTGGAAGCCTTC
>JAAUPN010000244.1 GCA_012033105.1 Coleofasciculaceae cyanobacterium RL_1_1
CGGACGTGCTGAACCGCGCGAACCTGGGTATGGAAGTGATGCACGAGCGCAACGCTCACAACTTCCCGCTTGACCTGGCTGCTGGTGAATCTGCACCGGTTGCTGTCCAAGCTCCTGCGATCAACGGTTAATTCAGTCTTCGCCTCTTGAGGCGAGTCTAGTTTAGAATTTTGATCAAAAAGCGCTCCCTAGCTTAATTGCTGGGGGCGCTTTTTTGTTGTGGAATTTCATGAGTACAATGGTGAATCTTGCGATCGCCCAATTTTTCCCTCTTTACTTCGACTATGACTCCAGCGCTGTCCAAAATCGGTCAACACATGTCCAACCTCACTGGGGTACGGGCGATCATGCAAGACATCATCGAAACGTTGCGCAGTGGGCAAGGGCGTGAGTTTATTAACCTCAGTGCTGGAAATCCGGTGATTTTGCCGGAAATTGAGCAGCTTTGGCGCGACTGCACCCAGGAATTGCTCGATAGTTCTGAATACGGTGATGTGGTGTGTCGGTACGGATCGAGTCAGGGCTACCAGCCGCTGATTGAGGCGGTGGTGCGTGATTTTAATCAGCGTTATGGCCTGAACTTAACTGATCGCAATGTTTTGATTAGCTCCGGGTCGCAATCCCTGTATTTCTTTGGGGCGAATGCTTTTGGTGGCTATACGAGCAGCGGTCAACTAAAGCGCATCGTGTTGCCGCTCAGTCCGGACTATACCGGGTATGGCGGGGTGAGCTTGGTTCCAGAGGCGGTGGTTGCCTATAAGCCGATGCTGGATATTGATGAAATTCACCATCGGTTTAAATATCGCCCGGATTTTAGCCAGCTTGAAATTGGTGAAGATACGGGCTGTGTGATTTTTTCACGTCCGTGTAACCCGACGGGCAATGTGCTGACCGATGAGGAGGTTGCCAAGATCACGAGTCTAGCGGCGGCCTATGATGTGCCGGTGATGATTGATTCGGCCTACGCGCCGCCATTTCCTGCGCTTAACTTTACGGAGATGACGCCGCAATTTGGTGGTAACATTTTGCACTGCCTGAGTCTCTCGAAAGCGGGACTACCGGGCGAGCGGATTGGGGTTGTGATCGGCGAGGAGTCGTTAGTTAGCGTTTTACAATCGTTTCAGACGAATCTCTGTATTCACTCATCGCGCTATGGGCAGGCGATCGCCGCGCGGGCGTTGGACTCGGGACGGCTTGCGGATCTATCTACTTCGGTCATTCGTCCCCACTATCAGGCTAAATTTGCCGTACTAGCCGAGGCACTCGAAGCATCCATGTCGCCCAGTTTGCCGTACTACCTCCATGCGGGTGAGGGGGCGATTTTTGCCTGGTTGTGGTTTCAAGATCTGCCGATTAGCGATCGCGAGCTGTATCAGCTCATTAAAGAAGTGGGCGTTATTGTGGTTCCGGGAGAACCATTCTTTCCCGGCTTGCGCGAAGATTGGGATCATAAACATCAGTGTTTGCGGATCAGTCTTACGGCAACCGCGTCCGAACTGGCGATCGCGATGGAGCGGATCGCAACCGTTGTGGCGCAGGTTTATCGTTAAGGTTAGAGCAAGCTTGTCGTAAGTCTGGCGTGCAATGGTCTTGCCTGTTCTGGTCTGTTCCCGCGTGTCATCATCCCGTTTGAGTATGTTGCCAATTTTTCGGTGCTGGGCATAACGTCATGAAACAGGGCTTAACCTCCTCTCGGGTCGCGGCTCTCAGCTCGATGCTATTGCTAACGATCGCGGCGATCGGGTTCGATGTTGTGCAAACCAAGCGAGTCCGCGATCGGTATCGCCGGGAAGTTCTTCAGACTCTCGGTATGATGCGCACGTCGATGACCTACATTTTGGACGAGCCGGTGAAGACGGCGACATCGGTAGCGTTAGCGATCGCCGCCCAAGATCAACTGACTCCCGCTGAATTTCAAACCCTAGTCGCTGGGTTCATCAAGCCGTATCGCGATGTCATTGGTCTTGATTGGTTAGAGGGTCTCTCACAACAGCAAAGCTATCGTAGAACTGCAAATCTTGACCTTCCCGGTATCACCAAGATTCCTGACCAGTTAACCGCTGAACCCATTGCCAAGCCCGATGGTGATGGGTATTGGTTGCAGATTGTGGCACCGGTCAACGTTGGCTCAGGCACAGCCACACAAGCTGTCATACTGATGGCTGACTTACAAGGAGTCATTGATCGCAGTAACTTCGCGCAAAATTTTGCGAATTTTGACTACCTGCTCCAAGACCCCCAAAATTCCGCGACTCGCGACCTTCCCTTGATTGGACAGGCGGAGGTTTTTAACCAGCGTCCGGTCTCGGGTGATATCAAATTTGGCAATCAAATTTGGCAACTGTCTGCCGTCCCGAAATCTGGTTGGGATATTGTTCCGGAATCACGCTCCCTGACCCGTTTCCTCAGCGTCTTGCTGATCATCGGCACGGGCAGCATGGTTTGGTTGGTGCTGGAAATACCGCGCTGGCAACAAACCGCGATTCAGCGCTCGGTGGCGGATCTAGAACGTCGTGAGCAGTACTATCGATCAATTGTCGAAAAGGCGAATACGATTATCATTCGCCTATCAGAAACTGGAACGATCGAGCTGTTGAATCAATGCGCCCATAACGTGTTTGGGCTGGATGCTCAAACCGCGATTGGGCAAGATATGGCCTCGGTTTTGATCGCTCCCGATCGCGCCTATCTCCTGAAGGAAAGCTTGCGTAATAGTCTGCGTAACGGCTATGACGATCGCGAGATTGACTGCGTGCGAGGCAGCGGTGAAACGGCCTGGATTGACTGGAGTTTTAAAGCGTTGCACGATCGGGAAGGTCAGACCGTGGGTGTGATCGCAACCGGTCTTGACGTGACCCAACGTCGCCAGCGTGAGCAGGCACTCCAATCTTCGGAAGCCCAGCTCAAACGGCTGATCCAGGCCATGAACGATGCCATTTTTGTACTGGATCGAGCCGGAACCTACAAGCAGGTTGCAGCGACCCGTACGAGTCTGGTGGATGATCCAGAGGAGCTAATCGGCAAGACGGTAATCGAAGTCCTGGGTGATGAATTTGGGGTACATGTTCTGTCCCAACTGCGAGCCTGTATTGATCACAATCAAACCCTCGAATTTGAATACAGCGTTACGGTCAATCAGCAAAACCGTTGGCTCGATGCGATGGCGTCACCGTTGGGCGATGGTCTGGCCGTTTTGGTGGTGCGTGATGTGAGTCAACGTCATAGCGCCGAGGATGAGTTACGCCAAGCAAAGGCGGAATTGGAGGCGCGTGTGGCGGCTCGTGCTGGGGAAATTCACGATGCGAACAAAAATTTACAGCGTGAAGTGGTTGAGCGGATGCAAATTGAAGATGCACTGCGGCAGAGTGAGGAGCGCGAGCGTGAAAAAGCAACCCAGCTTGAAACGACGATCCAAGAGTTGAAACGAACTCAAGCGCAGTTAATTCAGACCGAAAAAATGTCGAGCCTCGGGCAGCTTGCGGCAGGGATGGCGCACGAAATCAACAATCCGGTGAATTTTATCCACGGCAACATTCGCCCCATTCGGGACTATACGAACGATTTGCTGGAACTCATTGAGTTATTTCATCAGGAATATCCGGATTCAACGGATGCGATCGAGGATTTTATCGACGAAATTGACTTCGAGTTTTTGCGCGAAGATCTCAATAAAGCCTTGGATTCGATGCAGTCTGGCACAGAGCGCATTCGTAGCATTATCAAATCCCTCCAGAATTTCGCTCGCCTCGATGAAACGGGAATGAAGCGGGCTGATTTGCTTGAAGGGCTGAATAGTTCGCTAGCCATGTTGCGTAGTCGCTTTAAGGGCAACTCGAAACGACCTCCAATTGACGTGGTGAGCGAGTTGAACAAGCTACCGCCTGTGATGTGTTACCCCAGCCAAATTAATCAGGTCATCATCAATGTGCTGGATAATGCGATCGATGCGATCGAGGAGCGGTATAGCGATCCCACGCTAACGCCGTCCGAGCCACCACAAATCACGATCCGCACTCAGATGCTCGATGATGATCGAGTGTGTATTTCGATCGCGGACAATGCCAACGGGATGCCTCCAGAGATGGTCGAGCGCATTTTTAATCCATTTTTTACGACTAAGCCGGTGGGTCAAGGCACAGGACTCGGCTTATCGGTCGCGTATCAAAGCATTCATGAAAATCATGATGGTCAACTTCTCTGCCAGTCGATCGCAGGCAAAGGTACGGAATTTCAAATTGTGCTGCCGATCGTGAATCGGGAAAAGACTCGCATTCAGCAATCTGTGGATTCAATTCCCAACACAGCCCCAAACATAGGGGAAGTGAACGATGATATAGCAGAAGCCGATTAGATTAGGACACTCTTGTCTAAGTTGAAAACCGCACTATTCGCTTCGCGAAGGCTACGCCAACGACTCCGCTCAGTGCTCTCAGCTTTTTTGATACGTCCTAAGCAAATCGTTTTTTGCTATATCGATCTGGATATCGATTAGCCTCACGCTGACGAACTTACGTGGGTGACCCTGGCGAAGTAATGCTTAACGTTGCCGATCGCGGCTCGATCGTCGCGATCGCACCGCAGGGCAACGCTGCATTTTCCCCATCATGACCAAACGGTAAATCCGTTAAAACGGGAATACCCAAATCCCCAAGCCGATCGCGCATTAACTCGTCCACGCTAAAACTCGGATAACCCGCTGGAACCTCCGCCTGACTAAACCGACCCAGCGCTATCCCGCGCACCCCGGCAAAGGCTCCCATTGATCGCCACTGGGTCAACAGCCGATCAAGCCGATACGGCGCTTCGCCCACATCCTCAAACGCGATGATCGCCCCTGTAAAGTCCGGCTGATGGGGTGTTCCCAGTAAGCTCGTCCCCACCGCCAAATTCGCCGGACAGAGCCAGCCCGTGACCGCCGAATCGCCCGTATCATCGTTATTTCCCAACGGATTGGCCGGATTCACTAACATTCGTCCCGATAGCGGCGCGATCGCCCGACCTTCCACCAGATCAAAGAGTCGTTGCCGCGATCGATCCGGCTCATCCGCCAGCGTCGTCAGCACGGCTCCGTGAACACTGCCGACCCCCACCCGCGCCAAACTCCACAGCACACTGGTGATATCCGAAAAACCGATCAACCATTTGGGCGCTGCGCGATCGGCTTCACTCCACTCAAAATCCTCCAGTAAGCGCGTCCCGCCATAGCCACCCCGGACACACAAAATTCCCTTCACCAACGGGTCACGCCACGCCGCCCGCAGCCGCGCTCGCCGATCGGCATCGGTTCCCGCCAAATACCCGTGTCGATCGTCCACTCCCGGCGAGCAAACCACATCATAGCCACGCGATCGCCAGATCGCGACGCCCTGTTCAAAGGATGCCGTTTCACGCAAACAGCCACTGGGCGCAATCACTATCAGCGATCGCCAGGTTGTAAGGCCGGTGGAAAGCGTTTTCCGGTTC
>JAAUPN010000067.1 GCA_012033105.1 Coleofasciculaceae cyanobacterium RL_1_1
CACTGCCGAGACACCCACAGCCATTGGTGCTTGGGTTGAATTTGAGGCTCTCAGTACTGCGGGCTATGAACTCTACGAACCGCCACCCGGTCAATCCTGGTCTTGCGATTCACCCAATCCATAGCCCCGACTCACACTCCATCAATCACCTGAATCGTTGGAATCGTTGTTGCACTTTGCGTTGTAACACTCTCCGAGCCAAACAACGAAAGCGCAACAACCCCAAAGTCAGCCGATCGCAGCTTACGGATTTGGTTCAAGCTCCGGGTTAGTCGTATCGGCTCCCTCAGTCGTATCGGCTCCCTCGGTCGTATCAGCGCCCGATTGACCGTCGATCTGGACATCCGCAGGCGTCGGCGCGTCAAGCTGGGCAATCAGCGCATCAATTCGATCCTTATACTGCGGCGGTGCAAGACTCGATGCCGTCGAAAAGATCGCCCGTGCTTCCTCGATTTTGCCCTGACGCTGGAGAATTAGCCCCTTGCCCACGAGCGGACGGAAATCGGCTGGGTTGGCTTTTTGAGTGTTGTCGTAGGCTTGTAGGGCTTCGTCGAACCGTTGCTGTTCGGTGTAGACCTGACCGAGGAGTAACTGCACCGCGACCACATCGATGCTACCGGCCTTGGCGGTGTTGGCTTCGGGGGCAAGCTGAAGCGTCTCTTCGAGCAAGCCGATCGCCGCTTCTGGGCGTTCCTGCTTCACGAGTAGCTCGACCAAGCCTTGTAGCGCTTGGGTATTGCCCGGTTCCTGTTGCAGAATTTTGCGATAGATTTGCGCGGCTCCTTCCAGATCGTCGGTAAATTGCTTCACCTGAGCCAGCAAGATCGTATAACGCATCTCATCCGGCTTGAGCGCGGAGAGTTTTTCCAGTGGGTCGAGTACACCGGCAATGTCATTTAGTTGTAAACGAACTTCGACCAAACCACGCAGAGCCGTTTCATTTTCCGG
Organism: Coleofasciculaceae cyanobacterium RL_1_1; assembly: GCA_012033105.1. Taxonomy (GTDB): domain Bacteria; phylum Cyanobacteriota; class Cyanobacteriia; order Cyanobacteriales; family Geitlerinemataceae; genus RDYZ01. The sequence goes on from JAAUPN010000067.1 coordinate 949, forward strand.
CTCTCGCTGAAGCACGAGTTCGTACCCCCGTGCCTGGGCTTGGAGTTCCTCCTGTTGTGCCTCCGGGTTGTTTGCCTCTTGGGGGGATGAGGGCTGGGAGACTTGGCGGGCGTCCAGCACGCTACTGAGCAGGGGAGCAAGGGCAAAGCTGATGAAGGCGATCGCGCCGACGAGCAGCATGATGCGAGTGAACCACGGTCTTTCTTTAGCCACGACTGTTTTCTCTGAGATGTTATTGAACGAATACTATAGATTGAGGCACCCGTCGAGGTGATGGGTTATTCCCACGGCGGAATCGAGCCTCGTGCGATCGCAACGGTCACGTTAACCCACAGTCAAGTTTAGGAATTGCGAGAGAGTGCCGGTTTTGTGGTTTGTTTTTAGGTTTGAGGCTGTACGTTTTTTGGTGCTGGGTTTAGGGTCTGGTTTGCTGCTGGCGTCCGGGGGGATGGCCGTTGAATCTAGGGGTGAATCTGGGGGTGAATCTGGGGGTGAATCTAGAATGGCAGAGGTCGCCGCGACTTGCTGACGTAGGGTGGCGGCTTGGGTGAGGAGCGAGGCAGCGAAGGCGGTGGCGGCGTCGCTGGCGGCTTGCCGATCGCCGTCGGTTTTGATCGCGCCGCTGGCGAGCTGGGCGAGTTCGAGGCGTCGATCGTCGGGGTTGAGCGCGGACACACGAATGACAGTGCGATCGTCATCTTCGAGGTTGCGATCCGAGATGATGTGTTTGTCCACGTGATAGTGGTGATCGGCCATCGCCGCGACCAGGGGCTGGTGCGTGACGCATAGGACTTGGTGACGCTGGCTGAGGCGATAGAGCGTTTCGGCGATCGTGCTCGCAACGCGACCGGAAACGCCGACATCGATTTCGTCAAACACCATGGTTTCGACGCGATCGACCTCACTAAAACAGGCTTTGAGCGCCAACAAAAAGCGGCTCATTTCACCGCCGGAGGCCGTCGCCGCCAAGGATTGCAACGGCTCACCAGGGTTGGGACTCCATTGAAATGTGACCCGATCGGCTCCGCTAGCCGTGGGTGCGATCGGCTCGATCGCCACATGAAACTGCACGTTTTCCATCGCCAGAGGCTGTAATGCCGCCGTTAAACGGGTTTCCAGTCGATCAGCGGCGTCGCGTCGCTGGACTCGCAAACTGAGACACGCTCGATCCAGTTCCACCTGAAGAGCCGCCACCTGTGCCTCTAGCTCTTCGATCGACGTACCGCCGCCGGTCAGGTCTTCGACCTGCGCACAGAGATCGTTGTAGTGATCGATCACATTCGCCAAACTCGGGCCATATTTTCGACAAATTTGCTTCAGTTGACGGATGCGCGACTCGGCAATGTCTAGACGCTCCGGATCGGCTTCGAGTCCGTCCCCATAGGCATTAATCGCATTACCCGCCTCCGTGACCCGCACCAAAGCATCACTCACCAGTTCCAAAATCGGTGCGATCGCCGCATCATACTCAACCATCTCGCTTAACGTCGCTTCCGCCGTGCCGAGAATATCCGCCGCCGCGCTGCCCTCGTCAGCCTGATACAGCGATTGGTACACTTCGTAGCTTTGGCGCTGAAGTTCGACCACATGATTGAGGCGTGAGGCTTCCTGTAACAGCGTATCGAGTTCATCCGGGCTGTCGAGTTCAGCGGCACGAAGTTCCTCAATTTGATAGGCGAATAGATCGAGCTGCTGAAGGCGTTGGGCTTCGCTGTGGCGACGGGTTTCGAGTTTTTTGGTGACGGTTTGCCACGTGCTATAACAGTCGGCGACGGTTTGGCGCTGGGCGATCAGCGTCTCGCCACCGTAGAGATCGAGCAATCCCCGCTGATGGCTGGTTTGCCCCAACTGTACGCTTTGGCCTTGGGCGGCGATTTCAAGATAGCGCGATCGCACGGCCTGAATCTCCTTTTGGCTGGCGGTGTGACCGTCGATCGCATATTTACTGCGACTACCACGTTTCCCAGCAATCAGCTCACGCCGAATCACCATTGAAGGTGCGATGGAAGGCGCTGCGGCATCGCCTGAATCACCGGAATTGTCATCCTCCCCCAAACCGCTGAACACCCGCGAAAACGTCGCTTCGATCAAAGCGCGATCGGTTCCCGTCCGAATCACGCGGCCACTGGTTTTACCACCCAAAACCGCATCGAGCGCATCCAGCACGATCGACTTGCCCGCACCGGTTTCACCCGTCAGGACATTCAGACCTGCACCAAACTCCAAATCGAGCTGATCGACCAGCGCGAAATTTTCGATTCGCAGACGTTGCAACATAAACGAGTCGCGCGAGCGGCGCTAGGACGAATGGTGAGCGACGGAGAGAGCAGGCAGATCCGGGCGAAGTTCGCGGGCATGACGGAGATAGATATGATTCGCAGGGCGATCGCTCGGCAGATACACATGGATCAAGAAGCGGATGCAGCGCTCTAGATCGCCCTCAACGTGCATATGCTGCACATCGATCAGCGGCACATGCTCCCAGCCCGATCGCCGTCGTGCGATCGCCGCAGGAAACAGAGCCGTCAGATCCCGTGTGACCGAAAAGGTAACACTAACCAGATCCTCAGGGTTAAAGGCATTGTTCGCATCGAGGGCATCGAGCAGTTCGACGACCGCGTCGCGCATGGCATCCACTGAATTTTCTGGAACCGTTGTCGCTCCGCGAATTGCTTTAAGTCTCCACGCCACTTCCACTCTTGATATCCTCCATACCCCGATGACTCGGGCTTGACTATTGTTGAACTTAAAATTGGGATATTGCGAGGCAATCCGACGGGCTACCGTTGGAGAAGTCGCCACAATGGGCAACATCCGCTAATCGCCCTACGATTATAAGTTCTGTCTGCAAAACCCAAGTCTCAGGCAGGCGAACACCGAGCGTTCAGGGATTCGATTGAGCTTGATTTCATCGGATTCGATCGCCCATTCCTGACAACTGGTGACAACCTCGCACGGTGATTTTTTGGCAATACCTTGCTCGCGATAACGTCCTGGCAATCATGCCCAAATCCCGAATAATGACGCCACCGATCATGGTTCTAGCGACGGATCGGAACGACGATGACGCCGACAGCGATCGGAGCAATACTTCACCTCATCCCAGCAGCTCGCCCATTTTTTACGCCACGTGAAAGGGCGCTGACAGGTTTGACAAATTTTAGTCGGGAGATCCGATTTTTTCCGTTGTTTAGCCATAGAGTTTGCAAGGGTGTGGTGCGGCAATCTCGTGATTTCGTGATTTCGTGATTCGCAGCCTTGCGACTTCGTCATGTTAGGACTTCATGATTTCGCCGCCTCGCGATCATCACAGACCCAGCAAACATCATCCGCCCGTCGGCAAAAACAAACCGAGATACGCATCGATCAAAGCCTGACCCCAGAACAAAGCGATCGCCGCACCGATCGCCAAAAACGGACCAAACGGGATCGGCTGCGATCGCTTCACCCACTTCAGCCCGATCGCCACACTGCCCACCACCGCACCGATCGCACAGGCCACAAACACCGTCAACAACACCAGCGGCCAACCCAGCCACGCCCCAACCCCCGCCATCAACTTACTATCCCCCGCCCCCATCGCTTCCTTACCAAAGGCGATCGACCCCAACAGACGCAGCGTATCGAGTCCCCACAGTCCCACCATCGCCCCCAGCGCACTGGCAAAGACCGCCGCACCGCCCGCCGCGAGCTGATCCGCCCAACTCGTAGACCCGCTCGCAAGACTGGCCTGCCACGCGATCGCACATTAAACCCCAACCCCATCGCCACGCCCCACTGCGTCAGCGGATTCGGCAGCGTCATCGTGTCGATGTCGATCATCGCCAAGGCCAACAGCCACGACAGCATGACCCACTGACTCACGAGCGCGATCGACCAGGTTTCCCCATTGAGGTAAAACGCTGCGAGAAAGATCGCCCCTGTGATCGCTTCGATAATCGGATAGCGGGCGGAAATGGGGGTGCGACAGTGGGCGCACCGTCCACCCAGACGCAGCCAACCCAAAACGGGGATATTTTCCGTGATGCCGAGTTCATGAAAACACGTGGGCAACGCGACGGCGGCCACCAGAGCGATAGATTGGCGGGGACGCGGTAAATCACCACGTTGAGAAAACTCCCGATCGCGCAGCCAAGAACCAGCACGATCGCCGCATTCACCAAACGCACCATCATCAAAATTAGCGCGTAGCTCATGGGCTATGCACCTCCCCACAGATCGTTGGGATCGATCAGATGCAACGGCACGAGGTATTCCTGGGGGAGGAGGGGTTGGGCGATATCGGTGATCACAGTGGCGCGATGGCTGACGCGATCAACAGCAACGCCAATCGGACGATCGCGGCGACCCTGGCCGGTACGTTCGCGATCGTCCAGATAGGTGTAATAGGTGTTGCGGGCAATGCGAATCAGGTCAGGGTAAAGATTTCCCCCGCCGGAGGTATCAGGCGCAGCGGCAGACGTCAGCTCTCTCATGGCAGCAAGTTGAACAGACCGGTCAGAATATGAGATCAGGCTTTGAAGTTGGGCTGAAGTTGGGCTGAGGTTGGGCTGAGGTTGGGCTGAGGTTGGGCTGAAATTAGGGCAAATATCGAGCTAGATCCTCAGCATCGGAATTCGCCTCTAGCTTACTGGAGCCACTTGAATTCTAGGGAGTAGGACGCCTTGAGTTTTGCGCAATGGCTGTTCCTTTCAGGGGCGAGATTAACTTGGCTCGCGTCGATCGCGATCGTTAATAAACGACTCGACCAGCGCCACATCCTCCACACTGCCGATAATCAGTGGCGTCCGTTGGTGCAGCTTTTCCGGAACCACATCGTTAATCTTCTGGGTTCCAGTGCTGGCCTGACCGCCCGCCTGCTCCACGAGGAACGCCAACGGAGCCGACTCGTACAGCAAGCGGAGTTTGCCCTCGGGCTGCTTCGTCGTACCGGGATAGAGAAAGACCCCGCCCTGAAGCAAAATGCGGTGGAAATCCGAGACCAGTGCCCCGCTATAGCGTCCGGTGTAGCCTTCGTGGCGGTGAACATAGCGGATGTAGTCACGCATCGCGTCGTCCCACTGCCAGAAGTTGCCTTCGTTGACGCTATAAACTGCGCCGTGTTTGGGGATTTGAAGATTTTCTTGCCAGAGGATGAATTCGCCGAGGCTGGGATCGAGGGTGAATGCGTGGACACCTTTGCCGATCGTGTAGACCAGAATCGTGCTGGCTCCGTAGAGGATGTAGCCCGCTGCAATCTGCTTGTGGCCGTTTTGTAGTAAATCTTTCGCCTCGCCGGTGGTGTCTTCGCCCTCCTGTTGACGAATCGCAAAAATCGAACCGACGTTTAAGTTGGCGTCAATGTTACCCGAGCCATCGATCGGATCGTAAACCAGCGTATAGCGCCCGATCGGGCAATTTTCCGGGATGTAATACGGCTCATCCATCTCTTCCGAGGCCAAGCGACACACTAAGCCACTTTGCTTAAAAACGGAGATGAAGACCTCATTGGCATACACATCCATCTTTTTGACTTCTTCGCCCTGGACATTCTCCGACCCGGCAAACCCCAGCACCCCATCAACAATTCCGGCGCAGCTCAGGCGACGGGCGACCAGTTTACCGGCCAGGGCGATGCGTCCCATCAGGGCGCTGAGATCTTGGGCATCGGGCGAAAAGCTTTGGAGCTGCTGGAGGACGTGGCGTGAGAGGGTGGTGCAGTCCCGATCGAGCGATCGTTCGGGAATGATAAACGGCTGATTCGGTTGGTCGGTACTCGGTGAGCTGGCGGCTGAACGGGTTGGTGTAACCATTGGAGTTGGTTTCCTGCCTAAGGGTCATCGATCGAGACGGCTTGCGGCGCAAAAATGCAGAGAAAAGAGGCGCGTTCAGGCCGTGCGATCGATCAAGAAGGTCGGATCGGAGATCGCGACCGACTTCTGTTCTATGGTAAACATCCTGCTTGGAACACGGGGAAGCCAACGTCGTACAACGCGGAATAACGATAACCCTATACCCCGTGCGTCCAGTTCCTGGACTGGATCGGCGCTGGGGCTTGGTCAAACTCAATTCCGTTTCAACACTTTGGGTCTGCTTGAATCCCGAACGATCTCGAATATAGTCAGTTCAATCAAAAATGAGGCATCTGGACTTGGATCTGTTTGCTCAAAAACCGCGTTTCGACTCCGCTCAACGCTCTCGATATGCGATCAACTGCCAAAAAGACAGGCCAAAAACACAATTCAGAGCGTGTGATTACAGGTTGCTATCGGTTGCGAGCAGTTCGATCACCAGATCCGCTAAAGCGTCTAAAAAGTGGGAGTAGTGTTGCTGCAAAGCAGGCCATGCGTCAGCACTACCGACGGTTGTGCCGGTACGACCCAACTCTTCTAATTGTTTACAGGCCGTAGCCAGTACGAGCCCGCCTAAATTCGCACTGCTCGATCGCAGGGTATGGGCTGCCTTACGCAACGCTTCGGCATCCTCTGTCGCGATCGCGGCTTCGATCGCCGCGTAGTAGCTGGGCGCATCCTCTTGGTAAGCCTGGATAATCTGGATCAGTAACATCGTGGCTCGCGATCCCGCCATCTGACAAATGGATCGAATGATGCTGCGATCAATGGCAGGCAAATCATTCGAGGATTCCTCCTCTATGTATATTTCAGGCGATATTTCAGGCGATATTTCAGGCGATATGCTTCGATTTGGATCGGCCTGGGTGGGATTGATGGTTTGAGCGATCGGGGATACCGGGTTTTGCGATCGGGGCGCGGGTGTTGATCCATTCGGAATTGAATCTATACCTGAGCTAAGATCGGTGTCTTCAGCAGGAATCGGCAGATTAACCGGTACCGGTTTCGGTTCACTCTGGATACGATCCAGGCGTGGAGAATGCATGGATCGATCAGACTCCGCCAGCGAGATGAGAGGCGGAGTAACGGGCGATTGGATCGATTGTACAGATACTGACGGGGCGAGTTGGTCAACGTTCAGAGATCCGTCCCAAATATGTTTTTGCCATTGCTGTACGCTATCGATCACCCTGTGCAACTCTTCCATCCGAATGGGCTTCGTAATATAGCCATCCATACCGGAAGCAATACATTTTTCCCGATCGCCCTGCATGGCATAGGCCGTCACCGCATAAATTTTAGGTCTTGACTCTGACATCGGCCATTCCTGACAAATCGCCCGTGTCGCACTCATTCCATCCATTTCGGGCATCTCCACATCCATCAAAATCAGATCGTAGGGCGCACACCGCAACGCCTTGATCGCCTCGATCCCGTTATTGGCAATATCCGCCCGCAAGCCAAATCGTTCGAGCATCAACAGCGCCACCTGTTGATTAATTCGGTTATCCTCCGCGATCAAAATTCGTAACGGCACTTCAAACGGTGGGGACACTTTGGTCTCGCCACGTTCGGCGGGAGCGACAACCCGATGAAATTCACTACGATTTCTTGATGTTGAGTTGACGGAGGATGCCGCAGAAGCCGGAGCCTGAGGTTCATCACGATCGGGAATATTGCGATCGGGTTCAATCACCTCCAGCAAGGTATTGAAGAGCGCAGATCGTTTCACCGGCATTTGTAAACACGCTATGGATTGTTGGTTGAGTGCCTGACGTTCCGTATCGTCTAGGTTTAGAGCCGTGATCAAAATTAAGGGGGTCGCCTGCCAGCGAGGCAGACTGCGAATGTGTTCAGCGAGTTTACGCCCTGCCATTTCTGAGATAAACCAGTCGATAACGATCGCATCGTAGGTAACGGAGCGATCGAGCTGAGTGATGTGTTCGAGCGCTTCCGTTCCCGAGGCGATAACGCAGCTCTCGACGAACCAGGAGTCCAAAACTTGAACCAGAAGCTGACAGTTCAGTTCATTGTCATCGACCACCAGCAGACGTTTGGCCTTTAAGACGGCACTACTCGGAGACGCATGAGCGTCTGTGATTTCGATGACGGCAGGTTTGGCGACGATCGTAAAGTAAAAGTCCGCGCCGCGATCGGGGCGGGTTTCGGATAACTTCGCCCGCTGCCAAGAGTCTGGCGGATTGCCACCCACACAGCCCTGACTCTCCAGCCAAATTTGACCACCCATCATTTCCGCCAAGCGTCGCGAAATTGCCAAACCCAACCCCGTGCCACCGTAGCGCCGCGTGATCGACGCATCAACTTGGCTAAAACTCAGGAAGAGCCGCTCTTGCTGATCTGGACTTACACCGATGCCGGTATCGCGCACACAAAATTGGATGGACAGCTCTGATCGGCTCGCAGCACCACGACCTTGGGACGCTGAGCCTAGATCGAGGATGGCCGAAAGGCCGGAACTGTTGGCATGATCCTCTGATGGATGTTGAGCCAAATCAACGGCCAGTACGATTTCACCGTCTTCTGTAAACTTGATGGCATTACTGAGAAGATTCACTAAAATCTGGCGCAGCCGTGTCACATCACCAATGATCACGGTTGGCACATCCGGCGCGATCGTATAGACCAGTTCCAATCCTTGCTCGGCAGCTCGCGTCGCCACCACCCCCAAAGCATCCTCAATGCAGGTCTGTAGCTCAAAGGAATATTGCTCGAGTTCGAGGTGGCCGGATTCGATTTTCGAGAAGTCGAGAATGTCATTAATGATGGTCAGCAAGTCGTCGCCACTGGTGCGAATCGTTTCGACGAACTGTTGTTGGCGAATGGTGAGATCCGTATCGAGCAACAAACCCGTCATGCCGATCACGGCATTCATCGGCGTCCGAATTTCATGGCTCATCGTCGCCAAAAATTCGCTTTTGGCTTGGTTTGCGGCCTCGGCATCCCGGCGAGCTCGCTCTAACGCAATATTTTGCTCCGCGAGTTGTTTGCGCTGGCGGGTTTCCTGTTCGAGCAGTTGAGCTTGAGCGAGGGCGATACCCACCTGATCGGCGATCGCCTCTAACGTACTAATCTCTTCGGGAGTCCAGACTCGATACCGAGCGCACTGGTGCAGCGCGATCACGCCATTCGGTCGTCCCTGATCGGAGGTTCGCACCGCCAACACCGACTTTAATTCGAGCTGACAGCACAGATGGTGGGTCGCAAAAAAGCGCGGATCGGCATAGACATCACTCGTGGCGATCGCCGCATCCTCGGCTAGCACCTGCTGAATATGCGGGTTACTTTCGACCGGAATGCTGAGATTGAGCATCGATGGGTAAGCACCCCCGAGATATTCCGCCACGATCGCCACCGTCGGGTTCGGCTCATGAAGATACGTATGAATGGCACAGCGATCGGCCTCAAATGCCCGACCAATCTGAATCGCGGTCGTCTCAAAAATCGCCGCCGTATCCAAGCTTTGCCGAATCCGCTGGGTGATTTTTCGCAGTAGATTTGCCTGCTGAAACTGCTCTTCGAGCGCATCCAGCGCCGTTTGACGCTCAATTTCCTTCCCAATCCACTGCGCCATCAGCTTGAGTAACTGTCGCTCTCGTTCGCTAATTGGTCGCTCACGTTGTTTGAGGCTACCAAAGCTCAAAACACCGTACGCATGACCATTGAGCAGGATCAACGTTCCAGCAAACGCTTGATAGTTGAGATAGTAGGACGGCTTAGGATGCGGCAAGAGCTGATCACGCTCATCGAGCGAAGCAAACACCAGCGCATCTTTATATCGGAATGTTTCGCCACAGTAGGTTTCATACAGTGGCAAAAGTTGACCGACCACTAAATCGGTGAGAGCCTTGCTACCAGGCTCCTGCGGATCGAGATTGGAGACCTGACACGCAAGGACTTCGACCTGGCTCGCATCAACGCGGGAAATGATACCAACATCCAACTGAAAGTGACGACGCCCCATCGCCAGCAGCCCTTGGAGACGCTCATCAAAGCTTAAAATCGGTGATGATGCCACTTCGTAGAGTGTGCGTAACGCAGCTTCACCGTTTCGCAATTCCTGCTCAACGCGTTTGCGATCGCGAATATCACGCACCACCGCACAGTTATATTCAGAACCATTAAATTCCAAATAGTTCACCGTCACCTCTACCGGAAACACCTGTCCATTTTTATGTCGATGAACGCTCTCAGTCGTAAATGTTCGCCGCTCCTGTAGATCCAGCCAATGATCACGCCAGGTCGAACGCTGAAGACTTTCATCCAGATGAAAAATGCTCATCGTTTGGAGTTGCTCCCGCGAATACCCCACCGCATGACATGCCGCTTCATTGACGTAGAAAAATTTCCCATCCGAGGTCATGAAATAGAGCGCGTCAGCCGAGCGATCGAGCGAAAACTGACTAAGCTGAAACGCATCTTCGATGGTTTTACGCTGTGTAATGTCATTGAGCGTACCGGAAATGCCCTGAAGGCCATCCTCTGCGGCCACATTTGATCGAACCAGTGCCTCTAGCCAGCGCGTCTCACCCATCACCGTGCGATAGCGCAGACAAAACCGCACCTCATGCACCTGTCCCTGAAATAACGAATCCAAATGAACCTGTGCTGCCAGGCGATCGCCCGGTAGCACATAGTCCAGCCACGATCGCCCCAAACTCTCCTCGACCCGAAACCCCGTAATTTCCGTCCAGGCAGGATTGAGAAACACCCAATGGCCCTCAAGATCCGCCTGAAAAATCACCTCCTCCACCGTATCTACGACCGTTCGATACCGCCGTTCACTGCTCCGCAACGCCTCTTCTGCTCTCTGGCGCTCCGTAATCCGCTGCTCTAACCCTCTCAGCGTCCGCTGAAGCTGGATCGCCATGGTATTAAAGGCCGATTGAAGCTGACCCATCTCATCAGTGCTCGTCACGGCAATGCGTCGATCGAGCTGTCCAGCGGCCAACTCCTGCGACAGTTTCGACAAATATCGCAGCGGACGCCCCACCTCATGCTCAAACAAAACAATCGTGATCGAGGCCAGGATACTACTCAGACCCAACGACAACAGAATCGTCGTCACCGCTCCCTGTTGCCACTCTTTGCGAGCACTATTAATCGAATAACCAATCCAGATCTCGCCCAGATCGCGATCCGCAGACTGAATCGGAACCCGAATTTCCCGCACATTCTGAAGCTGTCGTAACCGTCGCACCACTTCGAGGATATCGACCGATTCATCAGGCTGAATCACCGCCTGGATAAACGGATTAGCCGGATCAAATGACTGAGTTAAAGCCTGACCATCTCGTCTGATCGCAACCGAATAAATAATCGCTGAATCTGCAGCATTCGTCTGTCGGATAAACGTTTCCAACGTCAGAAAATCCAAATTTAAGACGGCTTCTGGACTCACACGACTCAGAAAATTCGCTTGAGCTTCAACCCGCTCTTCGAGGCGATCGAGCTGTGTACGATACCGTCTGTGGAGCTGCACACCTCCAAACGACAGTTCACCAATAATCAAAACACTGGTGATCACGCAAAGATAGCGGAATGTAATGCTACTACGAAGTTTGGACAGATCAATCATAGTGACAGTGCTCTGAGATGCGTTCAGCCGCTGAGATGAAGACCTTTAACAAGATGGGTGCAAGATGGGCGAAAGTCTACCAAACAGAGGACGAGCGGAACGTCCCATGAGTCTAAATCGTATATCCAAGACAAACTAAGGTATGTCCGTACGATCACCAGCATCACAACTTTTTAGCTTGAGTGGTTCGATCAAAGCTTCGATCGAGGTGTAATCCACCGCAGGCACAAATCCAGAAAAATTTGCAATTTTGATCGCCGGGTGATTTGGAGTAATTTCGAGCAAAACTTGACGCACCTCGGCAACGAGTTCGGGATCTGTCTCAGCTAAAGCCGCGATCGGCCATTCTGGATAGAGACCCGTTGTATGAGCCAGGGGAAAATTATCCTCAACCGGCTGAAAAATGCTCACCTGATCTAGACTGTTCAGCATTTGGCTTTTTAGCATTTTCTCAAGCTGCCCTGTACGAATAAAACCCACATCAACCGATCCGTTCAGTACAGCTAAAACAATATTGTCCTGAGATTTATTTTCAACGAAACGACTAAAGTTAGAAAATGGATCAAATCCCTGCTTTTGAAGATAGTCAATCTGAAGTACACACCCCTCTGCCGCTGTTTGAAAATTTACACAGACCGCCTGCTTTCCCTTCAGATCTTCGATCGTCTCAATACCGCTATCTGCTCGTACAATAATCACCCCCCCAAGCTGAGTCCCCACCTCATGGCGACGAGTTGTTACCAGAAACTCGATGTCATAGAGTCGTCGAAGCTGCACCGCCGCCAGAGGATTGTTAGTGATAAAGTCGAGCTGTTGTTGTTGTACGGCCTCAAATTGACTCGCTTGACTCAGGGTTATGAGTTCAAATCGCCGACTTGTTCTACGTTCAAGGTAATCCAAGAGTGGGCGATAACGCTCATGGACAGAAATCGCACTGTCATCAAGCAACACACCAAATCGTACTGCCGGTTTCGAATAGACCTCCGTATTTAAGGTTTGAGGGGGGGTGATCGGCTTGATGTTTACCTCGTTCGGCACTTGGAACTGTGATGAACAGGCCGCCAATCCAAGCCCGATCGCCAAACTACAAAAAGTTATGAACCATCGCGGCTGACGGTGAGCTTGAATCAATACAGAGGTTATAGTCATTCGCCTTAAGTCCGAGATACTTTGGGTGGCTCACAGACTGTATAACTCACCGTGTCGAAGCGAGGCCAAGTAGATGCCAAATGAATGATGCGTGTCTGATGCTATAACGAACTTCTTATCGGTTTCAATTGCCAAAGTGAAGCTGACAGGCTGGCGGAGCGATCGCAAATTCACAAGTGTAGCTAGCGACAGGGAGATCCGGTTGCTGTGGGTCGAAAATCTGAAAATCGTAATGATTGGGACGCAACACGTACGCCAGTTGAGTCATAAGTGTGTAGCGTTCAAAGTAATTCATCCAATTCCAACGTTGGGGGTCGATCGTAAAATCAACGCGCTGTTCCACGGGATAGACGACCCACTCTGGAATTAAGCGTTCACCCAGTTCGCGCACCGACCACCACAAACTAGGCTGAGTAAAGCTCGTCTGAGAGATATCGTTGTCTGTATAAAATACACAATCTGTCGTGCAGGGATCGGGATCGCCAGTCTCGGGTTTGAGGGACTCAGAGTTCGGTGTGATCGTCGAGGGTGTCGGTGTTGTGGTCGCCGTGGGGAAAGGTTGAGCCTGAAGTGCTGAGGGATAAGCAGCATGAAGCATGAGACCGGCAAAGAAAAGCAGCCATGTCCGCTGGAGTGTCAGATGTGTCAGACCAGACGGGCGCTGCAACAGAATCTGGGATTGATCTCGACTCACGCTAGTTTGATTCATGATTTGACGGGTGGTCTGTCGTATCTCAATTTTCTGTTCTCAGCCGTTGTCGCTCCAAACCTCACGCGCCCCCATCATCACCTTTGGCGATCGGCTCAGTGGTCTCCAAAGTTGCTTCCTGTGAAGTGTTCCGAATCTCATCTTGTGCGATTTCGGGGGCGATCGCCTCACCCGCGATCGACCCTGAAACCTCTAGCTCTGCGTGATCTACAGGACGGGGTTCAGTCGCCTCAAGTTCCGTCTTCAAGGCCGATTCCGTCTCATCCTCAGTTGCGGCCCGATTCGCCTGATTCGCCTGATCTGCTTGATCCTCGCGTGGAATCGATGTTGCCGCTGGTTCCGGCTCCGAGCTAACGGCATCTGCCGCATCACTCATCGGTTCCATTTCGAGGTCGGACGGTTCGAGATTGGACGGTTCGAGATTGGACGGTTCGAGGTCGGACGGTTCTGTTTCCGATGGTTCTGCTTCGGGAGCTTCCATCAGGTTCGGCTCGATCGAAGAGTCCGACGGGTTGGGATTGACGGCTGGTTCTTCGAGCTGTGCGGGCTGTTCAGGATTCGCGACTGAGGCATCAGGCTCCGATGGTTCTGCGGCTGGACTAGGTTCGATCGTTGTCTCGATCGCCTCATTACCCGTCGGCTCCGCTGGAACCAACTCCTCCGACACGGGTTCAGCTTCAACCCCGGCAACCCCAAGAGCCTCCGTCAAACTCACCTCACCACGCACAATCTCCGCCAGCCCATCCTTAAGCTGATCATCATACTCAAACAGTCGCACCGTTGAATTAAACGCATTCTCGATCGGTTCGCCCAACTCGTCGATCAGTTCCAACTGCAACCAGTTTTGACCGGGCTTAACCCCCTGAAGATAGATCGGCTCCCAGCGATCGAGCGTAAAACTCTGACCGTTGACCGTGACCCGCACCCGCCAGTCTGAAATCGCATCATCCTCAAACTCTTGAGCGATCACGTGCAGCGGCGCATTGGTCAAATAAAAATCCAGCAGAATCGGTTCTGCGCCATAGGTTCCACGCGGCTGGTTATAGGTCAACAGCGGACGCGCAGGATCTGGTGCATTTTTGCCCGTCTTCGTATAAATATGAAACGTCGTCTGAACAAACGCCCCCTCATTCTTGAAACTTTCTGACCACGGACGCGCAGCAAACACCCGTAGCGTATGGGTTCCCGGCGCGAGATTGGTCAAGACAAGCGGTTCGCTCGTATCAAAGACAAGCTGTTCCGGTTGGTCGTCGAGTAAAACATGAAGATGAGGGCCAAGACCGAAGCGATCGTCACGCAAGAGCGGCAAACCGCTGACCTTGAGATCAACGCTGACCGTATCGCTTTCGATAACACTGTTTGGCGCAGGCGACACGATCGACACCTGGGGACGGTAGCGCTCAAAACGCGATCGCAATTGTTGCAGCAGGGTCGGCGGCGAGACCTCAGTAATATGCTGGGAGGCACGGGTGGCCGCGATCGGCATGATCCGACTCGGTGCATCCAAGGGAACCGACACCGACGTATCTGAGCGATCGCCACAGCCCGACAACATGACGACCAAAGCGAACCCAAAGGTCATCCCCAGCATTCGGCCAGCTTGCACCCACCGAGACAGGATTTCACCACAGCTACGTCCGAAGTCAATCGCGATCGTCAACACACTATATATATGTCGCATTTTTTGCGGTGTCCTTATCTCGTCATCTTGTCTACCCATCATCACCCGTCCGGTTCACACCTAACGCGATTGATTTTGAAAATCTGTACGACACTATAGCCCGAAAGCTGAATCTCGAAATATAGCCCTCAGACCGACAGCATAGACCCCATTCGGGATACCGCAAATTGCTCCATCTTGATCCCCGCCCCCCCTAAATCGATCAAAAACTTCATTCAGAACAGCAAAATATTGCTGTATGTAAATCTAGATTTACTTTTGTAACGAACAATTCAAGTCATTTCTAAAAAGTATTCATAACGATTTATTTCAGGCTGAATCGATGACTGTGTATTGGTTTGAATTCTGTCAACGGAAGACCTATAATCACATCCGTACCGTCTTGCACTCGAGCGATCGGGAATTGCAATTCGGCTCTGGGACACGGTTCCAGCGACGAAGCAAGCCTGCTCTCTAGCATAAAGCTGATTGCAAGCGAGCAAAAAGATAAAAAACTCAACATAGGGTTTCACGACCCGATCTTTACTTTCGAATTGAAGCGAGAGTAGGTCGTAATTCCCCTTAGCAAAAGTTGAGACGGACCCAATTCCTCATTCCTGGAATAGAGAGAGGAGAGACTCAATGACAATCAGTCCCCCAGAGCGGGATGCGAAAGTCAAGGTTGAGGTTGATGAAAATCCGGTTCCAACTTCTTTCGAGAAGTGGGGTCAACCCGGACACTTCGATCGCACCTTGGCTCGAGGACCCAAAACCACAACCTGGATTTGGAACCTCCACGCTGACGCTCACGATTTCGATAGCCAGTCCAAAGACCTTGAAGAAGTGTCGCGCAAAATCTTTAGCGCTCACTTTGGTCAACTGGCCGTTATTTTCATTTGGCTGAGTGCCGGATTTTTCCATGGCGCTCGTTTCTCGAATTACGAAGCTTGGTTGAGCGATCCCACGGGTATTAAGCCCAGCGCTCAAGTGGTTTGGTCGATTGTTGGCCAAGAAATTCTCAACGCAGATGTCGGTGGCGGATTCCACGGAATCCAAATCACCTCCGGCCTCTTCCACGTCTGGCGTGCTGCCGGTTTCACCAACGAAACCCAGCTTTACGCCACCGCGATCGGCGGCTTGGTCGCAGCAGCACTGATGCTGTTCGCAGGCTGGTTCCACTACCACGTCAAAGCTCCGAAGCTGTCGTGGTTCCAAAACGTGGAATCGATGCTGAACCACCACCTATCCGGTTTGTTTGGCCTCGGTTCGCTGTCCTGGGCGGGTCACCAGATTCACGTGGCTCTGCCAGTGAATCAAATGCTCGACAAAGGCATTGCACCGGCGGATATTCCGATGCCGCACGAATACGCGTTCAGCACCGACGCGATGGCTCAATTTTTCCCGAGCTTCTCGCAAGGTCTCACGCCATTCTTCACCTTAAACTGGGGTGCGTACTCGGACTTCCTGACCTTCAAGGGCGGTCTTAACCCTCAGACGGGCAGTCTCTGGATGACAGACATCGCGCATCACCACCTGGCGATCGCCGTACTGTTCATCATTGCCGGTCACATGTACCGCACCAACTGGGGAATCGGTCACAGCATCAAGGAACTCCTTGAAGCGCACAAAGGCCCATTCACCGGCGAAGGTCACAAGGGTCTCTACGAAACCCTGACCACCTCTTGGCACGCACAGCTCGCGATCAACCTCGCAATGATGGGTTC
>JAAUPN010000068.1 GCA_012033105.1 Coleofasciculaceae cyanobacterium RL_1_1
TCCCAGCTTTCCTGGTGCTTCTAGCGATGTGGTACCACTCCGATCCCATCCCGAACTCGGCTGTGAAACGCTTCTGCGGCAAAGATACTTGGGGGTCTCCCCCCGGGAAAATAGCTCAGTGCCAGGTTTACCCTTTCTACATACTCCAAATCGCGAGTCTACTTCTCTCCACATCTAGGCTCGCTTTTTGCTATCTCTTACCTAACTTCTAAATAACGTATAAATTCGGTATGCAATTCGGAACTATGTCGGTAAGCTATTAGTGTCTACCGTTGGCGTTACCTAAGCTATGACTGATAACCCTCCAGCGGCCTTTATGACCGAAAAAAGGGCTGAAGTCGTCACGCAACCAAAAAGAGTGCTCAGCCATATTGTAGGTAAGTCACTTTCTGGGTGCTTGACGTTCCGAGATTTGAGATCACCATCGACTAGCTGGCAACTTTATGTGCGTAGCGGTCAGCTAGCTTACGCCACTAGTGCTATCCGCCGTAGTGAGCGATTGCAGTGCCTAATTCGTGGTCACCATGAGTTACTGGCTCAACAGCAATTTTCTGATGATTCCTTTGAATATTCTGATATTTGTGCATGGTGGCATAGCAATGGCCTACCAATGGCTAAACTGCGTCAGCTTTTAATGAGACTTTCATTAGAAGCTCTTGTGCAAATTCTGGCTTTGCCCAAGACTTGTGTCACTCTTGATCGATCAACGCGTCTTAATCCTGTTCTGATTGAGACACCTCTGGTGAGTTTGCCAGCTCCATTGTTACAAATGGCATCACAGTGGCAACAATGGGGGGCTTTTCTGTCATCTCCGTATGATCTGTTGGTGTTGGATGAGACACAACAATTGGTATTTGGTCAGGTGTGGCAAGGACGGCCGCTGGTTTTGCGTGGTCAACGTAACACTAAATTGGTGGCTTCTATTGTTATCAAGGAATTACTCAGTGAGCGTTCGGTTTATCAGATTGCAACTAGCTTAGGTGTTTCTGTCAATAATCTTGTTGCTTGGGCTATTCCTTACACCCATGAGGGTATTCTTTCTTTTCTGCCGAAGCCTTTAGCAAGTTGTGATGTCACTTCGACGCGCGATGCTGGTGAGCAGCTTTCTTCTCTTGACCATGAGGTAGATGCTTCTGCTCGTTTGACGATCGCGTGTATCGATGACAGTAAGACTGTCCAAAAACATGTCAAGGGTGTTTTGGAGATGTCAGGCTATGATGTTTTGGGGATTACGGAGCCAACACAAGCTCTAACGGCGTTGGTTCGGCAACGGCCTGCGGTCATTTTGATGGATGTCAATATGCCTGATATTGATGGGTACGAACTTTGCAGTATGTTGCGCCAATCCCGACAATTGCGTGATATTCCGATCGTGATGCTGACAGGACGTGACGGTATTCTTGATCGGCTTCGAGCAAAAACGCTAGGGGTGGAGTATTACCTTACGAAACCATTCAATCCTGGTCGTTTGATTGAGTCCATTCAAAAGGCTGTTGAGGCGGCGACAACGACGACTTGATAGGGCTTTCATGTGTGTCAGCCTTCCCTGTGAGTGTTTTACTGTAGAAACGAGCTTGGTCACTATGACCCAGGAAGATTACTTCAAGGTTCGAGTATCTGGAGATGTTCGTATCGCTCTACCTCTCGACCATGTTCAAACGGTGCTAAAAATCGAGCCTCAGTTGGTGTGTCCGATTCCGGGTCTCGATGTATCGCTACTTGGAACGGTCAATCGTGAAGGCAAGTTGATCTGGGTGATGGACTTAAGTCATGTTCTCGGGTTGGGCTTTATACATTGCAGTCCTGGTCAACGATTAACTGCGGTTGTCCTGAGTCCTTCAAGCACTCGAGTCGGTCATCAAGCTGCATTAGCGTGTGTTGTATCGTCACTAGAGGGGGTTTTTACCCCTCTTCACGTCCAACACATTGATAAGCGCCTGAAGCCGAGATTGCGTGATCTGCTGCAACGAGTTGCTTATCATGACCGCTTGGGGATCGCGATTCTTGAACCCGATCATTTATTTGATCTGGTTCAGGCTCGGCAATTGCAACCTGAAACGGCGATCGCAGATCCAGTTCGGCGCTAGAGAAAGATTGGCAATGTTGCTTTACTTGCGGGGAATATGGGCATGACTCAATCTATTTCAGGCTCTACGACAGTTCAGATATCGACTGATATGGGTGATCCAATGGCGCAGGAGCTTACGTCTCAAGATCTAAGTGCGACAAACTCAGAGGAGATTTTACTTGGCAAGCTGCTTGAGGCGAGTAGTTGTGAGCGAGCGGGAGATATGAGGCGGGCAGCGACTCTATATCATGAAATTGTGGCCGCCGATGCTAATGGGACGTGGGGACAGAGTGCTCAAAAAGCTCTGGAAACGATTGAGCCGCAAGGTTCTTCACCGAATGTAGAAGACTTGGCTAGTTCCAAGGTCATGAGGGATGCGCCTGTAGACAGTGATGTGGCCACGCCGTCTCAGGTTGAGGAGGTGCATGAGGCTGTTGTGGCGCCGACTGAGTTAGGGGTTTATGAGCAAGGTAAGTTTCAGGTAAACGTTCCGACTCGTTTAGGCCATCCAGTCGGTCATAATGCGTCATCTAGCCGTGTTGCCTCTCTCCAACGCATGGTCTTCGGAGCGACGATTTTGCCGATCGCGGCCGTCTCGATTGCAGCATTTTGGTGGTTGCCTCAGCGGTTCGAGCGGCGCTGGGAGGAGACGAGCCCGGTCAGTCAGGCCGGGACGATCTCAAGTTCAGAGATTAATTTATTGGTTGAGCGACAGCGACAGGTTGGGTTGCTGGTGGGTCTGCTGGCGGCGTCTGGAACCGTTCTAGTGATGGGGAGCGTAATGCGTACTTTGGTGCGACATTTGAACTTTCTCGCACAGCAGGCAGAGGGTCGATCGCGTGGCCAAGCCTTTGATGAGCAAGGGTTACGCCTGCTGGGTTCCTCAGATGATGAGATTGGCCAGTTAACTCGTGCGATTCATGAGCTGGGAGATTATTCAGCTCAGTGTGAGGAAAAACTCGCTGATGCGGAGCAAAGTAAGCGAATTGACTTGGAGTCTGCGATACGGGAAACGAAGCGCTTGCAGCAACAGGTGATTGAACTGCTGGTGCAAATTGAGGAAGTTCGGAGTGGTAACCTCACGGCACGTGCGCCAATCATCGATGGTAAGGTCGGGTCGATCGCGGATGCGTTTAATGCCACGATTGATTCGCTGCGCGACATTGTGGCTCAAGTGGTTGAGGTGACGCAGTCGCTAACCCAGGGGGCGCGTAGCGGCGAGGCTTCAGTTCGACAGGTTTCGGATTCTGCCTTGGAGCAATCTCAGACGTTGAAAAGTGCTCGTGAAGATGTGGCTGCCATGGTGGTATCGATCGAGCAGGTGTCGGAGTTAACTCAGTCGTCGGCTCAGGTGGCGCGAAATGCGATCAAGGCAGCTCATGATGGAGACCTGGCGATGGATCGTACGGTGGTCAGTATGGAAAAATTCGTACCGCCGTGTCGAATACCTCGAAGCGGGCGAAGCGTCTGGCTGAGGCCGCTCAGGAAGTTTCGCAGATCTTGGCGATCGTGACCGGTATTTCAGAGCAGGCGAATCTCCTGGCTTTTAATGCTTCGATCGAGGCAGCACGGGCGGGAGAACAGGGACAGGGATTTCGCCAGGTATCCGATGAGGTGCGTAACCTTGCCGCTCAGGTCAGTGAATCTGCCCAAGATATTGAACGCCTTGTCCAGAGTATCCAGGAAGAGACCGCAAATGTTATTAATGTGCTGGAGGTGGGAACTTCAGAGGTTGTCAACGGTACGCAACTCGTGCATCAAACCCAAAAACCCTGTCTCATCTCACCACCTTGAGCCGAGAAATTGATACGGCGCTGCAACGGGTTGCGGCGAACACAACCGAACAGACCCAGACCTCACAGCAGGTGAATCAAACCATGAAATCGGTGGCTGGAGTCTCACTCGCGAATGCTGAAGCGGCGCATGAGGTGGTTGAAGTTTTGCAACAACTTTTACGTGAGGTTTCAACCCTACAAGCCTCCGTCGATCGCTTTCAAGTGTAGCGATCGACAGGCTCAAAGCTTGTGCATGTCCGTGTTTCAGATCTATTCAGATTGAACCACTTGACACCCTCGTAGTGCCATCTCTTCCTAGAGTGCGCTATGACCCTGCCCTAACTCACCCAAAATCTATTTACAACACGACTATGAAAACTATTTTTGTCGTCGAAGATGGCAATACAGAGCAGGCCATGATTAAGGCGCTCCTTTCCCAAGCCGGTTATGAAGTTTTGCTATCCAGCAGTGTTGACGAAGCCTGGGCGAAGCTTCAGAGCCTGTCCACCCAACCCAACCTCATTGTTCTTGATATTGTGATGCCGGGTAAAAGCGGCTTGGAGTTATGCCGGATGATTCAGGAGGACGCGAAGTTTCAATCGATTCCGATCATTTTCTGTAGCTCTAAAAGTGAGGAATTTGATCAGTTTTGGGCGCTCCGACAGGGAGCGAAGGACTATGTGGTTAAACCCTATGCACCTCAGGCTTTGCTTGACACGGTAGAGAAACATGCGGCTTAAGCCCATGATGCTTGTTTATCGCTTACGTCGTCTCACATTCTGATACGACGCCCCTTACGATCTTCCTTCTGTGCTGGCATCAAGCCCTAAGAACCATGACCCAAACGACAGATACTTTGCTCGAAAAGCTCCTTGAAGCGAGTCGCTGTGAACAGACAAAGGATTTTGATCGTGCGCGTTTGCTCTACGAAGAAATTCTGAGTGTTGATGCCGCAGGGTTTCATGGTACGAGTGCGCGTAAGGCACTCGAAGTGCTTGCAGCGAAAACCCAACCCCATCCAGTGGTGAACGTCAATCACGTATTGATTTCACAACCGCCAGCATCCTTGGATTTGAGACAGGAAAGTCAAAACCGGGTGATGTATTACTGGCACCAACTCAAAAATTGGTGGCGAGATTTAGGGTTTGCGAACAAGCTCACATTGCTACTTGTGATTGGATCGACTGTTCCGGTTGCGATCGCAACGGTGTTTTTGATCAGCCGAACTCAAGAACGAGTGCAAGAGGATTTTGTTAGCCAGTTACGGTCTGATGCGTCGGCATGGAAGGATGACTATGTGGGCTGGACAGAGGACGATAGCGCGACGGAGGCGGAAAACCTGGCGCAACTGGTTCAAGCCGTTGGGGTCAATTTAAATCAACCTGTTCAGGTTCAACGTAATCGCCCCTATTTAACGGCACTGGTGACGGAGGCGTTATCGGCTGGTGACCGTAACCGGGCGGACGTAACCAAGAGCTTTCGGATTCTCACGGATGCGAACGGGCGGACAGTCACGCAGGGGATCAAGATTCACCAGGCGGCGAACGAACCCACGTATCCGCCAATACCAGACCCTGATCGTGAGATTGATCCCGCAGAATTTCAGCTTCTGGACTCTCGCGCCGGGATTGATCTGAGTAGCGCAAATATTGTCCGAGAGGTTTTGGAAACCGGTGAACCCCAACGGGGGATTGAGGTGTTACCGGGGGCGACAATGGCACAGTTGGGGCTGGCCTCCCAGGCGAGTATTCCGCCCCGTGGTTCCCTCGATCCGAGCTTACCCGCCGCTCCAGGCAATACCTATGATTTAGACGATTATCAGGCCGGGTTATCCACTGTCGTGGTCTATCCGGTCAAGCTCGGTGGTCAGGTTGTTGGTACAGCCGTTGTCGGCGTGCTACACAACCGTCACCATGCTTTGCTCGATGAATTTCAACAGCTTTATAACGCTAAGGCGATTTCGGTGTTTGCGTATAACTGGCGCGTGAATACCAATCTTGATATGGGAGATGGAACGCGGGCGATCGGTACATTAGCGCCCAAGGTGGTATCGGATGCAATCTTGGAAGATGGCCAGGATTCGGTAACGCAGTTTGAGAATATTAACGGTACAAATTACCAAGTGTTGTACCGTCCACTCTATGACCACACGAAACGCAATGATCCGGAGGCCAAGCCGATTGGTATGGTTTCTGTGGCCAAGCCCAAGACGGAATTAGAGCAACTCGTCCGGGCGCAGCAATTGCTTGGTTTGGCGGTTGGGGGTGGAGCGGCACTGGTTGTCAGTACGCTGGCGTTTTTTGTGGCCCGAGCATTTGCTCGATCAATTGGGGAGCTAGCGGACTTCGCTCAACAGGTGGGAGCGGGTGAACGGGGAGCACGGTTACAGGCTACCGAACGGCAAGATGAGATCGGGATTTTGGCGCAGGAACTGAACCAGATGGCGGTTAGTATTGAGGCCAATATCGATGCGGTGCGCCAGCAGGAGGAGCTACGTCGGCAAGAGGCGGAGCAACAGCGTGCGGAGAAAGAACGACTGCAAAAAGGGGTGGTTAATTTGCTGCTGGAGATTGAAGGGGCGCAGCGTGGGGATTTAACCGTGAATGCGCCGGTGACCGAAGGGGCTGTGGGGTCGATCGCCGATGCATTCAATACGACGATTCGACGCTTGCGGATGCTGGTGGGTCATGTGCAAACGGTAGCGCGGCGGGTGGATGAGCTAGCGACGGGAAGTGCGCCGTCGATGCAGCGCGTGTCGCAAGAGTCGATCGTACAATCAGCAGAAATTGCGCAGAGTGTGGCAACGGTCAACCAAATTGGTGAGCTGATTCGGACAGTGGATAAATCCGCACAGCAGGCAGCGTTGGTCGCTCAACGTGGGGCGAAGGCGGCTCGTGAGGGTGAGGAGGTGATGGATATGACGGTAACCAGCATCAAAAATATCAGCAGTGCTGTTGCAGAGACGGCGAGTAAGGTAGATCGCCTAACGGAGTCATTTAAACAAATTCTGCAAATTCTGACGATCATTTCGGGGATCGCAGAACGGACGAACCTGTTGGCGTATAACGCTTCGATCGAAGCATCACGGGCGGGTGAAAACGGTCAGGGCTTCCGGGTGGTGGCGGAAGAGGTTCGACGACTGGCTGGGCGAGCGACAGAGGCGACCCGCAGCATTGAGCAGATTGTCGAGATCATTCAGCAGGATACGGTTGAGGTGCAACAGGCGATGGAAGTGGGTAAGGCGGAGGTCGCAGAGGGGACTGAGCTTGTGGCACAAACGAAGCAGACGCTGAAAGGTCTGGCCGAAATTAGTCAGAGTATTAACGAATATCTCCAAGCAATTTCGAGTAATACCAACAGTCAGTCGGAGGCATCGGCGCAGGTGAACCAACTCATGGAGCGGGTGGAGACGATCGCGCAATCTACGGCGGAACGAGTTCAAGAGGTGGCTGAATCGTTGCAAGAACTAGTCTTCACGGCGTCAACGTTGACGGAATCGGTATCCCAGTTCCGCTTGGAAAAATAGCCCGTCTTGTGATGCTTGTACGACTCATCACGGCCACACTATGACCTTGAAATCTGGAGAGGCTCATCGGCGGTGTTTTGGTTGGTTCGATTTCGCTTGATTTCCTGTCTTGATCATGCCGAGTGCTGAGATAAATCCATGACTAATACGCTTGATCCTGCTGTACTTGAAGCGATCGCTCTGGAGGCACAGCAATGTTTTCTCGAAGAGGATGCCCCGGAATATCTCGCGGTGTTGCGACATGGCCTAGAACAGGTTGAACTGGGTGCGACACCGGACTATAAAGCGTTGATGCGAGCTGCACACTCGGTGAAAGGTGGTGCTGGCATTGCACGAATGCCGTCATTGAGTGCGCTGGCGCATTCGATCGAGGATTTGCTTGAAGCCTGGAACGCAGGAAAAATTCAGGACACCGACTCGGCCTCAATCTTGATGCAGCAGGGCATTGAAGAGCTGGCCTACATGCTCGACAGCGCTCGATCGGGCAACAGCGAAGCGGTGGAAGCCAATCCCAACTTATTGGCAGCGCTCGAGGAATTTCGGGTGTCACTTCAGCAAGATCAAACAACGTCAACGGCGAGTGAAGATCCACCCGAAGTCTCATCGGCGCGGGTTGAGCTGGTGCTGTCAATGCTGACGTCTGATTTAGAAAGTTGCCTCGTTCGTTTCGAGGAGCTGCTAGCGGCCAGTACCGATCCGATGGAAATTCGAGATGGTATGGCGATATTAACCGACGAGGGCATTTTATTAGGAGAAGCCTTTGGTCAGCCGTGGTTGGTGGAGTTGTTGGAGCCGATCGTCGAGTTAACCCACGAAATCCACAACGAAATTGACTTTCCAGCCTTAGCCCATAGCCTAGTCAAAAAGCTGCGTCAAAAACGTGACCGCGTGGTCGAAGGGCTTAAATCGCAGAAGCTAGACCGGGAAAAAGCGGCTCAGAAAGAAGCACAAATGCAGGAGACGATCGATCACGATGCCAGTCTCCAGGGGGAATCGCAGGAGCGTTTGCAGTATTTGCGGTTGCCCGTCGATCGAGTTGAGCGTATGGGAAGTCGCGTTGGTGAGCTAATCACAGCACACGAGCGTTTAACCATTCAGCAACAGCAATTGCGTCAAGCGAGCCTCAACTTACGCCGCCTGGTGGAACAGGTGAAGCCGGTACGGGATGCGGTGCAAACGCTGTACGATCGGGTCTCCACCGACGAATCGCAGGCGAGTATGCGGCCAGCGCGGGGTGGCGATGCGATCGCGCAACGTGTTGGTGAATCTGAGCATCTAGAAACGGGTGAAGCTGACAATACGACTGAATTTGACGCGCTGGAACTCGATCGCTACACCGCATTACACAGCAGCTTGCAGACCTTTGAGGAGCTGATCACCCAGGTTCAAGAAACGCGCTTTGATATTGACTTAGTCAGTCGAGAGTTTGCCCAAAATCTCTCAGGCTTACGTGGGGATCTCGATCGCCTCTATGACGATATCAACAGCTCTCGGCTGGTTCCGTTTAAAGACTTTGCCCAGCGGTTTATTCCACAGCTCAACCGAATCAATCAGCGCGTCGGCAAAAAATCGACGCTGCAAATTTCCGGCGAAGATGTGCCGATCGATAAGGTCTTGCTCGAACAACTCCAGACACCACTGACCCACATCCTCAATAATGCCCTGGACCACGGCATCGAGCTGCCCGGAGAGCGTGCTGCGCTCGATAAACCGGAAACCGCAACGATCGCGATCGAGGCACAAATTGAGGGTAGCGAGGTTGCAATTTCGCTCAAAGATGACGGACGAGGAAATTGATCTACAACAAATCTATCAAAAGGCTGTGGAGCGAGGTCTATGTCCGGCTCATGTACCCATTTCACAACTCTCCCGCGAGCAAATTCTGAACTTTATTTGGCAGCCTGGATTTTCGACCGCCGCACAGGTGAGCGATATCTCGGGGCGTGGTGTGGGAATGGATATCGTCCGCACTCAGGTGTCTCAGCTACGGGGAACGGTTGATGTGGACACGCAGCCCGGACAGGGAACCACGTTTACCATTCGCCTACCCCTCAGTTTGAGCTTGCTGTCTCTGCTCTTATGTCGGGTCGGTTTGCGGACGCTGGCGATTCCGACCGATACGATTTTGGACATCATGCCGTATGACGATGCGGTGGGTCTGACGAATGTTCCGGGCTTTGGGAATACCGAAACGGAGCGATCGATTACCTGGCGTGGCCGTGTTTTGCCGCTTTATCCGTTGGCGCAAATGCTGCCCTATGGCGATCGATCCGCTGAGTCGAATGCTCCCCGTGTCGTACTGGTATTTAAGCGATCGGGGCCACCGATCGCGGTGATGATCGATGCAATTGTCGATGAACGTCAGCTCATTTTGCGGCCATTTGACCGTACCGTACCGATTCCGCCCTATATTGCTGGCTGTACGATTTTGGGGACAGGTGAAGTCGTACCGGTGATTATGCCGCGATTCTTGAAGCCGATGGCTCAACAGCGTCACGTGCTGGAAGGGACAACCCTATCTCAGGCGACGCGAACGATTTTGATTGCGGAGGATTCGACGGGTGCGCGGCGATCGCTCGAACGAATTTTGGCGCACGCTGGTTTCACAACAATTCCCTGTCGCGATGGTCAGGAAGCACTGGTCAAGCTCGAACAGCACAGCAACGAAATTAGTGCGATCGTGACAGATCTGGAAATGCCGAATGTTAACGGGTTCGAGCTACTCAGCAAAGTTCGATCGCATTCCCTCTGCCACAGTTTGCCCGTGGTGGTGCTAACGTCCCGAACGGGCGATCGCCATCGTCAAAAGGCACTGAGCCTGGGCGCGAATGATTATCTGGGCAAGCCTGTGACACCGGTTGAACTACTGGGGTGTTTAGACCGATTAGCCCCCAGCGAGGACGCGCGATCGCCAGTGATGCCCCTCTCGTAATCGGTTGTGCATTGACTCTGTTCTGTTTTCTCAAAAACCGCGTTTCGACTCCGCTCAACGCTCTCGATCTGTTCTGAAAATAATTGAACGGGTTGTAACGCTTGCTGTAAGACTGAAAGAATGGAGAATAGGAGACTCGAACTCCTGACCTCTGCGGTGCGATCGCAGCGCTCTACCAACTGAGCTAATTCCCCAAGTTTAGGGAAATCTTAGCATAAGGCTCAATCTTCTCGGTTGATCTCGAACATGCTCCTGGGTTGACCCTGAATTGCGGCCAAGTGGCCACAATCGCGCCGGTTTTATGGCCTGGGTTTCGTTGTCTTCATTGCGTCATCCGGTCTCAACCATTGTGGACACTTGAGGAGCCGCCACAGAACGCTCTTCACCGGCAAAAACACGTATGACCCGATCAAATTCCAACTCGGCCAGCCCGTCCACCGCCCAGTTTGCCACGCGCAATAGCATGTGTTGTGGAAACATATTGGCCACACCGACCACGGGAACCCCCGCACGTTTGGCGGCCTCAATGCCAGCAAAACTATCTTCGATCGCGAGGCACTCGGAAGGTTGAAGATTTAAACCCGGTTCAGCCAGATTGAGCTGGTCGATCGCCGCTAGATAGCCCGCTGGGTCAGGTTTGCTCGTGGTGATATCGTCCCCCGCCACGATAATCGGAAACTGCTGGCGAAGTTTGGCTCGGTCTAAAACCGTTTCAATTTCGAGCCGCATCGCACCGCTCACCAGTGCCAAGCGCAAATCCGCCAAGCGAAGTTTAAGCAGAAAATCCGTCAGGCCGGGATATAGGGGCAGCGGTTCCAGCGTCGCGAGAATTTCCCGATAGGCATCGGCTTTACTCTGAAGTAAACGATTCAAATTCGTTTCATCCAAGACACGACCCCGCCGCGCAAACATCTCGGTTAAACAGACCCGATCGCTACGCCCCAAAGCGATCGCCTGAAATTCTCCAGGCTGGGGGCGTAGATTTTCCTCTAACAGTAGACGTTCAAGTAACTGTTCATGGATCGTCTCGTCATTGATAATAATGCCGTTGAAATCAAATAATACTGCTCGTAACATGGCTGCTCCACTCTCTCGATGCAAGGCCAAATCTTGACTCAGTCCGGAACTCACCGATCGCGATACCGTTAATTGCCATTGAGTTAGACGACAACAAGTCCAGAGTTCCACGCCGAACCCTTTAGCACAGCGCTAGGATGAACAGCAGAGAGTTTCTCTCCTGACCCTTGCTGCTTTCAGAGGTTTGATCATGCCACAGTTTCTTATCACCTGGTTGCTCAGTGCGCTCGCGATTGCTTTGACTGCTTACATCGTGCCTGGTTTGGCGATCGAGGGTGCAACCGCTGCCATTATCGCTGCGGCCATTTTAGGTTTGGTGAATGCAGTGGTACGTCCCCTGCTCATTTTCGCCACGCTGCCCTTGACCTTGGTGAGTTTCGGCGCATTTTTACTGGTCATTAATGCCATTTCCATTTGGCTGGTTGGGGCGTGGACGGCAGGATTTACCGTTAATGGGTTTTTCCCAGCCTTGCTGGGTTCGATCGTTCTGTCTTTCATTTCAAGTCTGCTGAATCAATTGGCGAACCGCGAATCGGAAGCCTAATTGTTATCAAGTTTGCACGATCAGTTCGTTGATCAATCGATCCGCTGATCCCATCCGAATGACCGTTACCGCGACCATCCCTCCCCATCCGCATGACCGCTCCTGACACTCACCCCACTGATCCCGTCGCCGATCGTCCTAATATTGACCGCCCAGACAATGCCGTGAGCCGAGATCGCACCCTAGCCGATCTCGATCGCGACCTCGTCTATTTGCTTGATCAACGTCTCAAGCTGCTCCGCGATCGCCCAGCGGCACAGACCCCGATCGCCATTCCAGAAGCGGCGATCGCCGAGACACAACTACCGGGCTACATCTGGCGCAGTCTCGACACCGCCTGCCGTGCCGCCGTGATCACCCGACCCAGCTTGCCAAGTCGTGAGACCTCCCGTCACATCACGATTATTGGCGGTCGAGGTGTGATGGGTCGCTTCTTTGCTCAACGCTTGACCCACTTTGGTCATCGGGTGGCTGTACTCAGTCGCACCGACTGGGCGCAGGCTGACGAGATGATGGCGAATACCGACCTCGTGCTGTTTTGTGTGCCGATCGACCGCACGATCGAGATCATCCAGCAGCTCGCACCCGCAATCCCCCCCACCGCAGCGATCGCCGACATCACCAGCATCAAAAGCCCCCCAACTCCAGGCGATGCTAACGTCACATCCTGGCCCCGTCGTCGGGCTTCACCCCATGTTTGGTCCAGGTGTCGAATCGTTCTTGTCTCAAAAAGTCGTGGTTTGCCCAGGGCGCGATCGCACCGCGTGGCAATGGTTGATCGACCTCATGGATGCAGACGGTGCAGATTTAATCCATTGTTCTGCCGAAGAACATGATCAGATGATGATCGCCGTTCAGGCCATTCGACACTTTGCCACCTTTGGCCTAGGAATTTTTCTGGCTGAGGCTGGAATTGATATTAGTCGTAGCCTTGATTTATCCAGTCCAATTTATCGAATTGGGATCGACATGGTCAGTCGCCTCTTCGGGCAAGATGCTGAACTGTATGTGGACATCATGCTCGCGACCCCAGAGCGTCAGCACGCGATTCAACAACTCGCGGCAACGTTTGTTCGCTTGGCCGATCGGGTTACATCGGGCGATCGGGATGGGTTAATTACCGAATTTGCCAATGCAACAGCCACGTTTGGTGGGGAAACAAAACGTGCTGTGTATGAAAGCGATCAACTCATTGAGATGCTGAGTCTTCTGCTGGCCAGTGAGTCTAATCAAGCCCAAGACTGACCCATCATATTTAACTTTTTTACGTCACGAGATCTCGACAAGATACAGCATTTAAAGCCACAAGATCCCAACTTTGCACAGGCTGGAGGACGAATAGAGAGGGAGTCCCATGCTTGAAAAATCGAGCAACGTCATCGGGGCTTAAGCGCTCTATCAGAACGCAAAATTAACGCTTGATTTTGCTCGATTTCGACTGAAATTGACCAGAAGCATTGGTGAGCGGATCAACCGGCACAAGCCAGAAAAACATCAAGAGGTCAATACAATGAAGCTGATCGAAGTCTGAGATTCTAGCCTGAATCAACAAGTGACGTGTTAACATAATTTAACGATCTATTAAAAGCAATAAAAGCTCAACCCAGATCCTTGCGCTGTTGCCTGTGTGTACCCAGCTCTAGAGTTCCGAAACCTCTAGCATTCTCAAAAGATGGTAACAAGCCGACTGTTCTCTCCTAAATTTTGGCTCAATTCATCAGCAGCCAGAACGTTCCCGACTTCATGACCGACAACGTGAAGTCAATAGCATCTGAAAGTATTCATTCTGCTTTCGTTGCCTCGCTCCACTGATAAGGATATTTTGCTACTCCTGTTGCATTCATGATTTCTGAATCGAGCTTCCAAAATCGATCGCTGTCTCAGGCTCTCTACGAAACTGCGATCGAGCGTGTCAAAGACTCTTTGTCCTCAACCGTAGGCCGTGAGTTTACCCAGTGCCAGTTCGGGATCGTCCCAGGTCCCGATGGCCAGAGAATGTTGTTTGTGATTACCGAGAGTTGTTCGCAGGTCGAACAGCTCTCGGCCTACATGGAGGAGATCTCCGGAGAAGTTGTACGGCTTATGCCCGGTGTCGCTCGCATCGCGCTGTGTGTATGCCCGATCGGCGGTCGTGAGTGCGATTCTGTTGCACCTCGGCGGGTCGTTGGTCGTATTTTTGAGCTAACGTCGGACGACGTGTAAACGCTCACATTGCGTTGGTAGTGTGATGTCACTGGCGCATTGGGTCGTCACTCGTGGCTCTACGGCGTCAGGCAACGTCATACAGCATCCAATCTGCGATTCCACGCGGATGATTGAGAGACCGGTCAACGCTGGAACGAATGGGATTGGGGTGAGGAATTGTTGGACATGCCGTCCTTGACGAATCAGCATCCGGCATAATGAGTCGTGATCTCGATCGCCCGCGACCTCGAAGGCTCGTCTCGCCGTCCCTACTATGAACTTTCTTTCGATTCCTTACAGCCTGTTTCTCTTCGGGACAATGTTGCTGTTCTGGAATCTACCTTGGAAGGGGCTGCGATTAGCCCTGACGCTGACTGCAAGCGTTATTTTCTACAGCTCGTTACAGCTCCAATCACTGCCGCTCTTGCTCGTCGGAACACTCTTGACTTTTGTGATTGGGTCGGTGCTGTTTCGCACTGGACAAGATCGCCCCCACCGCAATTCCTGGACACTGTCAAACGAAGAGTGGGAACGCTTCGAGCGGCAATGGCAGCAACGTCGTCAATGGTTGCTTGCCTTTGGTTTGGCCGTGAACGTCATGATCTTGGTGGCGTTTAAGTATGGCTCATTTTTGTTCCCTGGCTGGACGAGCAATACGAATCCTGATTCGGTGTGGGTGTATTTTGTTGCGCCGTTGGGGATCAGCTTTTTTGTGTTTGAGTGTATGGCCTACCTCATCGACGTATACCGTGGGGCTCCGGCTAGTCGTAATGTCTTGGATTTCACGGCCTATAAATTCTTCTTTCCCAAGCTGATCTCGGGGCCGATTACGCGCTATCACTCTTGGATGGAGCAGTTTCACCATCCGGCTCCACCAACGGTCGATCGCGTCGTTGAGGGCTTGTGGCTCATTGCGAGTGGTGCGATCAAAAAAGGCTTACTGGCAGACAATATCGCGGTTTTCGTTAATCTTTGCTTTGAAAACTACCAGCGAGCGGGAAGTGTCGATCTTTGGCTGGCAATCTTGGGCTATGGCCTTCAGCTCTATCTTGACTTTAGCGGTTACGTCGATATTGCTCGGGGTAGCGCCATGCTGCTGGGGTGGACGCTGCCGCTCAATTTTGACTTTCCGTACTTAACGGTTAGCATCGCTGACTTTTGGCGACGCTGGCACATGACCTTAGGGGACTGGCTGCGGAACTATCTCTACTTTCCCTTGGGGGGATCACGTCGCGGCTTGAATCAAACCTGCATTAACTTGACGATCGTGATGATTGTGGCGGGGTTGTGGCATGGTAGTGCGGCGGCGGGGCAAAATCCGGCAGGCTTTCTGGTGTGGGGGGTACTGCATGGTTTGGCGCTGGTGGTGCATCGGTTGACGGATACGGTGTCGCGTCAGTCGGCGATCGCGCAGTCATTTTGGCAAAGCTGGCCGGGTATGGTGATTGGCTGGACGATCACACAGACGATGGTGTTTTTAGCGTGGGTGTATTTCCGGTTGCCGGATTTGCAGGTGTCAAACTGGGTGATGACGCACCTGTGGAATCAGTCGGCGGATGTGCAATTTGTCGAAAAGGTCTACGGTGAGACGTTGGGAATTGATCCGGTGATTGTTGGCTGGAGTTTGGGGGCGGTTTGTTTGGGGATGGCGATCGCCTATGGCTTCGATCGCAGCCTCAAGGTACAGCTCAATTGGCCGATCAAAATCATGCTGGTTCCGCTCTGTCTCTATGCGGTTTGGGTGCTAGCTCCCCAAAATAGCCTGCCGTATATTTATTTCGATTTCTAGGGTATTTCGATTTTCAAGGTTGCGTGGAGTCTACCCCTCCTGCTGCAACACCTCATTAAAGGCAAAATCAGCAGCGGCCAGCACAAGAATGGTCGTTGGTAAACCGACGACGAGATCTTGCAGATTCGAGTAGTGTTCGCTGAAGTTATCGACATCTGCTTGCGGCCGGGCAATGCCGAGAAAGACGAGGTCGGCGTAGCGAGAGGAGGCGTGTAAGATCTCGCGAAAGGGGCGTTCAGCATCGACCAACACGTTGACGGTGGCCTGAATCCGAAACTGTTCGGTCATTTGCCCCAAATTGGTACGAACGGATTGTGCGGCGGCCTCGTTCGGAACGACCAACTTGAGCGAGATATTGGCATTGCGCCATTGATTTTCGGTTTGAATCAGGTAGGCCAAGAGCAGCATGAGGCTGCCGTTTGCGTTCAAGCCGCGCCACCAGACATCGATTTGTTGGCGATTACCAAAGCCACGATCGGGATTGTCATGCAGCACTAGAACGCTCCGCCGCGATCGATAGAGCATTTCAATCAGGCCACAAAAGCTATTGCGCAGCTCTAGGCGCTCGCTATCTCCGAGCAAAATGGTGTTGGGAACCAGGGAACCAATCCCATAAGCTTCGACAAGCTGCTCGGCTCCGGCAAAGGGATCGGGTGCGGTTACCAAGCGAACGAGGGCATTGACGCCACGTTTCCCGAGGTAGTCGCGCAGCTTGGCTTCAAGCTGGGTTTGCTGGGCGGGATCACGAGAGCCGCTCGGTAGGACACTGGAGACAGTGATGAGACCACGATTGTGGGTGATGATCGATGCCAGTTCGATCAGCGGCCAGCGACGCATGGGCGCACCGGAGAGCACCAGCACATGAGGTCGCCAGTTTTTTGGGTCTAGATCACCGTCCAGGTTGAAAATCCCGGTGCGCACGATTTCCATCCACATACCGCGCCGCACATCACCCCAAGCCGTTTGCATTTCACGGCGTTCAAGCCACAGGTAGAGCGCCAGCACAAACAAGGCCGCGACGATCGCAGCAACTGCATCGATCGAGAGCATGACGCCCAAACAGCCGATCGCGCCGATCGCCGACAAGATCCAATGCACCCGAAATGTGGGTCGAAACGATGGACTCTGTAAAAACCCCTCGATCGCGGCAGCCACATTTAACACCATGTAAGTGGTGAGAAAAAACATTGTGAGTACCGGCGCAATTTTATTTAAATCGCCGACACACACTGCCGCGATCGCCACCCCGAGCGTTACCAGTGTTCCTAAACGGGGTTCATCCTCTGGCCCACTCCCCTTACCCAGCGATCGCATGAACTGCGGCAGCACATTATCCCGCGCCAACGCTTGCAAGACCCGTGGCGCACCCAATACACTCCCCAGTGCACTCGACAGCGTCGCACCCCAAATCCCAAGCAAAATCGCATCACCCCAAATGGCAATATCGCGCATGACGAGGGGATTTTCCAGCAGCGTTGCTGCATCCGCACGTAGGACGAGAAAAATGGGCAGCACCATGTAAATGACGTAACCCGTGCCGATCGCCGCGAGTGTGCCGATCGGGATCGACTTCGAGGGATCTTCAAGATCTCCCGACATATTCACCCCGGCCATAATCCCCGTGACCGCTGGGAAAAACACTGCAAATACGATCCAAAACGGCTCGCCGGTAACCCCCTCGACCCCCCAAGCTCCCACATCCTGCGGTG
>JAAUPN010000069.1 GCA_012033105.1 Coleofasciculaceae cyanobacterium RL_1_1
TTTAGAAGGGCGGACGACGAGACTTGAAACTCGCGAATGGTGGAATCACAATCCACTGCCTTAACCACTTGGCTACGCCCGCCATCGCGTTTTTCGTTCAACTATACTAGCACAGGATTTTTGACGCGCCAACCTTTATCAAGATTTTCCGTTTTGAGCATCTCCTGACATTAGACAAAGATGCGGTGTTGTAGGGACGGCATTTGCTTGCGCACACTCGCCAGCCGATCGGGATCAATCTCCGCGATCGCGATTCCCGGCATTGTCCCCGCATCCGCCAGGATATTTCCCCAGGGATCGATAATGACCGCGTGACCGTGGGAGCGGCGAATACCGTAGTGGCAACCGGTTTGCGCTGGAGCGATGACGTAGCAGGTATTCTCGATCGCCCGAGCCTGAAGTAACACTTGCCAGTGATCTTTGCCGGTGAACGCCGTAAACGCAGCGGGAACAAAAAGCACGTCAGCGCCCTGCTGGGAGAGGTGGCGATAGAGTTCCGGAAAGCGGACATCGTAGCAGACCGAAAGTCCAAGGTTGCCCAAAATTTCGGAGTGCGCCACGCTTGGGAGATCGCTTCCCGCACGAACGGTGTTTGATTCTTTGTAGGTGTTGCCGTCGGGGAGGTTAACGTCGAATAGGTGGACTTTTTCGTAGCGGGCTAGCTCGATGCCGTTGCGATCGTAGAGCAAGGCGGTGTTGGCAACATGCTGATCGTCTACGGGTACGGGAAAACCGCCACCCAGGATCGCGACCTGGTAGCGTTGCGCCATCGTTTTTAGAAACGTTTGACTTTTGCTCGCAATTTCCTGCGATCGGGCAATTTTTTCAGATTCTTCACCCAGGAACGAAAAATTTTCGGGCAAACAGACTAGCTCGGCTCCCTGGCGCACGGCGAAATCGATCGCATCTTCGGCCTGGACGAGATTAGCGTCGAGGTCAGGAACGCTGGTCATCTGAACGGCGGCAGCGAGGTAAGGCTTCATGAAACTGTAGGGGCTGTAGCGTGATCAAAAACGGCCATGAGGAACAGAATAATCGCAAGAATCTCGACTGAATCTATCGGGTATCGATACGTGTTGACTCGATTTAGATTAGTGTGTCAAATCCTTAAGGCTACGGTATTATACCGACTTGATTCACGGTCGCTGCGTCGAATTTCTAGATTGGGGATGGATGCATGATGACCGGAGGAATGGATGGATCGCACCATCAGCCTGCTAGCTTAGACCAGACTTGCCCGAGGAGGGTACGGGCGATCGTGGCAGGAACTGGCTTTGAGAACATATAGCCCTGGCCGTAGCAGCGATTTTGCCGTTCGAGGTAGGCCAGTTGTTCGAGATTTTCGACGCCCTCGGCGATCACTTTTAAACCCAGGCTATCGGCTAGCTGAAAGATTGTGTCGAGTACCTGACGGCGATCGGGGCGTTCGTCGATCGTGCGGACAAAGGATCGATCAATTTTCAACGTATCGATCGGCAATTCGTAGAGATAGTTCAGTGAACAGTAACCCGTCCCAAAATCATCAAGCAAAATGGGAATTTGTCGCTCTTTAATTTGCTTGAGGACGAGCTTGGCTTGATTGAGGTCGGACATGACCACGGTTTCAGTAATCTCAACCTTAAGCTCACCCGGTTGAATATCGTAGGTTCGCAGAGCCTGATCGATTTGTGCAATCAAGCCGGAACTGAGCTGGCGACTGGAGACATTGACGCTCAGGGACAATTGACCCGCTTCTAGACCCTCCTGCTTCCAGGTTTGTAGTTGCTGGCAGGTTTGAAATAAGACCCATTCGCCCAGTTTGACGATCATGCCGGATTCTTCGGCAATCGGGATAAATTCGACGGGGGAAATCGCTCCGTACTTAGAATGCTGCCAGCGCAACAAGACTTCAAAACCGATCGTTTGCATGGAGACTAGATCAACGATCGGCTGGTAGTACAACGAAAGCTCATCGTAGTCGATCGCCCGTCGTAGATCGTCTTCGAGTCGTAAACGGCGCTGCGATGCATGACCCATTTCCAAATCAAACAACACATACCGAGACTCATCGACTGGACCGACCTTGCCCCGTGCTTTGGCGTTATGCATCGCAATATCGGCATCTTTGAGTACCATTCAGGAGTCTCATATTGTCGAGATCCAATCACAATACCGATACTGGCGCAGGCGATCAGCTCGTGAGAGCCAATGTGAAAAGGCTGCTGGAGCTGCTGACAGAGGGTTTGCGCGATCGCGATCGCTTCCGATTCATCGGCAATGCGATCAACACAGAGTGTAAATTCATCGCCCCCCAATCGTGCCAAGGATTGTCCCTGCTGGAGCGCACCGTTTAACCGCTGGGCGAGTGCGACCAGTAACTGATCGCCCACCATGTGACCGAGGGTATCGTTAATCAGCTTGAAATTATCAAGATCGACAAATAAGACGGCAAAGGTGTAGCGATCGTAGCGTCGGGTTCGCTTCAGGATGCGTTGCAATTGCTCCACAAACCAGGCGCGGTTCCATAGTCCCGTCAGATCGTCATGCGTCGCACCATATCGGAGTTTGTCCTCCGTGCGCTGTCGATCGGTAATATTAATCATCGATCCTTCATAGCCGATGAGCTGATCAAACTCATTCCGCATGACCCGCGCGACCGCTTCGATCCAAATCGTTGTGCCATCGCGTCGGTAAAGCTCCGCCGAAAAATTCTCGATCAGACTTCCACTATTTAGGTAGCGCTCAAATTTGACGCATCGACTTTCCGTAACAAACTGATCATAGATGTTGAGTTGAGCGCCGATGAGTGCCTCGGAGGTCTCATAGCCAAACATACAAGCCAGAGCAAAATTGGTATGAACATAACAGCCGTCCGGTGATAGGCGAAATAAGCCTTCCACCATATTCTCGAAGGGACGTTGATTAAAATCCAAATCCAACGGATTGGCATCGCTATCCTGGTACTTCGACGCCAGCAGCAGGTTAATTGGTGGGGCAAGTCGCTCCACAAGCGTCGCAGCGTGGGTGAGTTCAGCACTGGCACGGGTGGCGAACAGTAGACAAATAATGCGTGTGTTTCCTGATCCAAAGGGTGCAATTAAACAGGTGTTGAGTCCACTCGCCAGCGCTAGATCACGATGACTAAACGAGTTCGGCTCCAAATGATCAAGAGCTTCGAGATAGTAGGGTGTACCGGTTTCGATCGCGTCGCGAATCGGTCGCGCTAGGTCAAAATCGGTGCGTCGATCGTTCAGGGGGGTGCGGCAGTATTTGGCGATCGGTTCATCTTGCAGATGGGGAGGACAGTAGTACAGAGTTTTCTTAACCGGCAACCTCCGATTTTTATCCTGATCGTGGTTGGTGCTGTGCGTGTGGTTAGAACTTGGGCTGGGTGTTCGATGATGGACTAGGCGATTTGGGCTTGGATGGTCGATCAACCATGCCTCAACATACGTCCATGGCAAATGCTGCCCCAAGCATTCCAGTACTGCCGAAATGGCAGTGGCATACGTCTGCCTCACGACCGTACATTGCATCAGTTGATATTGCAGCGTGACAAGCTCGCGTTCTCGTTGGCGTTCCGTATTTTCAATACCAACGTAGAGATAGACATCCTCGAACGATCGAGTGCGATGATCCAGAGCCATATCCGCATAACTCTTGACGTTATCGTAGATCCTGCCAAAGATTTGATCGTCCAACTGGGGCGTGATCGATCGCACCTGCCAATCAAACCACCGCAGTTCGCCGCAACGATCCATCAAGTAACCACCAAACGGCTCCCAGGTATCGCGCTGCAACTGAGTCGTCACCGCCCGCGCCCGCTCGCGATCGGCTTGAACAAAGCACAGATCAAATAAATTCACACCACTGACCGTCTCCTCACCCCACCCAAAAAGCTGGCTAAAGGCAGCATTGCCCAGCAAAATGCAGCCGTCCGGTAAACAGACCGCAACAACCGTCGAACCCTGATCAAACAACCAATCCGTCAAACGATCATTATGCTTGACGACCTCATCGCTAGATCTAACCTCTAGCGCATGACGCTTGTTACGATTATCACGGTTATTCCTTGGCATTTTGGCAAACGACATCAAGGCCAAAGCACTCCACAGTTTTTTCTGCCTGCGCAAAAACAACCATACGAATAAACCCACTCCACCAAGCGTGGTTCCACCGAGGAGAATCATAAGCAACTCCTGTCTATTCGTAGTGCTACGTTGCAATTGTGTCGTTGTGGCACTGGCTAATATCGGGGGGAGAGTTTCCGTCAACACGGCAGGGGTTATGATCGCCACGCTGTCTTGGGTACGAGGAAAACGGGTTGGGTTAACCATGCACACGCCAACACACGGAACCGTTAGGCCACTAACGCCTAAAGCCAGTATCAAATATTTTGACATACTCCCCAACCCGAAGGTGCGGGAATTCTAATTCATAGTTCACAGAAGTCCACTTGCTATCTCGGGTTGCCCTTCAACAGTAGAGGCAGTCTTCTCCCCATGCTTTCCCTCTTCCGAGGATGAATGAGCGGACTGAGCCAGCGTCCGAGATGGGCTGCCCGATCGCAGGCAACCGTCAGTTGATCGCGCTGTGTTCGGGTACGCCATAGATACATCGCAAACTTGAGGCCATCTGAGACAAAGTAGATCGGTCCGCGCCACCACATTTCAGCGTGGCGATCGCAACCAAGGCGGGCAAGGCGTAGGGCGTGGTTGGAGAGACCGGAGGTGTGGGCGATTTTGATCAGGTACGATCGGGTGCAGCGGTGGGGAGGCAGATGATGGAGGACGTGGAGTTTGGGGGCGTGCCAGATTTCCCAGGCTGAGTTTTGCAGGTAGTACAGGGCTTCAAGATCTTCGCACGCGCCGACAAATGTGCCGCCGTACTCGTCGCGCCCGCCTAAGCGCAAGCGCTCAAACGGAATGGCCTCAAACCAAGCACTGCGGCGGATAAACGAGCCCGGAGCGGCGGGGACGATACGATTGGGGGCATCACGATGGTATCGGAAGGGACGATCGCCGCGATCGTAGACGGCTAGCAAAATGGCGAGACGATCAAATTCGGGGGGTGGCTCTGCTTCCAGTAGGGGGCGGATGTTGCCGCCAAAGGCGCCGAGTTGGGGGGCGATCGATGGCGGATTGCTGGATAAAGGCGATCGCCTGGGTGATCCAATCCGGTGGGGGAAGATTGTCATCGTCAAGAATGCCGACCCAATCACCGCGAGCAGCTTGAAACGCCTGTTGGCGGGCGTAGGTTGTACCTTGGTGTGGCTCGAAACGGTAGCGCAGCGGAACATCGTCGCGCCAGCATTTCGTGTAGTGTTCAACGATCGCGGCGGTGTTATCTGTGCTGTTGTTGTCGATCACTAGCACCTCCCAGGCGATCGAGTCTGGGGTCTGCTGATTAACAAGAGCCTCAAGGACTTCGGGTAATCGGGTCGCACCGTTATAGGTGCAAATTGCGATCGTCAAACTCGGGTCTCGATCGGATTGCGTTGGGTTTGGTGGGAGGGATGCCGCTTGGGGGGGGGCAGGTGTGGATCGGTGATCGATGTCTGAGGTGTCATGACCGTCGGATTCTCACTTAAGGCATGATCGGGATGTGGCACGCATCCATCCTCCAGCTTTCGTGATGATTTTGCGGATGGCCTGTACGGTTCCACGCAGACTGCCGAGGTAGAGCTGGCGCTGGGCAACGGCAACGATACTCGATCGCCAATTCGTGCCGTAGTGCCAATGGTGGTGCAACAGGCGTAACAGATCGCTGAGGGTATAGAGCAGCAGCATCGGCAGTTGTTGATAGGTCGGATACCTCATCATGCGTGTCCGATAGCGACTTAGGCCGATGCCATACATGAGTCGAGATAAGTAGTCTTCCGTGAGACGCCATTCAGGAATATGGTGATACACCACCATTTCGGGGTTATACCAAATTTCCCACCCGGCTCGTTGAAAGTGCAAAATCGCTTCGAGATCTTCACTGGCGATCATAAATCCTCCGACTCGTCCGATCAGTTCGAGGCAGGGGGGGACGAGCTTTAACCAAAGATCGCGCCGCACGACGAGACCAGCTCCGGGCGGTAGGACTCGGGCTGCGGGTTGATAGGGAAGGGGCGATCGCGCGATCGGTCAATGCCAAAAAAACCACGAATTCGATCAAAGTTTGCAGGCGGTTCGGCTTCATATTCTGGCAATACTCGACTACCGATCGCCGCTGCTCGGGGTGTCTCCAGCATAAATTCATGAGCTGCGACGACCCAGTTGGGTTCGGGCAGATTATCATCATCCAAAAAACCGATGATCGGACTCGATGCCGCCTCGATCGCGCGTTGTCGGGCGTAGGCTAGCCCTTGGGTTGTTTCACGGACGTAGCGTAGGGGGCGATCGGCGAACCCTGTGGCTTGGTAGTTCGCTACGACTTCGGGTGTTTGGTCGCGACTGTTGTTATCGATCACCAGGACATCCCAGCGGAGCTGAATGCACCGATCGCGCATGTAGAAATAACACTGCCGTAAACGATCAAGAACACGAGGCAAACGTTGTGCGCCGTCATAGGTACAGATGGCAACGGTAAAATCCACGCGAGCGAGATCCTTTAAAGATGGCCGACAAAGTTCACGAGATGATGATGCAATACAAACCCTATTTTCATCCTAAGTCGGAAATTCTCCGGCTTCAATGATTTCAAGCGCAATCCGTCACGTCGTTACATTCGGTGCATCGATCAAACCGACAGGATTGATACAAATGTTTG
The DNA here is from genome assembly GCA_012033105.1 of Coleofasciculaceae cyanobacterium RL_1_1. Taxonomy (GTDB): domain Bacteria; phylum Cyanobacteriota; class Cyanobacteriia; order Cyanobacteriales; family Geitlerinemataceae; genus RDYZ01. The sequence goes on from JAAUPN010000069.1 coordinate 6,736, forward strand.
GGTTGAGTGAGACCGGGCTCTGAGAACTTTTAGTTAGAAAAGGTTAGCGAAAACGGTTGTGAATCGCCCCAGTCACCGACCCAGACTTGATATTCACCGGCTGGCCAGGGGCCGTCGTAGCTCGGCATTAAACTCGCGTTGGTGTCATCTAGGCAGGTGCGACCATCCGGCCCTTTAATGGTGAGGGTGAGGTCTGCCCCGATCGCGTTAGAGGTCACGCTTGCGGATAGGTTGTTGGTCGCTTGCGATAGGCGAAACGTATAGTTTGCGGTGTCGCCAACGTAGCCACAATCGTTGGTGTAAGAATTTCCGCCCGATCGTCCTTCGATGGTATGGGGCAAGGGCGGCAACACCTCGGCTTCAGCACGGCTTGATGTGGGTGCGAACAGCATCACGCCGCCCAGTATCGGGGTGATGGTCAGTAGCATTGCGGCTTGGGTTAACTGGCGTTTGGTAAGCATGGTGTTCGACCTCTCGTAGGCGATCGGAGCTGGGGTTTGGGGTCGTGTGTTCCTCTGCTGCGAGTGCGACCTCAGCTCCGGTTCTGTCTTTACTGTAGGTGAGCATGGTTCCGCATTCGTCGCGGCGCGTGACACCTGTTCAACCGTCCGTGATGGCATGAATTGATTGAGGTGGCGTGATTTTAGTCACTGTGCGATCGGAATTGAAAGCAGAGTTGAAAGCCAAGTGAAATAGCAATCTAGCTAGCCCATCTAGACGCCAACAATCTGGAGTGCCGCTTCAATGTTTTCACGCACCGCCGCCGCCGCAGCGTGCAGGGCAAGCCGATCGCGATCGCTCAAATCGACCTCCTGGATCTGGACAATGCCCGATCGTCCTAACCGACAAGGCGCACCGAGAAAGACATCACTCACGCCATATTCACCATTTAGATAGGCGGCTGCCCCGACGATACGCGGCGAATCCTGCAAGATAGCCGCCACCATTTTACAAACGGAGGAAGCGGGCGCATAAAACGCGCTACCCACCTTCATCAGGTTGACGATTTCTGCACCACCATTGCGAGCGCGATCGAGTAGCCGTTCGATCGCCTCAGCTTCGAGCAGTTCGGTGATCGGTATACCGCTGACGGTGCAGTAATCCGCAATCGGGATCATTTGCTGACCGTGGTTCCCCAGGATCAGGGTTTGGACATCGCGTACATCGGCGCTAAGTTCGGCAGCGATGAAGGTTTCGAGGCGGGCGGCATCGAGTACACCGGCCATTCCCATCACGCGATGGCTCGGCAGGCCGGTCGCTTTCCAAGCCAGGTACGTCATGACATCGAGCGGATTGGTAACGACGATGATAATTGCGTCCGGTGAGTGAGCGATCGCGGCGGTGGCCGCTCCGGTGACGATCGCGGCATTGGTTTGAATCAGATCGCTGCGATCCATCCCAGGGAGGCGTGGTTTCCCAGCGGTGATGACAACGATATCGGAGTCGGCAGTGTCAGCGTAATCGTTCGTGCCAAGGATATGGCGGCTGTGGTGTTCGATCGCGCAAGCTTGGGTCAGATCCAGGGCAACGCCTTGAGGCCAGCCTTCGAGTAAGTCCAGCAGGACTACATCAGCGAGATCTCGTTCGAGAATGCGCTGGGCGAGGGTGCTGCCGACGCGACCGGCTCCAATAATGGATACGCGAGGTTGGCGGGTAGTCGTCACGATCGAGGTCTCTCTAAAATTTGGCTACAGAAAACTCTATAGCGGTCGGGTCAGTCTTGCCCACGATCGTTCATTTTTTACCCATACCCCAAACCTCCACCGCCTTGTTCATCGAAGTTTTTTGAGGTTAATCTTAAGATGGGTATCCACCGCCGCCCCTAGTACTGAATCGCCAATCCCACGCTCTAAAATGGTTCCAAAATTCATGTTGATTTTTTGCCCCAGTGTGGAGGCACGAGCAACATCCCACGAGTCGAACCCGAGTCCGCCAACTTAATTAAATGCCTGAACCAACCAATCTTCCGGGGCTGTAACCTAGACTGGGCTAGACTTTGAGTCTTCCTTGATAACAGTCATTTGGCATCAAAAATATTTGCACGATCGCCTTTTGCAGCTCGGTATACAGAAGCTCTGTGACATCAAGTTCACTCTAAGCTTCAGCTAGATTTGTATCCATACATTAGGACATCGTGACATGGGTTTCATTGATTCTTCCGTTGCCGAAAATATGCCGATTTCTGCCGTTCAGATCGACCCATTACGCTACCAACTTCAGGAATTTCTAGATATTCTCAAACCACTCATTCGAGAACCTTCCGTTGTGGGTCATGAGGATGCATTCTTTCGTGTTTTGCGGCGTGAACTCGAAGAAATTGGCATTGATGTTAAGTACTATCATGGCGTTTTAGTCGCGCAGGGGAATCGTCCCAACGATCTATTTTTGTCAGCACATATCGATCGTCACGGGCTGATGTGTACCGGCCCCAATGAGTTTCGCTATGCGGCGTTTATTGCGAGTAATCAAGGGGAGGTCATGGGCGGCTCGGTGTCTGAACATATGATGCATACGATCGAGGATCGCTTCCAAGGCCAGCGGGTGCAGGCGCAGTTTCCCTATACTGGAACCTATCTCGGACAAGGCGAAATTACGCGATCGTATATCTGTCCAGAGCGCAACAATCTAATCTTTGAAGTAGATGGTTTAGCCTTTTTGCAGCCCGGTACTCCCGTGGCTTTTCTCGATCGATTACAAATCGAAGATGGACTGATTTCAGCACAGCTTGATAATGTCGTCAGTGTGGCAATTTTAATTTATCTGTTCCGCAAAGGATTCCAAGGAACCGGGATGTTTACCGCTCAGGAAGAGTCCGGACGGAGCTGGCGCTACGCGCTCTCCTGGTTTCAGCAACAACGTTTAACCACGCAACGCTTGGTTGTTCTCGATACCAGTCCCTATGCGTCCCGCGAGGACGCCGACGCCCAACAGGTAGCGTTGCGTCATCAAGATGCCAATGGCCCATTCTCGGAAACCATGACCCAGGAACTTGTCAGCCGCTGTGAGTCCCTCGGAATTTCCTATGGTTTTAAGGATGAATATATTGTCCAGCAAAATGAGAAGTTAGGGAAAACCTATCCATTAGGTCGCACGGAGTTGGGGCGGGTGGTCACTGCGACCGAGGGGGCGATCAATGGTACAACTCTACAGATTCCGACAACGGAGTATCACACGGCGTTTGAAACCGCATCGTTATCGTCGATCGCGGCAGTCATAAAACTGCTGATGAGCTACGTTTAAAGATTACGTTAATGGTTAAATATGGGTTATTTCTCTCCTTCCTGAACTCTGCATCGGAACGAGAGAAATAACTCAAAATCGAACGCAATAATTGAGCCGAGTTACGAGCATTTAAGCATTGGGTTTAAAGCCGCTCCACTGCATCGCCCCACTGCCAAACAATCGCTCCATCGCCAAAATTTGGGCGTCGGGGGTTTGGGAAAACGAAAACACGTAGGGAACGGTGTCTGGAGCGGGGAACGTCGCGCGGAATTGTTCGAGGGTGTAGGGGCTGCCGTACACGATGAGACCGGCAAGCTGATCGCAGGCGATCGCGGCCTCTAGCCAGCGTTGGGCTTTGGCGGCGAGGTCAGCGCTACTCCCGAAGGGGTTGCCGCGTACGAAAACTTGCAGGACGATCGCGCTAGATTCAGGCGTTAGATCGGGATCGCGGAAGCTTTGCGAGTCGAGGCAGAGGAGGTCGTAGCCGTGCTGTTTGGGAACGGCTACGGCGGCGCGATGGTGACCGAGAACGCTACAGCGAAGCAGATCGTCAACGATGATCACATTGCGAGGCGATCGCGAGGTCGCGGTTTCGGTCGCGGTTTCGGTTGTCGGGATTGGTGCGATCGGCGCGATCGGTAACGAACCACCACAGACGATCGACGCTTGTAAAATCTGCTGATCCAGGGCGATCGCCTCAGACGTAACAAGCTGCTGACGTAAACTGGTCGCTGAAATCGCCTGACGCTGTGCCGTCACTTTAGCCTTGGCGCGAAATAGCCGCGAGACCGACGCTTCGATACGATCGCGCGAAATCTCGCCCGCTGCCACCGCCTGACACACCGCCTCAATCCCGCCGATCGCATCATCCGGCATCAGCACCACATCGGCTCCAGCTTTAACCGCCCCTAGGATCGCCGCTTCGTTGGAGTATTCCCGCGCGATCGCCCCCCATCACCAGCGCATCCGTGGCAATGATGCCGTCAAAACCGAGCCGATCGCGTAACAGACCCGTACTAATCGCAGGGGAAAGCGTGGCCGGGTGGGTTGTATCCCAGACCGGAACGCGCACGTGAGCCGTCATCACCGCATCCACACCCGCAGCGATCGCCTGTTCAAAGGGTAGCAACTCCACCGCAGCGAGGCGATCCGCATCATGGGCGATCGTGGGTAGTTCCCAATGGGAATCAACGCTGGTATCGCCATGACCGGGGAAATGTTTCGCCGTCGTGAGAACGGGGTAATCCTGCGCCCCTTGGATAAAAGCTGCGCCCAACTCGGCCACGATCGCCGAGTCCGCACTGAACGATCGCACATTGATCACCGGATTCGCAGGATTGTTATTCACGTCCACCACCGGCCCGAGAATCCAATCAATCCCGATCGCCAACGCTTCCCGTGCCGTCACGCGCCCCCATGTCCCGCGCCAGCTTCACGGCCAGCTCTCGATCCTCACGGGCGATCGACCCCAGCGCCATCAACGGCGGCAGATGACTCGCCCCCGCAAACCGCTGACCGACCCCCTCTTCAATATCCGCACAAATTAACAGCGGAATCGCCGCCTGTTCCTGCAATTCCTGCGTGCGTAGTGCCACCTCCGGCGCACTACCATCGATCAGCAACACACCACCAATACCGCGATCGGCAATTAACGTTTGTAATGCCTCACGATTCGGCTCCCAGGCTGGGTAACGGATTTGCCCATCGAATAAATGGCCAGACGCACGGACGACGAACAGTTGCGCCACAAGGCGATCGAGGGGCAACGTCGCCAGATCGGGAAATAGGGTCATAGGGATAGGGAGTTATTCGGCCTCTGGGTCACTCTCAGCGGTGCTGGAGTCCGCCTTCGTCGCCTCAGACGCTTGGCGCTCTTGGCTGATGCGTTCGAGCAGATTCGATCACTTTTGACACCCCGTTCAAGCGATCGATCCTCAAAAACATCACTTCCGGCGTTCGGCGCAGACGCACCCGCGCCCCAATCTCCCGGCGCACATAACCCGTCGCCGCTGCCAAGCCCGCCATCGCTTCCTGCTTGGCCTCCTCGGAACCGTAGATACTGACAAAAATCTTGGCGTGTTGTAGATCGCCGGAGACTTCCACATCCGTAATGCTTACCATGCCAGCTCCGACGCGATCGTCTTTGATCGCTCCGCCAACTAACATCTGGCTGACTTCGCGTTTAATCATCGAAGCCACGCGCGAAACGCGACGGTCATTCGCCATGATGTTTGCTTCCTTGAAAACTTCAATAGATTGAGGGACAACCAAATCGAGCGCGACAGTGCCGGATTTCAGCCTCCCGAGATCGAACCTTCGCCATTGATGTGGCTCCCAATTCATATTCTACGAGTTGAGGGTCACGCTAATTCAATGATGCCCAGGAGGTATCACGATCGGCGATTGCAGCCTGAGATTGCAGCGAATGTCGATCACGGACGAGCTGTGACATCTTGGATGAATCTGGATGAATCTCGCCGCGATCAATACCAACTCGGCCAAACCCTTAAGCCAAACCCAGCATGGCTTGCAGCGTAAACGTGACAAAAAAGAAACCTGAAATCGCAATTCCCACCAAGGCCACGAGGGTTACGGGGCGTTTACCGAGGGGTTTGAGCCATTCATAAACCGAATAAAACACCCCGAGCGTAAAGGTGATCAGGTAGCGCGGGTAGCGAGAAACATTCAGAAAAAACTCGTTCATCGTGCAAATTTAGGAGAGGTATTAAATCAAGGCTGTTTTAAGGATATACATCTTAGCGGTCTGAGGGTCGTGACGGTGCGATCGCACCGTCGATCGTTATCCCCTCGATGACAATCACAGCCGGAAGCACAATCAGAGTCATCACTCTTTTAATGTGTAAATTTCTGTGATTAAGCATAAATAACCCTAAAGAATCCTTAAAAAGCGTAGACTGCGTTTAAGAAACGTAAAATACACGAGACAATTTAACTAATAACGGTTGCTCCAAGGAAACGACATGATGTCGATTTCGTGAGCTAGCCCGATCGCGCGACTCGTTTTATGGGGCGGTACACGATCCATCTCGACTCAACTGAGATCAGGTTCTGATATCGCCCGGATCTACCCATCAAGCGAAAGATGCGCTCTGTAAAGACCGTAGATCGTCCGCAATAGAACATCGTCCCACGACGGTACAAGACGTAAATGCTTCCTGACTCATTTCCATGGTTGACCGCGATCTTCGCGTTCCCCCTCGTAGCTGCTTGCCTCGTCCCCCTCATTCCCGATACTGACGGTAAAACCCTACGTTGGTACTCGATCGTCGTCGCCGTGACAGACTTTGCTCTCATGATCAAAGTCTTTCTCGATCACTACGATCCCAGTGTGGCTGGATTTCAGTTGGTCGAAAAATTTGACTGGATTCCTCAAATCGGCCTGAGCTGGGCGGTCTCGATCGATGGGATTTCCATGCCCCTCGTGCTGCTCTCTGGCCTGGTGACAACGCTGTCACTCCTGGCCGCGTGGCAGGTCGATCGCAAACCGCGCCTGTTCTATTTCCTGATGCTGGTGCTGTACGCTGCCCAAATTGGTGTCTTCATCGCCCAGGACTTCCTACTGTTCTTCATCATGTGGGAAATCGAGTTGGTGCCGGTGTACCTGCTCGTCTGCATCTGGGGTGGCCCGAACCGCCAACAGGCTGCGACCAAATTTCTGCTCTACACCGCCATTTCTTCCGTCTTTATCCTGGTCGCAGCCCTGGCCTTCGCCTTTGTCGGAGAGGGAACACTGACCTTTGATATCGCAGAGCTGACCGGTCGAACCCTGCCGCTTTCGCTGGAAATCGGGCTATACGCTGGCCTACTCTTCTCCTTCGGCGTAAAACTGGCCGTCTTCCCCTTCCACACCTGGCTACCGGATACTCACGGTGAAGCCTCCGCTCCGGTGTCAATGATCCTGGCTGGGGTCTTGCTGAAAATGGGAGCCTATGGGCTGATGCGGTTCAACATGGGAATGTTGCCCGATGCTCATATTTATTTTGCGCCCGCACTGGTGACGATCGGTGTGATCAATATCGTTTACGGGGCGCTGGCCTCGTTTGCGCAGACCAATATGAAGCGTCGTTTGGCCTACTCGTCCGTGTCGCACATGGGCTTTGTATTGATCGGGATTGCCTCGTTCACCGATCTCGGCATTAACGGCGCCATGCTGCAAATGATCTCCCACGGTTTGATCGCCGCGATGCTCTTCTTCCTTACCGGTGTCACCTATGACCGTACGCACACGCTGTCGATGAAAGACATGGGCGGTGTGGGGATTTTGATGCCAAAGGTTTACGCGCTTTATGTGGCGGGGGTGATGGCTTCGATCGCGCTGCCCGGCATGAGTGGTTTTGCCAGCGAAGTGTCAATTTTCCTTGGCCTTGCAAGTAGTGATTTTTACGGCCTCACCTTCCGCAGTGTGATTGTTTTTCTTGCAGCTGTGGGCGTTATCTTGACCCCGATTTATCTACTGTCGATGGTGCGTCAAGTGTTCCACGGATCGATTTTTGGCAAACAAGCCATTCCGAGCTGTGACATTACCGATCCCAATCGCCGTCAGGATTTCCTCGATAGCCAAGCGGCAGTGTGTTTCGGTACGAACTGTGTGTTACCCGGTCAAGCGGTATTCCGCGATAGCCAACCGCGCGAAATCGCCATTGCGGTTAGCTTCTTGGTCTTGATCGTGGCGATCGGCTGCTATCCGAAGATTGCAATGCAAACCTACGATACGCAGACCATCGCGATTAACCGTCTATCGATTCAGGCGTATGCAGATGCATACGAAACACGTGGTTTAGGTAACAATGCGCAAGTGATACCGAATCCGGTGGCAACCTTGAGCGATCGCTCAAACTAGTTTGCGCTGTCGTTAGCCAGTTCAGCCTCCCGCGACAAAACTCAATCAAAATCGATCGGTTTGCGTTGACCTAATTTCGTCGGTTAACTGCTTTCGGGAACCCGCTACACCTCAAGTTGTGGCGGTTTTTTTTGTGAGGGTTTTCGCGTCAGCTTCTATCGTCTCCTGCGCTCAATTGGGGCGTTTACTGACAGCCCTAAGCGGTGTCGTTGGCCTCCCTTTGCGAAGCGAATAGCGTGGCCTTTAGCTTGAAATGTCCTAGCCAACACGCGGAACGCTATAGGTTGTCGCAGCGGGACTGGCGGATGGATCTGAGTTTGGGTAGCTTGCCGCAATCTCGGAAATGGCATAGCGATCGTGAGTCTTCCCGCAGGCAAAGAGCAGCGAAAGGCGAATCGTTTGGCTGTTGGCGGTGAGAAAGATGATCAGGGCAAGGCTACCAATTACCGAGGCGACCAGAAAGAGGTGAGAATAGCTCAACCACAGGCGACTTGATCCAAAAATAGGCCCCGCGATCGCCATTCCCAAATCAAAGCCGCCGATACACAACGCCATTAAGCGTCCCCGTTCCTGGGGCAGACCTCGATCGGAGACCAGTGCAATGACTGTTGGCAGGAGACAACCAGCACCGATTCCTTCGAGCAGTCCCGCTGATAAGAAGGCGACATTCGTGCTGGCTTGGCTGAGAGTAAGCATGGAAATGATGTACGCCAACAGCGCCAGACAGACGAAGGGGCCGCGCCCGTAGCGATCGGAGTTGGCTCCCACGAGAGGGCGAATGGCAAAACTGGCGACGGCAGAACCGGAGAAAAACCAGCCTGCTCGAAACGGAATCGACAACGAGTCAATCAACAGTGGCAGAAAGGTGATTAAGATACCCAGTATCAAACCAGCTAAGGTCATGATAATGGTAGGAACACGCAGCCGAGGTTCCCGTAAAATCGACCCAAATTTTTGCGATGTTTGAGTGGATTTGGCGCAGATTTTAGCGACCGGGGATGCCGTTTTTGCCGTGGGACTGGTCGAAGCATCGCCCGATGTATAACTATCTTGAACGGGCAAACTTAGGCATAGACTCAGCCCGCAGAGTAGAGAACACAGTATCCATAAATAAGTCACCCCGTAGGTGTCATAAATCACTTCACCCACAAGAGGCCCCAAGCCCAGACCGAGGGGAGTCGCGAGGGACATGTAGCTAAACACTTCACCTCGTTGATCAGCGGGGGCAATATCGGTGACGAGGGAAATATAGCCGGTGGTAAACGCGGCGATGCTAATGCCGTGAAAACGCGAATCGCAAATAGCTGAGGGAGTTCGATACTGGTTATGTAGAGCAGGGGGGCGATGATCGCAACGATAATTCCGATCCTCAAGACACGAATTCGACTGTGATGATCGGCCATCTGACCAAGGCGCGGGCGTGAAATAACGAGGCCGATCGCAAAGGCTCCCATAATTACACCGACTTCACTTTGATTCGCTCCGATCGATTGGATGTAGAGGGGAAATACCGGCGTCTGAGCCGACATATTGATCCAGAAAAATAAGGCGGCTGTAAACAAAAAAGAGAGTTGACGTAGGGGAAGATACCGTAATGTCTGCCCTAATCGTATCGAACCGTGAGTAGACAAAAGATGCACCTAAAACCATTAAGATATTGTTGAAATCTTAATGATTATTTACGTTTTCGCCCTGACGATCCTAACCCTTACGAGGTGAGACCATGCAAGGTGATTGCAGGCAGAACCGTAGAATTTAATTGGCTATTTTTTTAAGTCACCCGCTTCCATTTCATTCTCCTGTTTCGTCTTTCCTGGAAATAATCTGGAGCGAAATCTATGTCCCAAAATTTGCAATTAATCGTGCAGCATGAATCATTCCCCGAGCTTCAACCTATCCTCGCTTGAACGGCGTCAACTTAGGAGAAATCTGCGTCCGTATTGGCTAATCGCGATCGCCGTTTTGACCGTCGCTTGCCAGTCTTCCCGTCCATCGGAGAAGGTCACCGAGATCGCGATCCCCACCCTCAAACCGCTCCCCCAAGATCCCAAGCTTCGCGCCTACTTCAACCACAATGAAGCCCAGCGCTACTACCGACCCCTACCGCCAGATCGAACGTCCCGGCGACAACCTTGAAGCCGAAATCATTGCCGCGATCGCCAGCGCCGAAACCTCTGTCAATCTAGCGGTGCAAGAATTTCGCTTGCCGAACATCGCAGCAGCCTTGATTGATCGCCACCGATCGGGCGTTAAGGTGCGGGTCATTATCGAAAATTCCTATAACCAATCCTGGTCAGATCTCACGGCCAAACAAGCCCAGCTCGACGATCGCGCCCGATCGCGCTATGACGATCTGACACAACTGATTGATCTCGATGCGGATGGTCAGGTGACGCCCGCTGAGATTGGGCAACGTGATGCGATCGCGATGCTGCGATCGAGCGGAATTCCGCTGATTGACGATACCGCCGATGGCTCAAAGGGAAGCGGGCTGATGCACCACAAATTCGTGTCGATCGATGGTCAGCGATCGATCGTGACGTCGGCAAATTTCACGCCGTCGGACGTTCATGGTGATGTTACTGACCCGAGTAGTCGCGGTAATCCGAATAATTTATTGGCGATCGAGAGTTCTGAGGTGGCGGTACTGTTGGATCGCGAGTTTGAGCAGATGTGGGGCGATGGGGTTGGTGGCTTATCGGATAGCCGTTTTGGGGTCAAAAAAGAGGAACGGGGCG
>JAAUPN010000245.1 GCA_012033105.1 Coleofasciculaceae cyanobacterium RL_1_1
TCGAGCTTCGCCCAACCCGCCCGTGAGTTTGCCTCAACCCCCATCACACCGATTACCGGAACCCTACCCCCTGGCCTACGCGGTTCGCTCTATCGCAACGGCCCCGCTCGGCTTCAGCGTGGCGATCGCTGGGTGGGTCATTGGTTTGATGGCGATGGGGCGGTGTTGGGGGTCAGGTTTGACGGCAGATCAGCCCGTGCGGTCTATCGGTTTGTTCGGACGAAGGCGTACGTTACGGATGAAGCGATGGATACCTGGACACAGGGCAGTTATGGCATGACAATCCCCGAGGCGGCGATCACGATCAAGCCGCAACCCGTGCGCGATCGGCTACGTCACCCGGCCAATACCTCCGTGCTGGCACTGCCCGATCGCGTCCTAGCGTTGTGGGAACAGGGACATCCCTACGCCCTCGATCCGCTCACCCTCGAAACACGCGGCCAGGATAATTTCGAGATCCTGGCTGATAATCAGCCCTACGCCGCGCACTACAAACGCGACCCAGAGACGGGCGAAATCTTTAACTTTGGCGTTACCTACGGGTTACGCAGTCAGCTCAATGTCTATCGCAGCGATCGCCAGGGTCGGCTTCAGCATCAAACCAAAATCCACCTGGGCTGCTTGCCGCTGATCCATGATTGTTTGCTAGCGGGACGATATCTTGTCTTTTTCATTGCGCCGGTACGGCTCGATATTTTCCCGCTCTTTGCCAATCAAGCCTGTTTCGGGGATTCCCTACGCTGGAAACCCACCCTCGGGACGAAAATCCTGGTGATCGATCGCGAAACTCTAGAGGTTGTTTCCCAAGGTGAAACCGACCCGTTTTATAGCTGGCATTTCGGGAATGGCTATGTGGATGAGTCGGGGGCGATCGTGGGGGATATGGTGCGCTACGACAATTTTTCGACAAATCGTTATCTGCAACAGGTGGGATTGCTCGACCCGCAAACCGCTGCACCGGGGACGCTATGGCAGTTTCGGATCAATCCGCAAACGGGGCAGATGCTCGAAAGTTATGCGTTGGCCGATGTGTGCGGTGAGTTTCCGATCGTCGCGCCGGATGTGGTTGGGCGGTATGCGCGACGGACATATATGTCAGCGTTTCGTCCGGGCTGCGATATTGCTCGTGATCTGTGGAGTACGATCGCCTGTTTCGATCGCAATACCGGTGAGATGGTGGTGGCGGATTTAGGGACACAGCGTTACGCGATCGAGCCGACCTATGCGCCGGATGTGGATGATCCTGATCGGGGTTGGATTCTGACGGTGGTATACGACTGCGAGGCGCATTGTAGCGAAGTGTGGATCTACGCTGCCGATCGCCTTGAAGATGAGCCGGTGTGTCGCCTGGGTTTACCGGGTGTTGTACCGATGGGTTTTCATGGGTGTTGGGCTTCGGCTGTGGAGTAATGATCAACAGTTGCACTTAACAAGGTTGCCATAATTTTTCTTCTCCAAGACTTACATTAAGGTAGATTCACAAGGCTATAATATGCTTGTATCAAGTAACCAAAAAGCCTCATCCAAACTAGGAGAAAAGGAATGGTTCGTAAAATAGCTCTCTTCAATCATAAAGGAGGTGTTAGTAAGACGACAACAACATTCAACCTAGGTTGGATGTTAGCCTCGAAAGGCAAAAAAGTTATCCTGGTCGATACTGACCCACAGTGTAATCTAAGCGGTATGGTTCTTGGATTTTCAACGAAGCAAGAGCTGGAAAAAATCTATGGAGAATCTGCAAAAGGAAAAATCCTAAATATAAAAGCAGGCTTGGCTCCTGCATTTGAATCTCAACCGCGCGAAATTGAAGCTGTAAACTGCGTCCCTATTGAAGGTCAAGATGGTTTATTTCTACTTCCAGGACATGTTGGCCTAGCAGAATATGAGGTGACACTAGGTCTAGCACAAGAGTTAAGTGCCTCCATCCAAACATTAAAAAATCTTCCTGGGTCAATATCATACTTGCTTGATAAAACAGCAACGAAATATTCTGCTGACTACATATTGATTGATATGAGCCCAAGTCTAAGCTCAATCAACCAGAATTTGCTGATGACTAGCGACTTCTTCATTCTACCTACTATTCCCGACTTTTTTCAGTGATGGCAATTGACTCTCTGGCGACAATTTTGCCAAAGTGGCATCAATGGTCTGTGAAGGCCAGCGAACTAAAAATATTGAAGGATGCTGACTATCCCTTTCCTAAGGTTACACCACTTTTACTAGGGACAATTATTCAAAATTATCGGATCAAATCAAAAAAAACCATCACAGGCATTTCAAAAGTGGATTACAGATATTAAGTTTGCCGTATCAGAACGATTACTTCCTGTATTGACTAAAGAACAAATGCTCTTCTCTGAAGATACATATCAGACTCAGGGTATAGATAAGGATTTATGTCTAATACAGATGTCTGACTTTAATAGTCTTATCGCTCGGTCTCAGGATTGTCAAACACCTGTTTTTGCCCTAACCCCTGAACAGATTAAGCAATCTGGTCGTGTTTTAGACACTACAATTCAATCTCAGACTAACTTTAAAGAAACATTTTCAATCTTGGCCGATAGAATTATCAGCCTGATTAATCATGCGGACTGCACTTAACCAGTTTTACCTCAGTATCAACCGTGCTCGTGATCTAATCGCTATTCACACCTCTGTTAGCAGTCAATCAACACCAGCTCTTGATTTATCTGATATTTTACGAGCTGCTTTAGTTTTATCTGTAAGCGCATTAGATTATTATGTACATGAAGTTGTTCGATTAGGGATGCTGGAGATACATCGTGGTTTACGCCCCGAACCTCCTGCCTTTTCTCGTTTTCAGATTTCTCTCGGCAGTGCTCGTCAGGGATTACGAGATAGCTCAGGAAATGACTCTTGGCTAGAAGATGAAATTCGTCAGAAACATAGCTATAAAAGTTTTCAACAACCCAATAATATTGCAGATGCAATTAGGTTGATTTCAGAGAAAAAATTATGGGATGAAGTTGGAAATATTATTAATAGACCAGCCAAAGATATCAAGTTACAATTGAGTTTAATCGTAGACCGTCGTAATAAAATTGCCCATGAGGCAGATATAAATCCAACTTTTGCGTTAGGTGATCGTTGGAATATTGATGAGTTTCTAGTTAATGATGCTATTGACTTCATTGAGGAAATTGTTGAATCTATTGATTCTATTCTGGAGTTAGAGTCGTCATCAAATAAGTCAACCTAATGCCTAAAACTGGTTTCCTTTTCTCATGATTCTCAAACCTCAACGCAAACCCTGAAACACCCGCAAACCCTCCAATTGCCAAAACGGAACCACCGGAGCCGATCGCCGCGTATTTGTCGCACAATGCACATTCCCACTCCGCAACTGATAATACCCATCATCAATAAACGCCACCGATAACCCCAACGGCGCGATCGCCTCTACCACCGCCGCCCGCACCGGATCACCCCCATTCTGATTTGCCCCTAAATCCGCCCCCAAATTTGCGGTTGACACCAACTGCGGATCACCCACCACCACCACACCATTCACCCACAGCGAATTCACCGGATTCGACCAAATCGCTCGACCCTCCCGATCGAAGACCACCGGTAACGTCACGATCCGATCGTCACTTAAACCAAACTCCGATCGCAACTGACCTCGTACCACCACCAGACGATCCCGCTCGATCGCCTGGTTATGCGCCACCCAATCCCGATCGGCCAATAGCCGATCCACCGTCCTCACTGTCCCATCCGGCAGCGTCAACGACTCCCCACCATACCCACGATCGCGCCACGCCATCAACACCTCCAAACCCGCCTGGGGTGAAACGATCGTCGCCACACTACCCCCCGCCGGATGCGGTAAAAAACCGATAATTTCGTCCACATGCCGGATATGGAGCCAGCTCGTATCCAACTCCACCGCCGGAGCTTGTAACTCCTGCGCAGCCAAAAAATTGATTAAATCCGGGTGAAAGGATGACACCGATCGCCCGTAATACACCCGTCCCAGCGGAAACCCCGGAACCGGTGGTGACACGTCTAGATTGCCGTACCAGTCTAGCCAGCGATCCGCCTCCGGTAGCGATCGCGGTGTCGTCACCCGCAACAGGCTAAAATTCGGCGCAAGTAACGTCTTCGCAAACCGATCTTCGGCATACACCCCCGGCGAGTTTTTTCGTACCCCATCTAGCACCACCGGCATCGTCTGCCACGTTGCAAACCCCGCCCCGCCTGGAGTTTGGGCATAGCCCAGCTCCATCGTGTCCTGCATCCACAGCGTCCCGATCGTTTCCCGCACCAGCGCCGCACCGCGCGGTTCAACGATCGCCGCGAGCTGCGTCGCAAACCGGCGCGTCGCGGGAATATCCGTCACATACACCGTTTCCACCGGGGCAAAACTGGGGGGCATGAGCCAGGGCGTGACGCGAAGCTGGAGCCGATCGAGGGCGATCGGGTCACGGCTGACCGGATCACGGGCGATCGCCTCGATCGTCATCCGTCCATCCCATCGCACTGCACCACTCTTCTCTGCATCCCCCGCCAATCCCGTCGCAAACGCTCGCCCCTCCACCCCCAACACCACATCCCGACTAAACACGATCGGCCTATCACTCCCCGTATCGACCCACTTCCACCCCCGTGCGGTGCGCTGAAATAAATTGACGTAGGGACGAGCGGCGGCATCGATGCTGAGGCTGAGTTTGGCGGTATCGGGAATGCTGGCGGGTAAGAGTAGGCGCAACGTGGCGAGGTCGTGATCGTCGGTTTGGTCTTGGATTGTGCGATCGAGTGCATCCGGCTGACCGTCGCGATCGTCATCATCGAGATTTACCGGCACAAACCCGCCCCGCGACCAGTGCCACTGATCGCGATCGGCCAAATCCTTGGTGCTGATCACTCCGTCGCGATCGGTGTCGCTGAGAAGGGTGAAGCGATCGACAGAAGAGAGGGCGAGATCCGCTGGTTCTGGGGACGCCGTGACGGGTTGAGGTGGGGGTGAAATCGGAGTGTCCAGCACGAGATCCGGCGATCGGCCAAAACCTGAGATGGGTTCGATGGTGGTGTGATCAAACGAGGTGGTTGGCGCGATCGATGATCGCGTTTGAGGCGCGGCAGGATTTGGGGTGAACTCGGCCAGCGAATCGGGATCGGACAGCGAGTATAGTTCGACGATCGCCTCTCGCGATCGACGTTCACGCCATTCGAGTCGTTCATGCGCCAACAGGACGCCGCACCCCGATAGCACGATCGCCCCGAGTACCACCATTGATCGCCCCTGAGCGATCGTCCAATATCGCTGCTTCAACGTTTTACCCTTGCCCTAATCTTGCCCTAACGGGATTTGAATCTCAGCGCTCATTCAACTAATCCCAGGAAACCCGATATAACGTAAACAGTTCGCTTTCTTTGCGCTTG
>JAAUPN010000002.1 GCA_012033105.1 Coleofasciculaceae cyanobacterium RL_1_1
AGCCATTTTCACCCACCAGGGCAATCACCTCACCGGGCTGAATTTTGAGCGACACATCCGTAATTGCCTGACGAGTGCTGCCGGGATAGGCAAAATCCACATGCTTAAATTCGATCCCGACTTGCATCGGACGTGGAACCAACTTCGGCTCAGGCGGATCGACAATCTTTGGCTGAAAGTCTAAAAATTCAAACAAATAGCCCAGAAACTGCATATCTTCATAAAGACCCACCGCTCCCTGAAGCAAACTCCAAATAGACGAATACGCCTTACGAAATGACTGGTTATACAGCACCAAATCCCCAACCGTAATCATACCCGTGACCGTTTGATAGGCAATAAACGCATACGCCCCCCACATCGCAATGACTGACAGAATCGTTGTACTAAATTCGGCGACGGTTCGGCGTTTGGCTAGTTCAAATTTTTCCTTGAGTAAGTGTTGTCGGGTACGTCGAAAGCGGGTTTTGAAGAGATCGCCCAAATCAAACAGACGTAACTCTTTGGCATGAGAATCGCTTGTGAGCAAACTATTGTAATAGGACGCTTTACGCTGAGTTGCGGTACGGCGTTCAATCCAGCGTTGTAACTCATCGATCAGGTAAAAGCGAATGCCAATGCGTGGGATGATCGGCAAGACAAGCAAAGCGAAAATCTTCCAGTCAAAAAATAAAAAGCACCCCCCCCATGGTGATGAGCTGGATCGCATCACTTAAAACTCCCTTAATACGGTTAGACAATTTCAGCGGTACGTTGCTACCTTCCGATCGCGCCCGTTCCAGAATGTCGTAATATTCAGCATTTTCGTAATATTCCAGATCCACTGCTGCCGCCTGGTCGTGCATAATCTCGAACATATAATCCGAAACACGCTGAGATTGCAGCTCATTGACCAAGCGGCTTGCACCTGACATTAAAGCACCGCTGATGTTGATAACCCCCATCGCGACAATCAGCGGAATCACGGTCTTGAAATTCGTTAAGGTTTTGTCGGCATAGCCCTGGCTAATCGCGTCAAGCAGCAGCTTCATGACGTAGAGTCGCAGTACCGGCAGAACACTCTGGAGAATTGACAGCATCCAGAGGCTAAATGTCCAGCGTCGTCCACTCTCCCAAACGATTTTGATCGCTCGTCCGAGGTAAGACACCTGATGCCATGTGATTTTGGGAAGGGGGATCGAGGTCTGATCCATGAAGTTGAGTGTTGAGACGCTGCTCTAAAAGGCGGTTGGAAGGGTGGTGAAGAGGGTGGTGGCGATCAAACACCGGGTTAGATGCAGAGGTTTGAGGTGGGATCGATTTGGAGGGTTCGCGATCGAGTTTCCCATCAATCAAGGTGTTTGTAGCTGAACTAAACTTGGCCTGATAACGTGATTCTTTTTGGTGCTATGACCACTCGAATCTCTGACCTAGAAAAGTCTCTAACTCTTGATTATAGGGCGCATAAAATTGCTCTAGGCGTTGGCGTAAGGTATCTGAGAGGGGTGAGTAGGTTCCCACGTTATGGCGTAAGTCAGCTCGGATGGCGGAGTCAGGCAGTTCAAGAAAGTCGAAGAATTGGGAGAGGGTGGCTTGGGGTTCGCTGTTGAGCTGTTCATTGGAGAGGATGAGAAAGCGATCGCGTGGAAAAATGGACATCCAATGCTTGAGAAATACGACGTAAACGCCGCGAGCGAGGTAGTTATGGGGTGAATTCCATAGTTGTTGTTCAGGGATTGCACCCTGGCCTCCGGAGGTCAGGCGATCGAGTTGGTCTTGAATGGCGGTCTCGAAGTCTCGGGTTTCCTGTTGGCGGCGTCGCCAGTGGTTGTAGTGGGAATAGGCGCGTTCCACGGGGTTACGTAGAATGACGATGAGTTTAATCTCGGGAAATTGCGCGAGCAGACGTGCTGCGCTGGCGTCATGGTCGAGGTAACCCGGACAGGCTTCACCGGAAAGATAGGTCGTATCTCCAGGCGGGATGGCGGGGAACTGGGAGAGATACCAGTCCAAACCGCGATTGATGCGCAATGACCAAAATTCGAGTTCTTTGCGCAGGGGTGGAATGATCTGTGGATGCTGGATGGCGTACTTAAATAAGGAGCTAGTTCCGGCTTTTTGGGCGCCAAGAATCAGGAAATTGGGGCCAAAGACATTCTGATCGTCCCAGGTGTCGATCGGGTAGTTGGGGTGGGATTGAGTCAGTTTTTGGCGGAGTCCTTGCTGGTAGGGGGCGATCGCTTCGGGGATGCGATCGCGATGCACGAGGGCTTCCCCGAAGTTGATGTAGGGGGCGGAACGTTCTGGAAATTCTTGAATATGACGCTGAAAAATCCGAATGGCATCGTCAAGCCGTCCCGCATCCTTGAGGCACATCCAAAATAGTAGTGATACCACCAGGTGAAATTTGGGTCGAGATCCAAGCTGCGGAGGTAAACCTCGGCAGCGCGTTCTGGCTCGTTGAGGTTGCGTAACACGCCTGCGAGATCAAAATAGGATGAAAAGTTGGTGGGAACGAGTTCTAGGGTGCGTTCTAGGGCGTCTTGTTGTGCCTCAAGGTTGCCGCTTTGGGCGCAAATTTGGGCGAGTTCGATCAAAAGCTGTGCGTCGTTTGGGCGTAGGGCGATCGCTCGTTCTAGTGCCTCCCGTGCTGCTTCAAATTGCCCTGCCTGGATATAGGTTTGAGTCAGATTGTAGTGGGTGTAGAAAAAATCGGGTTGACGTTCCGCTGCGATTTCGTAGGCCACGATCGCCAAGTCCCAATGTTGCTGTCGTGCTTCGACTTCACCGAGGTTGTGATACGCCCAGGTGAGGGAAATATCGCCGGGTGTCTCTGTGGCGATCGCACGATAGTAGGCAGAAGCGGCCTCTTGCCAGCGAGATTGTTGCTTCAGTGCATCGCCTAACGCTAGGTGAAACGAGCCACAATCCGGCCAGATTTGCAAGGCACGTTTGAAATAGACTTCCGCCAAATCGACCCGATCCTGATCGTAGGCAAGGCGTCCGGTGGCGTACTGCACCATTGGTACACGTCGCTGCAACCGCGCCCGCACCTGAGCAATCTCAAGCTGTAACTGCTGAGATGCCGCCAGAAACCAGGTGTTGAGGTGACGCCACCCTCGAACAAGCTGTCTGGACAAACGGTTAGCCCGTAAAAATTGCCAACGGGGCATGAATCTTGAACCAGTGATAAACCAGTGATGAAAATGAGCAAAACGAAGACGACACACCCAAATCAAACCGAGCTACCACCAAACCCTTCTAAGTTTAGGAGGAATTACGAGAAATCTCAGGAAATGTGACATTTTGGGTTGCTGCTTTCAAGGCGGCGGGGTGCATCGGAGGGAGTCGCGAGGAATTAAGTCCGATCCTTGGGGCGATCGAACCCCGTCCCAGTGACGCAGGCACCGAGAAAGCTAGCGCCGATCGCGATCGCCCCTTCCACATCCGCACACAGAAAATTGGCACGGGTGCAATTGGCGCCGCTAAAGTTGGTTTGCTGAAGATTTGCCTCTTCTAGATTAGCTTCATGAAGCAAAGCACCGCTGAGATCGGCTCCACTCAAATCAACCCCTTGAAGATTGGCATTACTCAGGTTCGCACCGCGTAAATCCACACCGCGTAAATCCGCACCCGAGAGATTGGCGCTCATCAGGTTCGCACCACTCATAAATGCACCACTGATCGTTGCACGGGTGATCGTCGCCCCCATCAAATTCGCCCCCCGGAGATTCGCCCCCCGCAAATCCGCCGACGATAAATCCGCCTGCATGAGATTGGCTCCGGTCAAATTGGCACGCAGATCCGCACGAACTAGGATTGTTCCCAACAAGTTAGACCCGCTCAGGTTTGCCCCCTGCAAGTTCGCCTCCGTCAGATCGCTACCGACAAGATGAGCGCCTGCGAACACAAAGCCGTTTAGCTGGGCGGATGACAAATCGAAATCTTCGAGTTCACAGCCTGCGAGCTTACGAATCTGTCCGGTGCGGATAGCATCAGGCGTAATAGAAGTCATCATCAAAACGGAAGGGTTAAACGACACGATCGCAAGGGCTCATCATTCCGTAAGCCCAATATTCACCTTCGCCGGGAAACCTCCCCAGCGGGGAACGTTCAGGAGAGGGAAGACCCAGAGGCATACTGCTGGGATTTCGGGGTGTCAAAACTCTCGTCAATTGACCACAAACCAGCACTGACCTTGAAATGACTCGAAGATAAACTCAAACCCTGTTGCAGTCCCATCACCAATAGCCCTAAAGACTCGACCAGTTTCGGGTCCCAGTATGTGCCGCTTTCGGCCTGACACCGAGCCAGTGCGTCTGCGATCGCCAAGTTGGGGGATTGATCGTGGCCTTCCTTCGGGGTGTGCGCCGCTTGTGTTGCGTATTGTTGAAACGCAGCCATCAACCCCAGGATACGCGACTCTAGCGGGATCGCGTCCGCTGCTAACCCTGCGGGCTGTCCGCTACCATCCCAGGCTTCCGTTTGATGGTTCACGATCTGAGCGATCGCTCGCAGTTTGGGCATCATGCGTAAAGCCTGTGCGCCAGCGGGTAGGGGCAGCTCGGGCCGCTCACTTCACGCGCAATGGTGGGTAAAGACTTTCCCGTTCCGGGTAAATAGTCGATACGGTGCAGCATTCCGGCAAGGCGAAGACGCTTGAGTTGCCATGCGGGGAGATCGAGCAGTTGGCCGAGGGCTTCGCAGAGTGAGGCGACTTCGGAGGCCGCCATGGGGTTGGCGGTATCGCTGAGATCGATCGCCTGAGCCATGCGGAGAAAGGCTTGCAGTTCGTTTGCGCTCAGATTGCGATCGAGTGCGTTTTGATTGTTAACAAGCTGATTGGCATTGGGTAAGGTTTCTTGCCGATCTTTTAAATAAGTGACAACCCGGTTGACGGTTTCGCTCAGTTGTTCGGTCGTATCCCGTTGAGCCAAGGCCTCCGCAATTTCGTCGAGCTGTGACTGAAGTTTTTGTCGCATTCCGGGAGCATTCTGCTCGCAACAATCCAGCATGAGCTTGGCAGTTTGCAAGACTAGGTCAGATTCAAATGTCCAAAAGCCATAAAACTTGCGTTCAATATCCACATCTGGAATACCGGACACCCCATAATCGGCTTCGGATAACTCCTGACACATCACCATCGCGGTGTAGGTGGGCGACAAAATGACCAGATGCCATTCCTGGGCGACGGGGTCTTCGGGGAGCAAAGAAATCAGGGAAACGTTATCGAGTTGGCCGGTGGGATGCTCGGCAAACCCCGCATCGGGTGTCGCTAGGATTGTGATGTGTCGCGATTTTCGGGCAATTTTAGTATAGCGATCGGCTTCTTGGAGATACCACTTGCCGCGCTGAAAAGCCGTCATGACAATGGGCTGACAGTCGTTCGCGAGGATGCTGTCCTCTAGGGCATGACAGAGGGAAACCAGGGTGTTTTTGTAGTAAACGCCATAGTTAAACGGAGTTTGATTGGTGCGCTCTTGGCACGTATCTACGAGTGTTTGTAGGATCGATCCCCGTAACATGGCGGTCTTAATGAAGGATTTGGGCGTGGTGCGTCGGGTAACAAGCGATACTGCTTACCCAACGTAAGGACGATGGGGCAAGGTGTATCGCTGTGATGGTTGCAAGGCAACGATGCAGTGGAACTGTGGACGATCGCGACTCATACAGCCTTCCGACGAATACAAGCATTATAGAGGAGAGCCCATCTCTAGCGTATCAAGATACATATCCTTAAACGGCAATCCCATACTCCACCAAGGGAAAGATGAACGGATGAACGCGAGACCATTTCACGGGCGAATTGCCCTGCTCCTCACGCAATTCACCGTTATTTTCCCTAATTTCCCTAATTTCCCTAATTTCCCTAATTTCCCTAGGGCGGCTTAAACCCGATTGACCAGAACTTCCAGCAGCCTAACCAATCTCTCCCATGCGATTGCAGATCGCCAGCGCCGAGGACTGGACGGCAGCACAAATCTGATTACGACCGGCGGCTTTGGCATGGTATAGCATCTGATCCGCCTGGGCTAAGACTGCTGTTGGGGTGCAGCCTTGCTCTGGTATCACGCAGATTAGACCGATCGAGAGTGTCACTACCGTGCTGACGGTAGACGCAGCATGAGGGATAGCAGCGTATGCGAGCTGTTGTTGAATCCTGTTGGCAATCTGCCGCGAACCCGCGATCGGGGTGTTCGGCATAATAATCGCAAACTCTTCCCCACCGTAGCGAGCCGCCAAATCCGCCGATCGATGAACACTCTGCGCCAAAATCTTAGCCACACTTTCCAAGCAATCATCACCCATCAAGTGACCATAGGTATCGTTGTAAGCCTTGAAGCAATCCACATCGCATAACAGCAAGGAAAACGGCTGCTGTTCGCGCACGGCACGACGCCATTCGCGAGCCAGAACTTCATCAAAGTACCGACGATTCGCCAGACCCGTCAGGCCGTCACTCGTTGCCAGCCGCGTTAACTCCTGATTGGCCGCTTCAAGCTGTAGCGTGAGAGCGCGTTCTCGCTCAATTTGCGCCTGAAGTTGCAGGGTATCCCAGTAGGCTTGCAACAAACGGCGCACTCTTTGGCACAACACCGGCCAGTGAATCGGCTTCGTCACATAATCCGTTGCTCCAGCCTCAAAAGCACGATCCACCGATTCAGAATCATCCAGTACCGTAATCATCAGCACCGGAACATCCTGAGCTTCCGGAAGCTGGCGTAATTGCTGGCAGCAGGTAAACCCGTCAATTCCTGGCATCACGCCATCTAACAGCACCATTTGCGGTCGCGATTTTGCAAACTCAGCCAAGCACTGCTCACCATTATTCGCTTCTAGCACCTCATACCCTTCCCACTCCAGTGCCAGCCTCAACAGCAGACGCATGGCTCGATCGTCGTCAACGATCAAAATGGTTGAAGCCTTCGGATCAAACATACTCAGTGCCTGGTAAGAGTTGTCCATAAGGCCGACACACACCGATGTGTCTTGAGATGCCTTACCGTTTGTCATACAGACATATATTCGTCTCAACAGAACAATCTGTGTCCGAATCTCTAACCTCATCCTCAAAATAAGCTACGTCAGACCGAACTTCCCGATCGACGCAGGAAGACAACAGCATCAAGATTCGACCATCATTGACATCGAATCTTGATGCTGTCGCAATGAATAAAAATATAGTGGTATGAACCGTATCCCAATGATTCAAGACCACAGATTCGTGAGATCTGTAGATCCGTCATCTACTCATCGGTCAAGTCGTTTTCGTATACATTCGTCAGTGGGCGATAGGTGTAGGGATGATGGTGGCGCGGATTTTTTTGAATTTCCCCTTTAATCTGTTCGAGATCAATATAGCGATCGGCCACATTGATTAGGCTATCGCTTGTCATCGATCGTAAACTCACCACCTCAACTCGAACACCGCGATAGCTGACCGCATCCACGGCATAGGCCAGATCACCATCCCCGCTCACCAGAACCGCCGTATCATACGCACCGACTAGCGCCATCATATCAACAGCGATTTCCACATCCAGATTGGCCTTCTTCGACCCATCTGGTAACTGCACCAGATCCTTGGCAATGACCCGATAGCCATTGCGACGCATCCACAGCAAAAAACCTTGCTGTTTCTCGTTGGTGCGATCGACCCCGGTATAGAAAAACGATCGGAGTAAGCGAGACCCCGCCGTCAGACGACAGAGCAACTTTGTATAGTCGATTTCCATACCAAGCTGCATCGCAGCATAAAACAGGTTTGATCCGTCGATAAAGATCGCGACACGACCGCGATTTTCCAGCACCTGCTCCGGCGTGAAGATCGCATCATGCTCGAAGTCATGCATCATTGTTATTCTCGTTTTTTATAAAAGAAGCATTTCACTGTATGCAGTGATTCGCATTATCAAAATGAAATTAGCGTTTGAAGCTGCGAGTTTTGGTGGCTCAGTATTTTAAAGTGATGATGCGTCAATCGATAGCTTGTCAGACGGTTGAATCGACAAACCGATGAAGATCATTACAAGTGGCCACTGATTTTTTATGCTGACCATTATAGGTTTGGATCGAGCATTTAGCGAGCGATCCCATCCCTATCCATGGCATACGTAAAGACAGAAAAACAAAAACTTTATTTTTCTTAAATATTTTCCGGGCGATAGCAATTCTTTCATGATTATTTACCTCACTGGTCGTCTCATTGCTGTGGGCTGCAATATCCGCAATCAGAAACTGACAATTCGAGATCATTATTTGCGGCTCGTTGTCTATATCTGTAGGGATAGGGGTTCACAAAATGAGATGTGCCGGGAGGACTCGATCGGGGAATATCAAAATTACTCAAAGTATTGTAGACGGTTTGCCGATGCTGATTGATCGGGATAAATTTAAAGCTAGAATCATCACAAAGGCAACAATCTATTGTTTGTCATTTGATTGTCCCTGCTGCTTCCGAACAGCTCAACTCTCCAGATAATACTTGAGCATGTGGATCTATGCTACCAGACGAAAAATGCTAGGACATTGAATAGATTCTCAGACATAGAATTCGCACCCTAGACTTTAGGTATATCTCGAAAATATCCATCTGTTTTTTATATAGAAAAGATAGGATAAACAAATATAATGCTGACGCAATTTAACAAAAAAAACTGCTTAAACCTAAGCATGTTTGTGAACGGATTGAGTCTAGATCTGATTGAAACTATTGAGTGTTGAAGTCTTTCGTTTTGGGCTAGAGATGAGACTAGAGATTGGCGCTAATTTTGTCTAATTCGTGGGGATTTCAATTCGACGAAAAATGGGTTCTGCTTGGCCGAGTTTTTGATTGGCCTGAAGACAGCCCCAATAACTATGTTGATCGAAGGCGCATGATTGCAGTGTTTCGGGTTGGTCAAAATTAATCTCGAAGCCAATTTGCGTGTAAATCGCTGTGCTTAGGGTCGGAATGATTGGCGAGAGCAAGTAGGCCGAAAGGCGAACGGATTCGAGAATGGTGTACAACACACGTTCAAGCTCGGTGTGTTCGCCTTGCTTAAATAATGTCCAGGGAGCCCGATCGTCAATGAATTTATTGCAGTCTCGAATGAGTTCGAGTGTGCTGTTACAAGCAGTATGAAATTCTAAGGCTTGGTAGGCTTGATCGACACGATCGCGGAGGGTTTCACCCGTTGTTTTGAGGGTAAAGCTGTCATCGAGATCCGTAGGATTGACGTTCGGAACACAACTTCCACAGTATTTATCCACCATTTTGAGGGTGCGATTGAGCAAGTTCCCGAGGTCATTGGCGAGATCGGCATTGACAATATTGATAAATCGCTCTTCGTTGTAGTCACCGTCGCGCCCGAATTCAATTTCTTTGAGGAAGTAGTAGCGCACGGCATCGGCACTAAAGCGATCGATTAGATCCTGGGGGTCGATCGTATTACCGATCGTTTTGCTGATCTTCGTACCATCTTTGGTCAAAAATCCGTGGCCGAAAACACGACCGGGCAGGGGGAGATCGGCGGACATCAACATGGCAGGCCAGTAAACGGCATGAAAGCGCAGGATATCTTTGCCGATGAGGTGTAGATCGATCGGCCACCAGTGGCGTAGGGCATTCTCTAGGGTGGGTTCGTCGTCGGGTTCGAGCAGAGCGGTGATGTAACCGAGAAGTGCGTCAAACCAGACGTAGAGCGTGTGGGTGGGATCGTTGGGGACGGGGATGCCCCAGTCGAGCTGTACGCGGGAAATCGAAAAGTCTTGTAAGCCTTGTTTGACGAAGTTTATGACTTCATTGCGGCAGCTGGCGGGTTGGATAAAATCCGGGTTTTGCTCGAAGAGGGTTTCGAGCTGGGTTTGGTAATTTGAGAGACGGAAGAAATAGTTGGCTTCGTCGCGCCATTCGGCTTGTTTGTTGGGATGCATCGGGCAGTGCCGATCGTCTAGTAGGTCGCGCTCTTCTTTAAATTCTTCGCAGGCGACACAATACCAGCCCTTTTGCTGTCCGAGGTAAATATCGCCCTTGTCCCAAACTCGTGCGAAGAAGTCTTTGACGATCGCGGCGTGGCGCGGGTCGGTGGTGCGGCTATAGCGATCGTAGTGAATGTTGAGCTTTTGCCACAGAGCGTCAAATTCACCGGAAATTTCGTTGCAGAGTTCTTGGGGATCGCGGTTTTGCTCTTCCGCCGTCCGCTGGATTTTTTGGCCGTGTTCGTCCGTTCCCGTAATCGACAGCACGTCTGAACCTTTGAGGCGCTGGTAGCGAGCCAAGGCATCGGCGGCGATCGTCGTGTAGGCGCTACCAATATGGGGGCGGGCGTTGACGTAATATAGCGGGGTGGTTAGCGCGAAACGGTGACGATCGGAACGGCTCATGGGTTTATATCGGGTGGGTCGGGCAAACGAGAAGGCGAACAGAGCGGAGTAACCGTCTGTAAGTTTAGCCCAGAGGTGGGTTCTGCACGGCATTCATCTTTAAAAGATTGACGCCAAAATCGCAATCACGATCCGCTAGTGGGGCTGAGTTTAGTTGAACGCAAAAAAGCGATGATCCTGAAGACCATCGCTTTTTCTGAAGTGTGTCTGGCGCTGGAGTACGATCGCGCTGAGGTCATTCTTCACCCTGGAGGGGGTCTGAAGTTACGACGTTACGAAATGCTCAACGGGGCGACGGGTACATCGTCCCAAGATTTAACGGTGCGTAGACGGGCAACCCAGCCTTCCGCACGTTGCTGTGAATCGAGGTTACTGGAAAACGATTCGTGGCACGCTCGGGCTTTATTTTCGTCGCTACAGGCGATACAGGCGTGAATCATTCCCGAGGGATCGAGCTGTTCGTTAACCCAGATTGTTACATTCGTTGTCATGGTCGCATCTCCCCATAATTTCAGGTAATGAGTGTTAGATCAGGCATGGTTGAACGGGCTGCGATCAGTGCAGACTGCGATCGAACCAAGCGATTGAAACGGAGTCGCCACGCGACATCGGTTTCCACTCGACCTGTCACAAAACAGGTATGAGCTTCATTGTGATTGATTTGCGAATCGGCGGCAAATGCTATGCCATAAATTTAAAAATCTACTTAAAAATCTACCTAAAATCGATTTTTAAACATCTGCTTAATGCAAATTTGGCTCCAAGCCTGAATCCGTTGTTGCACATCGCATACAGTCGGTAGATGTGAACCGGCGGATTTGATTGGGATCTGCCAGCACGATCGGCGGCAAGCCCGGTGCTGTGACGGGTTGATGTTCTGCTTCGCGGTGGGCGATCGTTGTATTGAGGTTGAGTAAAAGGTGAGGGGATCGTCGCGATCGGTTAGTCCGTAAGCGTTGCGGACACAGGCGTCGAGTTGAGCGTGGGCGTGATGTAAGGCCGTGTCGCCCGGTTGATCGAGGGTGCGGTAAAGCTCGCGTAGGCTGAGGCGATCGGTGTGCATTTGCTCGCGACGAAGCTGACGCAGGGCGACGGTGGCGGCGGCGATCGCTTCGATTTGCTCGATCGTGGGGGATTGCGGCCAGGGGAATGTATCAAAAACACTGTGGGAGGTGTAGCGAAAATCACGTTTTAGGGTGGAGCAACGATTGGTAAACCAAAGCCAGTGTAGTGAGGATTGTAAAATCCCAAAGGAGTAATCATCCTCAAAGGTAAAAATCTGTAAGGCATCATTCGGACGAATTTTTGTACTGACGAACTCAAAAATTGGACGCTTGGTTACACGAGCACAGGTGATATATCTGTCAAGATTAGTTAGCTTTTGCAGTAACTCCGGGCGACTACGCCATAAACGCCACCACTTTTGTAAGTGCGACTGGCGTGGCCCAATTTTTTTGTTCGTTGATTGTCGTTCTTGTTGTGCGTTTTGACGCATTTGAGGCAGAACACGATCGCGAATTACCGCATACGCACTGGTATAAGTTTTTGCTGTTTTTTCGGTTTTAATCGTACTGAGATCAATCACATAGCGAGTCGGCTGCCCTCCGATTGTTCCCAGTAATTCATTAGCATTGAGATAGGGATAAATCACTGACAGACTTTTTTGATCCCAATCTATTGTTTGAGCGATCGCTGTCTCTAACAAAAATCCATCATGACCATGAGTTTGTCCCTGATAACAACACTTCACGCTACGATTGACCGCCAAAGTCTGCGCTTGACTCACATCCACACCCGACGATAACGCCGAATTAATCAACTCAATATTCTCTTCATAGCGCCACGGACTCTCACGCGAATCACCTAACTGTGTCGCCAACTTTTTCGGTGCGTTGTATTCACCCTTGACCCAATTCACCAGCGACACATGCACCGCTGCCTCCCCTGACCACACCTGCGACGAAACCGCATTAAAAATCGTCCCGCCCGTCTCCACGATGTAGTCCAAACCGCCTTGACGCGAATAGTTCTGGCGGATCGTATTCGTGCCGACCAGCCCCGCCCGATCGCCCTCAGATAAGCGATCGTGCGCTCGCCGAAACCAGTACACGCAGTAATCCGCCCGTCCCGGAATATCCGGATAACGTTCCCGCAACGCTCGTATATAATCCGCGCCAAACTCCCGCTGCATCTTGTTTTTTGATTGAAATGGCGGGTTACCGATGATGGCATTTGCGTACGGCCATTCGTCAATTTCCAACGCATCGCAGCGCATGATATTACGATCGAGCGTATCGAGTGGTAACACGGCTTCATCTAAACCCAGCGTATCGACCGCGACTTTTCGGGCGATCGATAACGTGACCCGCGCTAGTTCAACCGCGAAGGCATTGCGATCAAGTCCGAAAAATTGCTGTTCGAGATTAATCCCGCTGAGGCGTCGGGTTTGTGCCGTTTTGTCTTGTTCCTGATCAAAAATCTTATCAATTAAAAGCTGCTCAACTTGCTTTAATTCTTGATAGGCCATGTAGAGAAAATTACCGGAGCCACAGGCCGGATCGAGAATTCGATAGCGCTGCATTTCTAAATGCAAGGCATTCAAGTCGGCTAAATCATGGGTTGCTTCGATGCGTTCTTCCCAGTATTGCCCGATCGTGGGTCGGACAATTTTCATGATGTCATTTTCTGAGGTGAAGTGAATCCCCTCTATATGTCGATCTTCAGTATTGAGCGTTGCCTCAAAAATACTGCCAAAAATTGCCGGACGCACCTTGCTCCAATTGTGGCGTGTCGCCCGATCGAGCATTAATAGCTCCTGCTTTTCTAGCTCGATCGGCGGTAATTTTGCAAATAGACCACCATTGAAATACCGCACTCCTTGAAATCGACCATAGGGCGTTTTTCCTGCTTCATTCATTTCTCGAAACAGACCTTTGCATAAAATATCGTAGGTGCTTTCAGGTTGGGGCGGTAAACACTTTTTGACCGCCTCAGAAAATGCTTTGTCAGGCAGTAGCTGACGATATTCTGAGAACAGCGCTAAGACACACTGTAAAACAAAGCGCTGGGCGTCACTTTCATTAAAATAGGTCGATGGGGATTGACTCCGGTGCTGCAATGATTGATACAGCTCACCCATGTCTTCCGCCGCCGCTTTTGTCACTTCAACGATCTGGCCGTCACGGAAGAGAGGCACTCGCACGCCGCCTTCCATAAACCGAAAGGCATCGAGATGAAAGCCAATTTCTTCAGTGCGAATTTTATCGACCGGCGTACCGATCGCCTGCTCAAAATCGTAAATCCAAAACTCATCGAAATTACACAAAACGGCATAGCGCGGCGATGGATTGAGATGGCTCACGTAATCCCATACCTGGCCGTAGTGCCGATCTAGTCGTCGTTCCGATCGGCGTTTTAGTTCGACAATCACCGACCCACGCGGCCAATACAAATCGGCATAACCTGTTTTTCCTCGTCGTCCAGCTCCAGGAATGGCTCGCTCAAGCCGCGCATCTGCTTGAATTGTCCCTTCATGACCAAACGCGCGAAAAAATGCTTCGAGAAAAGGAGCGCCCTGATTGCGTTCGCTTTGTTCTTTGCCATTCACGATATGACGGCGATAAAACTGAAGAAAGGTTTCGATGCTGTCGGGGGTGGCGGCCATGATGATGGAATGATTGCGAAAGATATAAGGGCTGAGTCTATTAAAGGCTGTCATTCTGCATGGGGAATAGCGACACTTGATGACCTGTGCGTGTCTCAAAGTGATGACACGACATTCTTGACGCAGACAGAATCAGTGAGGACAGTAGATGAACGTTGCCCTCCCTCAAAAACATTCCTGCTGATGAGTGGAGCTACCTTTGTTTTTTACTGGTGGTCTGGTGAAGCTTTTGTAGCCGTCTTTAGCTGCCGTTATCAGGCGTATAGAAGAAATACATGGCCTTGAATCCCGTCGGCACGTTAGTCTGCTGATCCATGAGTCGCTTTACTTCGAGTCGCTTTACTTCGAGTCGCTGTACTTCCCAATTACTGACCTATGGCTATTTCCGTTCAGCGATCGCTGTTGCCTAAAACGCCTTTGCCGAAGGAGTTAAGTGTTCTAGAGGTTTGGGGCTTTGGGCTGAGTGGTTTACTGCTGTGGCTCGGCCCTGCTCCAGCGATGAATGCTGACCTTGGATCGCAGGCGATTTTTGTCTGGGGTGTGGCGACGATCGGCGGAATTTTGCTGAATTTGCAGGTCAAGCATCTGGGTGTGCGCTGGCCGCAGCGATCGGGCGGAACACCGAACTACACGACCGAGTTACTCAAGGATCGCCCATTACTCGCGATCTACGGTGCGATCGGCTACTTCCTCGGCTGGGTCTCCGTGCCTGCCATGAACGGCATTATTCTGACGGACTTGGTTGCCGCAAACCTGCACGCGATCGGCCTCAGTTGCCCCGAAGTATTCTTCCAAATTGTATTTACCAGCGTGCCGTTTATTGTCGCGCTGAGTGGAACCCGAGCCCTCGGACTGTTACACCTTTGCTTTATTTTGCCTGCGGTCGGATTTTTGCTGTTGTTTTGTTTGCAGGGTCTGGGCTGGCTGGCGATCGCACCCGATAGTCCCAGCTTTCTACCAGAACAATGGCCAACTTTTTCGCTGACGGGGTGGATGAAGTGGTATTTTCTCGCGGTCTATGCGGCCTATGGCTGTGAAACGGCCTCCTCCTTTATCGCTGACAATCGCAATCATCGCGCCTCCCTGCACAGCCTTTCCTTGGCCGCGCTCCTGTTACCGATCGTCTACTTCGGTGGTTCATGGTTACTCATGCGTCTTGCGACCGATCCCACCCTGCAAGGCAATGCGTACCTCAACCTAGTCGCTGTCGCCCAGCCCTTTTGGGGCAGTGCCGCGACGCTGATTGTCACCTTCCTCATTGCCTCCGGCTGCTTGCTAAGTTCTGCCACAGCGGTCGCCAACTCACCCCGCATTCTGTACCAGTTAGCGATTGATCGCTACTTTGCCCCAGTCTTCTCGATCGTCTCACGACGCGGCTCCTTTGGCCCCGGCCTGATCTTTACGCTAATCCTCAGCCTAGCCTGCTTGATTTGGGGGAACGTTGAGCGGGTCGTCATGATTACCGGTACAGGCTACCTCTCGGGCATGATTGCCATTCATGCAGGCATCTGGTTGCAACGGGGCAAGCGAGGAGTCTACCAACCCTACTGGGCTTTGGCCTTCGGTCTGATCGAGTTTGTCGTGCTGGTGGTGGGCGGTCTCGCCTGGAGCTGGCAAGACTTACTCCTTGGGTTACTGATGCCCTTTGGGGTCTACGCCCTCAATCAAATCATTGCCCGCATCCCCCTAGCGATCTTCTCGACACAGTGGTGGCTCAGACGCTACCGCACCGTCAAAACCGAAAGCTTTGGCCGCTTCGTCACGGTTCAAATTTTGGTGCTGATCTTTCTGGTCTGTGGCGGAACCCTAACGGGCTGGCAACTCCATATTTTTGTCGGTCAGTCCACAGATGCCGCCAACCGACCCGAAGTCATGACCAACTTACTGGTGATTTTATTGCTCGTGATGGGGTTTGTGGGCGTGGCGATCGCCTGTTGGACAAGCCTGCCCCAGGTTGCCGCTATTGCCGATGCCCGTGAACAATTTGAGCGACTCTTCGCCATCGATAAAGACGGGATCATCGTGATCGATGAACACAGCGAAATTCGTCAAGCCAATCCTGCGGCTCATACCTTCCTAACTAAGGGTGATCAAACCATTCTCGGTCAAACACTACAGCACTACTTACCCGAACTGGCAAACCGAGTGAGTCAGTGGAATCAGCGCACCGAAATTACGCTGGCGCGTCCCCAATTTGCAAGCGAACGCCAGCCAGACACCACGCGAATTCTTGAGATGAGGATTTCTCGGCTCAGTTTCGATGAAGACTCGGATTATCTGGTGATCTTGCGCGATATTACCGAGCAAAAGCGGGCAGAAATTGCACTGCTTGACCAAGCTCAAGCCCTAGAAGTGCGGGTGCGCGAGCGTACAGCGGAGTTGGAACAAGCCAAAGAAAAAGCCGACGCCGCCAATCAGGCCAAAAGCACCTTTATTGCGAGTATGAGCCATGAATTGCGCACCCCACTGAACGCCATTCTCGGCTTTGCTCAGATCATGACCCGATCGCAAACCCTACCCGCTGAACACCAAGAGAATGTCGGCATTGTTGCCCGCAGCGGCGAACACCTATTGATGCTGATCAACAACATCCTCGATCTATCGAAGATTGAAGCGGGCAAAACAAACCTCAACCTCCAAAGCTTCGACCTGCATCAACTGCTCAACGACGTTCATGACCTTTTGCATTTCAAGGCTGACGATCGCAAACTCACGCTCCTGCTGGAATATGACGCCGATTCTTTACCGCGCTATATTCATAGCGACCCAGTCAAACTTCGACAGGTACTGATCAATTTGATTGGTAACAGCATTAAGTTTACGGATCATGGCGGCATTGCCTTACGGGTCGGAAAACACCTCAATTCACCCAATACATTAGAGTTTGAAGTCGAAGACTCCGGCGCAGGAATTGCCCCCGACGAACTCGACTATTTATTTGAAGCCTTCACCCAGACCGAAACCGGTCGCCAAGCTCAAGAAGGTACGGGCCTCGGATTGCCAATCAGTCGCCGTTTTGTCCAGTTAATGGGCGGCGATATTACCGTCCAGTCCAAATTAAACCAAGGTACAATCTTCCGTTTTACCATCCAGGTGACCGAAGCCCGCGCCGAAGATATCGTGATTCTGCAACCCCAACGCCGAATTTTGGCCTTAGAACCGGGCCAACCACAGTATCGACTGTTAATTGTCGATGACAAACCGCTCAATCGTCAGCTTTTAGTCAAACTGCTAGCGCCGCTCGGGTTTGCACTAAAAGAAGCGAGCAACGGCCAAGAGGCGATCGATCTATGGAAAAGTTGGCAGCCTCACCTCACCTGGATGGACATGCGAATGCCGGTTCTCAACGGCTATGAAGCCACCAAAAAAATCCGTCAGTTATCTTGCAACCTCCCGATCGAAACCCACAACAAAATTATTGCGGTCACGGCGAGTATGTTTGAAGAGGAGCGAGCCGTCGTACTCGCCGCCGGTTGCGATGATTTTTACGCAAACCGTTTCGCGACGAATCCATTTTTGAGATGCTCGTCAAGCACCTTGGTGTTCGGTTTGTCTACGAAGATATTGAGCCGGATCAATTGGTTCGCGATCGAACAGTGCTTCAGGCGAAGGATCTCGAAGGTCTCCCCCACGATCTCCTCGAGCGCCTTGTTGACGCGATTGTATCGTCTGACCTCCATCAGATTTCCCAAGAATTAGCGGAAATATCGACCTATAGTCAGAAGATTGCTCAAGCCCTTCAACAATCCCTCGATCAGTTTGAATATGAGCATATATTAGAATTAATTTCCGAGATAAAAACCTGAATTATGGAACCTTCCAAAACTAAAGCCATAGGTAAAATTGTTATTATTGATGACACCCCCGCAAATCTGCGCTTACTTGCCAGTTTGCTCGGCGATCGGGGCTATCAAGTTCGCCCATTTCCCAGCGGGAAACTAGCACTAGCAGGTTTAGAACGTTGCGATCCCGATCTCATTTTGCTAGATATTCAAATGCCCCAAATGGACGGCTATGAAGTCTGTCAAATTCTCAAATCACAACCCAAAACACGCGATATTCCCATTATTTTTATCAGCGCTCTCAGTGAAGCTCTGGATAAAGTCAAAGCCTTCTCCTGTGGAGGTGTGGATTACATTACGAAGCCATTTCAGGCCGAAGAAGTCATCGCACGTGTCGCGACACACGTTGAGCTGTATCACCTACAGCAACAGTTACAAAATCAAAACACCTATCAAGCCTCGCAGCTCATCAAGCAAAATAAACAGCTCCAAGAGATGAATCAGGAGCTAATCGATCAGTATCGCCTCGTGAAAGAGGCACAGCTTCAACTGGTTCAAACTGAAAAAATGGCGACGCTGGGAAACTTAATTTCTGGAGTTGCACACGAAGTGAATAATCCCCTTGGGTGCATTAATGCCAACCTACAAATCGCTCAGGATTACATCACGGAACTCTTAGATTTTATCCAAGTATCACAAACAATCGATCTGCCTGCCGACAGTGATTTAACTCGTCGTCTTAATGAATTTGAAATTGAATTTATCCAAGAGGATTTACCGCAATTATTAGACTCAATTTTACGCAGTACTAAAACCATTCGGGATATTAGCGATTCATTGCGTGTCTTTTCTCGTACTGAAAATGAACAGAAAAAAAGCTGTTTTAACATTCATGCCGGACTAGACAGTACGCTGCTCATTCTGCGCTACCGCCTGAAAGCAAATCACCAGAGACCCGCCATTCGTGTGACGAAAGAGTATGGCGCTATTTCAGATATCGAGTGTTTTCCTGGCAAACTGAATCAGGTGTTTATGAACATCATTGCGAATGCGATCGACGCGTTTGACGAGGCCAACACCGATCGCAGCTATGGTGACATCGACGCCAACCCAAACCAAATTTGGATTCGTACAATGTTCATCGACGGAACCATGCTCCAAATTGAGATCCAGGACAATGGCTCCGGTATGAGCGAAACCCTACAGGCAAAGGTGTTCAACCAGGGATTTACAACCAAGGCCGTGGGCAAAGGGACGGGTTTAGGGCTAGCGATCGCCCGTCAAATCATCGAAGTTGAGCATGGGGGGTCGCTGAAACTCCAGTCGATCGAAGGAGAAGGCTCAACCTTTACGATTAGTCTCCCCATCCTCTAGAAGCGCGGGAAGACGAAACTCTGTAAACACTGCGGTCAAACGCCAGAAACCACAGAACGCAAATCTTGGATTCGAGCAAGTTCTCGAGCCGCCAAGTTGTTTTCCGAAGGGTTTTGTCAGGCTTAAAAAGCCAGTGACGAGATTTGAACTCGTGACCGCTCGATTACGAATCGAGTGCTCTACCACTGAGCTACACTGGCCAATCGGCTAAAACATCATAGCAAGGCTTTTCCGATTTGTTAATATTTTGGGTGATTTTTTTCATTGCGACCTCAACTACCGCCTGCTCACCCCTACCCGCCAAATCATCCAGAGGCTCCAGTTCGTCATCGCAGTAGCATCCTGCCCTGAGAACGCGGAAGACTTCAGACGCTCTACTACTACAATTGACATAACGTATGAAAGATCTGACTACTAAAGATCCGGCCAAGACGACGCTCATCGGGCTTGTCCTGACACTGTTAGTCGTTGCGCACAACTCGCGACGGTATCTCTAAATCACTCCACAGCCGTTGGTACGAAGAGTCTGCGGGTAGGCATGAGGTTTTGCGACGGGTAGTTCCTATGCATGTTTTCGAGAATAGCGAGCTGTTTCAAGCCCTGTTGACATCTAGCCCGACAGCAATCGCGATCGTTGATCGTCAGATGCGCTACATTGCCGTGACGCAGCAGTGGACGCAGGCTTTTGGGATTGCTGAAACAGACCTGATTGGCATGAGCCACTACGACCTTTTTCCGCAGCATGGCTCCGGTTGGCGGCGTATTCACTTGTCATGCTTAGACGGTCAGAGCGGCCAATGGCAAGAGCCAGACTGTCAACTGTTAAACGGCAAAGTTGTCGCCGCACAATGGACAATCCGTCCCTGGAAAAGCCCTATCTCTCCTGTTGAAAATGACCCAGAGACCGCCCCTCCTCACATCGCGGGTCTTGTCCTCGGCTGGGAAGACATTTCCCGAGCCAAGCACGCCCTCCAAGCCGCCTGGAGGCAACAGAAACATCTGAATAGGCAGGTTCAGCAGCTGAGTCGCGCTCTAGAGTACGAAAAAAAGGAACGCCAGCGCACCGATGACATGCTGCCCCTCGGACAAATTTCGATTAATAAATCGGGAGATGCGGTGTTTTGGCTCGATCATGACGGTGGCATTTTCTACGTCAACGACTCCGCTTGTCTTTCCCTCGGCTACACCCGTAGCGAATTGCTTGAGATCAAAATCCACGATATTAATCCGGACTTTCCACCAGAGATTTGGCCGGACTATCGCGATCAGGTGCGCGAATTTGGCTCGTTTACGCTCGATTCACGCCATCGGCGCAAAAATGGCAAGATCTTCCCGGTTGAGATTACGATTACGTCCCTGATGTATCGAGGACAAGAATATATTTGTACGTTTGCGCGAGACATTACCGAACGCAAACGCGCTGAGGCGGAACTCTACCAAGCGACGATCGCCGCTGAAGCCGCCAACCAAGCCAAAAGCTCCTTTTTGGCCAATATGAGCCATGAGTTACGCACGCCCCTCAACGCGATTATTGGCTACGGCGAAATTTTGCAGGAAGAAATCGAAGATCTCGAACTGGATGGCGATGAGGCGGAAGATCTCATGTCCGACCTCAAGAGCATTACGACCGCCGGACGTCACTTACTTTCGATTATTAGCGATATCCTCGACTTCTCGAAAATCGAAGCGGGGCGCATGGATCTCGCTCCGGAGGAGTTTGATGTATCGACGCTGATTTATGAGCTGGAATCGACGGTGCAGCCTCTCGTTGAGAAAAATACCAACACGCTCAAGGTTGAGTGCAGCCTCAATCTCGGCACGATGTATGCCGATCGCACCAAAATCAGCCAAGTGCTGCTCAATCTACTCAGCAATGCCGCGAAATTCACCCACCAAGGCACGATCGTCATGACCGTCAACCGTCAGGAATCTCCCTTTAGCGAGATTCGGAACGAGGCCGAGCGGGATGCAGAAGCCAGCAGCAGTGCCGCCGACCCCACCGCCTGGATTTGCTTCCGGGTCAGCGATACCGGTATTGGTCTGAGTGACGATCAAATCCAAAGCATTTTTCAGCCCTTTACCCAAGCCGATGAGTCCACCACAAAACGCTACGGTGGCACTGGCTTGGGTTTGGCCATCAGTCGTAAGTTCTGCCAGATGATGGGGGGCGACATTACGGTGGAAAGTGAACTCGATGTGGGGTCAACCTTTACGATCGACCTGCCTGCCGCTGACAAAGCCGCTGACCCCGCCGCAGGACTCACCCAAACCCAAACCGATACTTCCTACGGGTTAAACACCGCAGAGTCTCTTGGCTCTACAGACCTGGGGTCTTCGACCGACGCCGAGCTACCCCTCCTCCATGAAACGGCAGAACTGCTCGAATTGCCGGAGTTTGCGGGAGTCTCGTTTAATGATTTAGCGGACGAAGAAGATGCAGAACCACCGCGATCGTCGCTGCTCATCGATTCCTTTGACGATGATGCCCCCCTCGAAAAGAACGAATGGTTTGCCTAAATCCTGCCTAAATCCTGCCTAAATCCTTGGGAGGCACGGCAAGTGTGTCGGCCTAGGGAGCGAATCAACCCATTCAGCAAACAAACGGGTGACTCCCATCACCGATCGTGTTCCATTAGAGTTCGAGACATGTCTCGCTCTGGCATAAAACAGAATGCACACAAATATGAGGTGCATCTCCCTGACTTGTCAGGACTCCATAACTCAAGACAGAAAACCTAAAACCTTCTTGGGGTAAGGCTTTCAAGACTTCAATCAAGAAACATCGTTATTCCTTGAAAACCCGCCATAGTGCTTGCTATATAAGGATTTCAGGTTCTTTTTGTCAATTAGGTCAGCCAACAAGACGTCACTCATAATAATGGAAACTGTTATAATGGCCTCAGACTGAATCGAATTACACCCAATTCAAGTTCAATCAGCGGGAATGTTTCGTTCTGGCAGGGTCCCATCAGCGTTAATTATCAATTAACGATGGCCTACATTCAGAATGTCTCATTCTTATTGAGTTAAAGGAAAATTTATGATCGATACTGCTTCTCACCGCAACCGGTCTGACAAACGCCGTCAGACAAATGATGGCGTTGCTTCTCGTCCAAATACAGCTCTGCGGATTACCGTTCTGGGTTCTGGGGCTTGGGGATCAGCTCTTGCAAGCTTGGCGCGACGTAATGACCAGATTATTACAATGTGGTCGCGTAGTCGTGGAACGAGTCTTGCTGAAGCGGTGGCCAGTGCCGATATTATTCTGAGTGCCATTTCGATGAAGGGGGTGCGATCGGTCGCAACCCAACTTAAGGAGCTGAACTTACCGAGTAGTCAGATCATCATTACGGCGACGAAGGGTCTAGAACCTGAGACAAATCTCACCCCGTCGCAAATTTGGCAGTCAATCCTGCCGAAAAACCCGATCGTTGTTCTGTCTGGCCCGAACCTCTCGAAGGAAATCGAGCAAGGGTTACCAGCAACGACAGTCATGGCGAGTCGCAATGAACTCGCAGCGCAAACCGCTCAAAATGCCTTTGCTTCGGATAAATTCCGAGTCTATATTAATCACGATCCGATCGGCACCGAACTCGGTGGCACGCTCAAGAACGTCATGGCGATCGCCGCCGGTATTTGTGATGGTCTTGAGCTGGGCGTTAACGCAAAGTCTGCGCTGATTGCTCGCTCGCTCCCCGAAATGATCCGGGTCGGTCAACTGTGGGACGCATCTCCTGAAACGTTCGTGGGCTTGTCGGGTCTCGGTGACCTGCTTGCAACCTGTAGTGGTGCGCTCTCACGTAACTATCGAGTGGGCTTTGGTTTAGCTCAAGGTCATTCGCTTGATCAGGTGATTGAAGATCTCAAGAGTACGGCGGAAGGGGTGAATACAACTCGTGTGCT
Source organism: Coleofasciculaceae cyanobacterium RL_1_1 (assembly GCA_012033105.1). Classification (GTDB taxonomy): domain Bacteria; phylum Cyanobacteriota; class Cyanobacteriia; order Cyanobacteriales; family Geitlerinemataceae; genus RDYZ01. Next base: position 23,068 of record JAAUPN010000002.1, read on the forward strand.
AGCGGAATTGGCTCGCAAAGAGGGTCTAGATTTGCCGATTTCTCGCCACGTCTATCGCGTGATTCAAGGTGAGATCACACCGGTTGAAGCTGTTGATTCTTTGATGGGTCGCACACCAGAGCCGGAGAACATCATGCCGATCGCGGCCTAGGTGAAACCAGCAAACCAGACTGTCACGCTCAAAACAGCGCGGAAGGATCACCGGATACCGGCTCCGCGTTATGCTCAACTAACACCCCAATACCCAATCTTGGTCAGTCCCCAATCGCTAATCAAGATTGGGTATTGTTGTCGTCGGTTTTGCGTTCAATATTCGCTCCCATGACTTTATCGACTCTTTCCCCAACGCTAATGAGTGCAAAACTTCGCCCTGAAGTTCGTGCGCTTCAGAGCGAGCTGGCTACATGGCGTCGTTATCTCCATCAACGCCCAGAATTGGGATTTAAAGAGGAGAAAACCGCCGCTTTTATTGCGACCAAGCTTGCAGAATGGGGCATCGAGTTTCGATCGGAAGTTGCTCAAACGGGGATTGTGGCGACGATACCGGGTACGCGATCAGGTGCAGTGCTGGCGATTCGTGCGGATATGGATGCGCTGCCCATACAGGAACTGAATGACGTAACCTACCGATCGCAGCATCCCGGTCAGATGCACGCCTGCGGCCACGATGGTCACACCGCGATCGCCCTTGGCGTTGCCAAATACCTCACAGAGCATCGAGATTTTCCCGGAACCGTCAAGCTCATTTTTCAGCCAGCGGAGGAAGGGCCTGGAGGGGCGAAGCCCATGATCGAAGCCGACGCCCTCAAGCAACCCGAAGTGGATGCCATCATTGGGTTACACCTCTGGAACAATCTACCGCTGGGAACCGTTGGCGTGCGCCCAGGGCCATTAATGGCAGCGGTCGAGTTATTTGATTTACAGATTTTGGGCAAAGGCGGTCATGGTGGCTTACCTCACCAAACCACAGATGCGATCGTGGTCGCCTCCCAGGTCGTCAATGCCCTACAGACGATCGTGGCACGCAATCTTGACCCGATCGATTCCGCCGTCGTCACGGTAGGTCAATTCAATGCCGGAAGCGCCCGCAATGTGATCGCCGGAAGCGCCCAACTTAGCGGTACAGTGCGCTATTTCAATCCGAAGTATGCGGATTATTTTGCCGATCGCTTCGATCAACTCATTGGCGGCATCTGCGCCGCCCACAATGCCGAATATCACCTGGATTATTGGCGACTCTACCCGGCGACGGTCAACCATCCGCGCATGGCAGAACTCGTGCGAACAGCCGCCGAGCAGACGATCGAAACTCCCCTCGGACTTGTACCCGAGTGCCAAACGATGGGCGGTGAGGATATGTCATTTTTCCTCCAACAGGTTCCCGGCTGTTACTTCTTCGTCGGCGCAGCCAATGCCGATCGCAACCTCGCCTACCCCCACCACCATCCACGGTTTGACTTTGACGAAACCGCCCTCGGAACTGGCTTAGAGATTTTCATCCGTTGTATCGAAGGCTTTTTTGAGCGACCTTCGCACTGGATCGCTTAGAACCGGCGAGGACAGCTCTAACGAGCGGCTCTGTGACCAGACTGATTGACCAGGCTGGTGAGCGAGACGCAGTTACCACTCCGCAAGTCCCTCATCGCAAGTCAGGCTTTGGCGATCTTTGGCCGAGTAATCTCCCTGAACTTCAACCTCCTTTTAACGGCGAACTTGCCCTTTGAACCCAGACGCTTTAAACCCTTCAAACTGTAGAGGTTCAGGTAGGTTCGCCGAAACTGTGATCTGAAAACTGAACTCACCCAAACCGGGATCAATTTCATCGATCGCGCCGATGCGATTGCGATTGGGAAACACCGTATTGTGCGTTGCATCGTAAATGCGCCCAAAGATGTCGGCATTCACGACCGGTTTCCCCGACGTGTTCTCAGTTTTGCCATGAATGATGAAGCAGTTCGCCGCATTGCTAGAGCCTGCATCGACGACACCCCGCCCCAGTTCATCCGGGCAGACTTCATAGGATAAGTCAAAGAGACGGACTGGAACTAAAGCATAGGCGGCAGCACTGGGCAACCAAACGATCGCAGCGGCAACAAGGCAGAGCGTCAGGGTCAGAAGATGGCGCAAAAAGGGAGCGTTGGCAGACGATGGTGTTTTCATAAACCAATAGTAACAATCACACAGCTTAGATTTGATTTTAAGTCATGCCTGGATGCTGAGAAATCCTTCAGCCACTCAGCTCGACTTAAATTCCGATCGCTCACAGCCTAACGTCAGGCAATCAGGCATGATCACACCAATCTGCCGTCCGTACACGCACTTCTTTTGAGCTATTTGTTGTTGCGAGTTAGAACGACAGGGGAAGTCATGAATAAATTAATAGATTTCAAACTCATATTTGCATGACGAACAGACGGCAATATACCCGCTGGAATTTTTCTGACCTTGTAGATGATCTCGATCACTAGAACCGTGTGATCGCATCATGTGGAATTAAGTGACCCATCATCGAAGGTATGGAACGTTACAAATCTCGCTTTTTAGCAAGCTCTCTAAGCCAAACATCTGCTGGAACATCACGAAACATACTGAGACTCGACGCTCGCTAATTTTTGCTGCAATCCATGAGTTTTTAAGATTGTCCGGATTTTATGTGATCTCGCAGCACCAACCGCTTCAGCTTACGCATTATTCCGCAAAAGCGTCATTCTATAAAAACAATCTCAGTACTATTACATGCGTATTGAATTTCGTTTGCAAGACCACTTGATCTTACGTGCCATTTTTTTTCGGCAAACACTTAAGTCAGACTTATCTTGTTTGGATAAATTCAGTATGAGGCTATGTAGTAATGCTTGAGTTTACCTTATTTAATCTTTTAAAAGAAGAGTGTTTTAACTCATGCCTCAAAAGTGAAGATTGTTTAAAGTAGATGTAGATTCAAAAAAAGCCCATAGCTTTCATGAATCTTCAGGGTGATTTTACAGGTAGATTGACACGCATAATTCTGAGTATTAAATCAGCTTGGCTGAACGAAAAATTATCCAAATATGGTGATCGCTCTAGTCAACTAGAAAATTGATGGTTATGTAAGTCTTCTCCTAGTCTTAACTCACCGGTGTACCTACCCCGTTCCGATGAGAACAAGATTTTGGTTAGAGTCATGACGACAGTTTTTCCCTCGCAAAATGAGCAGTATCTCCTTGAGCTAACAAACCGCATTCGCCTTGATCCTGAGCATGAGCTAGATCGTATTCTGACGACTAGAGACCGCGAAGTTAGTAATGCCTTAGATTATTTTGAAACCGACTTGACGGTTCTGCGTCAACAGTGGAAAGAGCTTGAACCTGCGCCTCCCTTGGCATGGTCTGGTGAACTGCATAATTCCGCCAAAACCCATAACCAGCGCATGATCGCCGCAGATACTCAGTCGCACTTTTTACCCAATGAACCAGGACTGATCGATCGAATGCGTGACGCGGGATACGATCCATCCTCCGTTGCAGAAAATATTTTTGCCTATCCAGATTCGATCGAGGCGGCTCATGCGGGTTTTGCGATTGATTGGGGTGTCGGTCCAAATGGGATTCAAGAGCCAGCGGGACATCGAATTTCGATGACCAATGCGCTCTACCGTGAAGTGGGAATTGACATTACCGAAGAGCGCAATCCGAATACGGCTGTGGGTACATTTGTGGTGACCCAACATTTTGGAATTGATCGCAATGCTATCTGGGGTATGGGTGATGCTTATCTTGTGGGAGTGGTCTACACCGATGCGATCAAGGATGATGATTTTTACACGCCCGGTGAAGGTCTTGGAGGTGTAACCATCACGGTCTCAGACTTGGTGAGCGATCGCGTTTTCTCGACCGAGACTTGGGATGCGGGTGGCTATCAGATTGCCTTACCAGCAGGTCAGTATCGTGTGGATTTCACGACAGACTTGAATGATGACGGTTCGCTCGAAGTGGTGTCTCGGTCGGTCACAATGGGTCGGGACAATCTCAAACTGGACTGGATTGCTGACTTTGAGCAGTTCAATGCCACCCTCGCGAATGCAACAACGACCGTTTCTGCGAATGCCAATGCTGCACCTGCGATCGAACGTAGCCGTTTCCCCCTCAGCAGCGATACGAGCTATGACGATATTTTGTTGCTTGAGTTGGACATTCCTAGCGGCATCGAACCCCTCGATCTCGACACACTGAATCCGGAGTTATATACCAATCACAGTAGCGATCAGCGTGATGTAATTTTCGGCTTGCCCAGTGGCGACACCATCAGCGGAGCCGGTGGTAACGACTATATTTCGGGTAATGATGGTGGTGATACGCTTTTTGGTAATCGCGGCGATGACGCGCTGCTGGGCGCCACGGTGATGATGTTATCTTTGGTGGCCGTGGCAATGATGCGATCGATGCAGGGAACGATGACGACACGGTGATGGCGGATTACGGCAACGATACTGTACTGGGTGGCGCTGGAGCAGATACGCTATTTGGCAATGATGGCGTTGATATCCTGGATGGCGGCTCGGGCAATGATTTCCTGCTGGGTGGAGTGGGAAACGATACGTTGTTGGGAAGCGCGGGGGATGATCGACTGGATGGTCAGATGGGTGATGATACGTTAATCGGCGGTGGCGGTAGCGATATTTTTACTTTGATGGAAAATTCGGGATCTGATGTGATCGTTGATTTTCATGATGGAGTTGACTCGATCGGTCTGATGGGTTTGACGGTCAGCCAACTTTCCATTTCGCCGCATCCCGACGGTCTGACCGTGATGGCTCCGGGTGCATCGATGACACTCCTCGGGGTGGAACGTAGTCAAATTGATGCCAGTGATTTCTCTCTTCTGGGCTAGAAAAATTGGGTCGTGCACTTGAAGAGTGTCGATCGCCAACGTTGATCAAAAAAGCGAGGTGTTGTGAACAACACCTCGCTTTTGGTTATGCCAATTCTTTAACGTCGAGCGATCAATATAGTCAGTTCATAGTCAATTCAATAAAAAACGAGACAGATTGACTCTGTTCTGTTTACTCAACAACCGCGTTTCGACTCCGCTCAACAACCGCGTTTCGACTCCGCTCAACAACCGCGTTTCGACTCCGCTCAACGCTCTCCGTATGTTCTGAAAATGATTGAACTGACTATAAATGCCCTTGTTTATCGTTTATCTATCGTTCCGAGGCTCTGCGTGGCCACGAGAGGGTCATCCATCCCCACAATTTAAAGAAAGAATTATTGGTATTAACCCATTGCCGATCGCCCGCTGCGGCTCAGGCGAATGAAAACAAAATAGAGCAGATAGAGCAGATAAATGGTCAGCCCGGAAATACCCACGAAGCCCAAGAGCTGTGGCGAGGTATTCGGATGAAAAATTGCCTGAAATCCCCACGGTGCTTCTAGCCAGACGCGACACATAGCGGATTCAACGACTGTATCCGTCGGCATGGAGGCGCACTGTAATGACGGCAATTGGAACAACACTCCGATCGCGCAGTACACCGTCGCCGCCCAACGCCATGCTTTAAAAACGAGCTTCAGCGTCGATTTTTGTAGTCCATCAATCTCATCATTGAGATCAGCCCAAAACCACAGCGACACCGGGATCAAAATCCGCGCAAAGAAACCCGACAAAAAGGCGATCGGCAGTGACGCAATCATCAGATACACCGAAATCGCTAGCAAACTCGACACACGCCAGTAGATCACAAACAGGCGTTGAATCGCTTCATTCTTTTGCGCAAACGCCCAGATCAACAAAACCAGCGGGGCGAGTACTGTAAACAACACGGCAAGGCGGTAGTCTGTCCAAACCAGCGGTTGCCAGAGGGATTCGTCAAACAAAGACATAGTAGGGGTGCAGTATGCAAACTCAATAAGACATCAACGCACAAGCGCCATGACCCGGTCTTGGGATGTTACAGCCCAGCCAAAACACAATACGGCAACAGCGGCAATATCAGCATTTTACGGGCGACAAGGGCTACCAAAAACAGGAGTGAGACCGATCAGTCTCACTCCCTTGCATCAACTTACTTGACCCTCATTTGAACCCAACTTAGGATTCAACCACAACCGGCTGCATAGCTGATGGACGACGATCGATCGTTTGGTCGATCAAACCGTACGCTTTCGCCTCATCTGCCGACATGAAGAAATCACGTTCGGTGTCTTCTTCAATTTTGCTCAACGGTTGACCGGTGTGATCCGCGAGGTATTGATTGAGACGGCCTTTGATATAAAGAATCTCACGGGCTTGAATTTCAATATCGGTCGCTTGACCTTGAGCGCCGCCGAGGGGTTGGTGAATCATGATGCGCGAATGGGGCAGGCTCATGCGCTTTCCTTTTGCACCCGCACTGAGCAGAAAAGCACCCATGCTCGCCGCCAGTCCAAGACAGATTGTGCTGACATCCGGGCGAATGTGATTCATCGTATCGAAGATACCCATACCCGCCGACACTGAACCACCGGGCGAGTTGATGTACAAGTAAATATCTTGCTCGGGATCTTCGGCTTCGAGAAAGAGTAATTGCGCCACGATGCGATTGGCAAGGTCTGAGGTCACTTGCTCGCCGAGAAACACAATACGCTCACGCAGTAGTCGCGAATAGATATCGAAATAGCGTTCGCCACGACCGGATTGTTCGATAACGGTTGGGATCATAGTGCGTTCGTCGCTGTGTTGGGTAAGAGGCTAAACGGGTGGATGTATCGTGGTGTGGTTTGCTTGGCGATCCGTCGGGATCTACGGATCTGTACGATCTATCTCTGGCTTGGAGAGAGAACGGTTCGCCTGCACACGATAATCGCTGGTCTGTATTTTAGCGAGTTCGCGATCGCGGGCTGGTTCGGTTCACCCAATGGGGACAAACTGGGGGAGGACAGTGGTGACCCGATGCCGCCCTGCCTGCCACCGCAGTTTGGTTAATTGCAACGACGCAACACATAATCGACAAGACCATCTAGAGCGTCTTTGGACTCTGACGGCTCTAGGTGTCCGAGATTTTGGCGGGCGATTTCGGCGTGGTGTCTGGCGAGGTCGCGCGATCGCTCAATGCCGCCAGTTTCATGCACGATCGTCAGGGCGCGATCAAGATCCTGGTCTTCTGCAAATTCTCGCGCGATCAGGGTTTCGAGACTCGGTTGCTCTTCGAGGGCGTAGAGTACCGGAGCCGTGAGATGACCACTCCGTAGATCGGAGGCTGCCGGTTTCCCGAGAGTTTCGCTCGATTCGGTAAAGTCGAGAATGTCATCAACAATCTGAAACGCAAGCCCTAGGTGGCGACCGTACTCAAATAACTGATCGACGCGATCGCGAGCGATCCCACTCAAGATCCCGGCAGCCTTACCACTATTCGCCAACAAACGACGCCGTTTTGCAATAGCTTTTCTCAAGATACGCCTCGAAGGTTAAATCCGAATCAAACCGGCTTAACCCTTGCTGAATTTCGCCCTCGGCCAAATCCATAATCACCTTCGAGAGCAGCTTCACGACCTCGAGATTATCAAGATTCGCGAGATACCACGACGACTGAGCAAACAAAAAGTCGCCCGCTAGTACCGCAATTCGATTGTTAAAACTGCTATGTACCGTCGGGATTCCACGGCGCGTTTCCGACTCATCGAGCACATCGTCATGAACCAGGCTCGCGGTATGGATCATTTCCGTAATCTCCGCGAGACGGCGATGACGCGCAGTGATCTCTCCATCCGCCATCGTGGCGCGAGCGATGAGAAGAACGACAGCCGGTCTCAGTTGCTTACCCCCCACTTGGAACAAATGCTCGGCGGCGGCACTCAAAATTGGATGGCGGGCTCCAATAAGCTGCCGCAGATTGTGATTAAGGGTCTTGAGGTCTTCCTCAACGGGAGCGAGAAGAGTGGCAACTGAGGTCATCGATGCTCCGAATCAAAACGGAATTTACGAAAGTTTACATATCCCTTACATATTTTAAGACAACCCCGTCGATCTAGCACGAAATTATGATCGAGATGCGTCTCCGATCGTGCAATCTAGGCATGTCAAGACCCGATCTTGTCTGTTACGATTTGTGAACTTACTCACGTCACCTTGTCCCACTGGCGTTTTATCTCTCTCGCGTTGCGATTGTTTTGGCGAGCTGACTGTTATGACTTTTACTGCTCCGACCCCAGCTTCTCTTTCCAGTACCGAGCCCGAAGCTCTGCTGTTTGCCGATCGCGTTTGGGACTGGCACGGTTTTAAGATTGGCTATCAGCACCAGGGAGATCAGGGTGCTGCGATCGTGCTTGTGCATGGTTTCGGAGCGTCTAGCGGTCACTGGCGCAAGAATATTCCGACCTGGGCGCGATCATTTCGCGTGTTTGCGATCGACCTCATCGGCTTCGGCACTTCTCACAAACCCACACCGGGGATCGGCATCGACTACACCTTTGAAACCTGGGGATCGCTGCTGGCTGATTTTTGTCGGGACATCATCGGTGAGCCCGCCTTTTTTGTCGCCAACTCGATCGGCTGTATTGCGGCGATGCAAACGGCTGTGATCTCGCCCAAGCTTGTGCGCGGTATCGTCCAGCTCAATTGCTCCCTACGCCTACTGCACGATCGCCGTCGTGACCGGCAAAACCCGCTTAAGCGCTACGGTACCAGCTTTGTGCAAAACCTTCTTGCGATCCCCGCGATCGGTGAATTCTTCTTCAGTCGTGTCGCGACTGCCAAAACTGTCCGCGCGGCCTTATCCCAAGCCTATATCCGCAAAACCGCCATCACCAATGATCTGATCGAGATGCTGCTCGCCCCATCGCGATCACCCCGTGCCTGGGAAGTCTTCGTCGCTTTTACCCGGTACTCCCAAGGGCCACTCCCAGAAGATCTTCTGCCCTTGCTATCTTGCCGCACCCTGTTGGTTTGGGGCGATCGTGATCCCTGGGAGCCCGTAGCCCTGGCGCGTCAGCTTGCCGAATTTTCGAGCGTCGATGATTTCGTTGAACTACCCGGCGTGGGTCACTGCCCCCAAGATGAAGCTCCCGAAATGGTCAATCCGATCGTTGAGCAATGGATCTTAAAGCAGTGCACTCTTGCGATCTCATCCTGATATCTCATCCTGAAGCCTCATTTTAATCATCCTCATGAATACTGCCAGCACGCGAGTGGTTACCTTGATTCATCAGGATTCCTAAGAAAAAATCATGGGTAACATAATAAAAATCAAGTAACTTTAAAACTAAAGTACTTGTCAAACTTAGATAAGTCAGTCTATAAGTAGAAACACGGTTGGCGCACAAGCAAAAAAAGATCCTAGACTGCTAAGTAGACCCAGAAAATTAAGTCGTGCTTTAGCTGAAGATCGCACTTCGACTACGCTCAGTGCTCATTGCTCTCTTACTTCGCACAAACCGTCATTTTTTAGCTTGGACTACTTAACACTATCCAGCTAGGTCATGAAAGTAGGTTGTGAAGTGACCATCCTTTCAACATTCTCTGTCGATTGAAATAGCACGCGACCTCGAACCATAAAATCGCGCCTTTGAATCGACCGTCACTGCATTAAAGATTTACACAATAAAAGAGGATACATGAACCATCCGGTGAAGCACCCCATGGTGAAGTTTCAACGACAAGTTCAATCTCTGATTGACTCCAAAGCGGTTCGTCCCAGCGATAGTATTTGGAAAATTGCCCTGCTTTTTGGCTCTGACTGGGCTCGAATCAAGCAAGATTTACTAGAGTTTGGCTTTACGATGCAAGACCCTTTGTCTGAACTGTTGCTGGTCGAGGGTTGGGACGAAGATTAAAGCCTGAGTCGGTCAGTGTAATTGAGCTGAGTTAAACCGTAGAACTTAAGCTTACGGGTCATAAGATAAGTCGAAGGCTTCTGCGGTCTACCGTGTCTGCTTATCGGCTTGATCTATCCTGAGTTTTGGCAGATTGCGTTTTTCACGATCGCAGTCTTCAAGGCTGCGGTTTAACTCTGCTCAGTACTCCAGAAATCCGGTTGTCAATCCGTCCAAACAAATCTGATTTTTGCGATGTCAATGGCTTATTTGATACTCAAAATATAGCAACAAGCAATTGTATTAGGACTCACAAAAAAAGCTGAGAGTCCTGAGCAGAGTCGTTGGCGTAGCCTTCACGCAGTGATATAGTGCGGTTTTTCGTTGACCCGAACTCACGCTATCTAAGCTTCACGACTTGAGCCTTGCCTAGTAATCCGAGCCTGCAAGTATTATCCAGAGGAAAAAGTAGTTTCTAGTTTTCCAGCAGTTCTGAGGACGGACTCGATCTAAGCGCGAACTAGAAGAGTTCGCTCGGATCATCGACGCGCTTGACGGATGGCATCCGCCCCACTTCAATTTCAACCGGAATGGCTTCCTCTTCCTCGATCGGAGTCGCTTCACGTTCAACCTGGGGCAGCTCAAGCGGACGCCGGGTTTCCTCTTGAAGCGTTGTTGTCGAGATGGTGTTGAGATTTGGCAGAGGTGTTTCGGCCTGATCGAGCCAGTAGTTCGCGACGGGGATAATGGTTTCGAGATCGTCGAGCAAACGCGGAATGACCATCACAGCATGAAGCTCGCCGATACGCTCCGCCTCATGCATTCCCGCTTCGATCGCCACTGCGACATTGGCGACCGTTCCGCGAATAATTGCTGTACACAGACCATCCCCGATCGTTTCGTACGATGCCAATTGCACGTCTGCTGACTTCAGCATCATGTCCGCAGCACCGACCATTGCGGGAAAACCGCGTGTTTCGAGCAGGCCGATCGCCCGGTTGCTCAGACGCGAGGAGCCACGCCGTTCGGACACCATATCCGCGAGGCGACTCCCCAGCGGAAAGATGACTTCCAGATTCGGCATCGGACGCGGAATCACGAGCTTCGAGACCAACTGATCAAACTGTTCAGCAGTACGCGCCCCTTCCTCAACGGCGAGTTTGACATCGGGATACCGCCCTCGGATGATCGCTGTACAGTGTCCGCCACCAATTTTCTCGTAGCCCACCAGTACCACATCGGACGATTTCACCATCATGTCTGCTGTGCCAACGATCGCCGGAAAGCTACAAGTAGAGACCAATCCGAGTGCGTAATCTTGGTACTTATAGCGTTGGCGTGGCGGTCGGACGGGAAGGGTTGCGGGGTTGGATCGCGAGGGGTGAGCGGAGGAGTTGAGCCGGAGTTGAGACATAGAGAACGCGATCTCCGTGAGCGGGGGACGCGAGAGGGGGACGCTTCCACAACGATCGGAAACTATAGGCTTATTTATCTGGAATCCTGGAATTCCCCGTGACTGACAATAGGAGTTTTCGTGCAAGTTCGGGTAGTGGATTGCTGTTTGTGCTGATGTCCCAGTATTCCAGATTGCAGCAAGATGACAAATCTATTGGGTGCAAGCGTGCAGTAACCAACCCAGGATAAAGCCAAGGCTGCCATACCGCAGCCCAAACCAGACGGGTTCGCGTAGGCCAGACCAGGAGAATAGGCTGCTTTCGAGGTTCAGTTCAAGCTGTTCGAGTTGATCGCGGATTTGGGCGAGTTGATCGCGATCGCCGGAGCCTGAACGCGATTCTGAACGGCGGTTGACGTGAGTGATCGCCTGTAACTCGGCGTGGAGCTGATCGCGCTGCTGGCGATCGCGCTGAATTTGTCGATACCGGGCGTCGAGTGCGGCGAGGGATTCGGCGATCGCTTCAAATTCTTTGACAAATTCGCGCTCGAAGTCGCGATCGGACTCATTGATATCAGCGATATCGGCGGGCTTGATCTCAGGTTCGGGCGGTTGGCGATCGGGGAACGATGAGGAGGCTGTAGTCGGAGTTACGGCGCGATCGTCATCAGGTAGAGTCATGCTGTCTTCGGAACGGCGGAGCGCAGGAGCGTAGCAATCGTAAACTATCAAAAAAAACCTGGTGTAGTACCAGAGTTTTGTGGATGTTTAGAATTGAGCGTTGTTGGATTTAGTGGTTTTAGATTGAGGCTTGACGAATCGATCGCATGTCGCCATTGACATTGCGATCGATGTCGCGATTGAGCTTGTCTAAGTTCTGAACATGGGGACACTATTGATACAAACGGAATTGTTAACCTCCGATCGAGAATGCACCAATGATGAGCGCTGATAACAGCAAGCCCGGAGAGAGCAGCAAGGCAAGCATCAAGAAGTCGTGAGTAGACATAAGATTTAGAGCCGGAATGATGGGTGTGCAGGGATTGGCATTGATGAGCCGTGCTTGATCAGCTTGGCATTGGCAAAGTGATACACGCCGTAGGCTGGCCTTACTCGCAATGTGCCAGATTGGGCGATCGCTACCTTTATAGTGGCGCACCAATTCGCTAACCGTAGCCGGGAGTTGTCGAAATCGTCGCTTAACTTTGCGATTTTTAAGATCGATCGCGTTAAAACCCCAAACTGCCATCCGGGGTAATTTCCGTCACCACATCTCCCCCAGTCACAACAAACGTTTGAGCCTCAAGCTTGCCTTCCGCCTGCGGGCCATACAGGACAAATTGCGGCTCCGATTGGCGATACACCACATTTCCGACCGCATTGAAGGTCTGCGTCGCCACAAACCAGGTCAAATTATCCGCCGTCATACGCGATTGGTTAGCATTCGCCAGCGCTTCAATACCACCCGTTAATTCCAGCACCTCATCCGCCACATTAAACTTGCCGCGCTGACCCAATAGCGACACCTGATTCTCACGATTGATAATCGTGAGCGGTACTTCGGACGACAGAACCTGCCCCGGCAGATCCCACTGTAATCGCTCACTGCTCAGGCTCACTGGTGGATCGCTAAAGATAAGCTGGGCGCTACCGTCGAGGATGATGAGCTTGACCCCTAAATCTAAACTTCCTTTCGTGGCCGTGCCACGATCAGCCACTGTTGCCGCCTCGCCCTCGCCCTCATAGCGCTCAACAACAAGATTGCCGTCCGCCAAAACCATCTCCTCATCCATCTGCCACGTACCCCGATCGGCACGCAGGGTCATGCGTGGATCTTTTGTTTCGATCAAGACCTCCTTACTGAGGTTCAAGATGCGATCGGCCTCCAGCAATTCACCCGCCTGAGCCGTCAGACTGCCATCTTCATGAATGGCCTTCAGGTTGCCCTTAAATATCATCCGATCATCATCGGGCAACCACTCTACCTCATCCGCTGAAAACACCGTCCCATCCTTCCGATCGACAACCTCAATCTCACCCGTCAGAACGATGCGATCGCCATTTTGCGACAGCACCCCCTCACGCGCTTTCGCATCGTAGGCGTACTCCCCATCGTTATAAAGCTTGCCGCTGAGACTCGAGGCCGTCGCAATTTTGCGATCTTTGCTATACGTGACACGCTGCGCCAGCAGTGACCAGCGCTTTTTGCCATCACGATCAATTTGTTCTAGCGTTACGTCGTTAAACGTGAGCGCCGGATCAAAATTACGGGACGACGGTTTTTGAGCATCGCTCGATGCTTCTTCCGGATTGCGGCTACAACTGGATAAACAGAAAAGCAAACTCAGAAGACTGATCCAGCCGATCGAAGATCGGACTAACCGCTCGTTACTAACCACTGGTGTTAACCGCTGACAGAGAAGGTATCTGTTTCACCATACCAATCTTGCAAGCTGGATGTCTGAAGCGATGTCTGAAGCGATGTCTGAAGCGCTGTCTGAGGCATTGTGTAGGGAATCGGGCAACCCTCGATCGGGTTGCGATCCTCTAAAACGCTTTCTGCAATGGACTGATAGTCCGGCTTGATATAGGAATGCGTCGCCTCGTCGTAGGTTAAAACCTCGCCATTTTCGATGTTATAAATCCAGCCGTAGATTTTGAGTTTGCCTTGATGCAGGCGCGATCGCACCACCGGATAAGTTTGGAGATTGTCGATTTGCACCAGCACATTCTCCGCCACCAGCGTCTCAACCAACTCATCCCCCTCACAATGAGGGTACGTATCACGTACCAAGCGGCGAGTCGATTCCGCGTGCTTGAGCCAGTCATAGACCAGTGGCATATCCGCTTGCAGTTTATTGAGCTTGAGCAGCCCCTTCATCGCACCACAATGGGAATGACCGCAGACAATGACCTGGCGAATATCGAGCGCTTGTAACGCATACTCCAACGTACCGCCCTCACCGCCATTGGCCGCACCGTAGGGGGGGATGATATTGCCCGCATTCCGAATCACGAATAACTCGCCGACCTCGGTTTGGGTAATGAGCGTGGGATCAACGCGCGAATCGGAGCAGCAGATAAAAAGCACACGGGGTTTTTGCCCGTGGGAAAGCTGTTCGAGCAAATCATGATGCGTCGCAACATAGCTCTGTTTGAATTTATCTAGCCCACGAATTAGTTTCTTCACCGTCGATCGCCTAGGGTCAAAATTGTAGAAAGTCTGGAAAATATAGCCGCAGAGTTAATCTGCTAGGGGTCATTATCCGACACTGCGATCGCTTTTGTTCACAGAGAACGTAATCTCACTGATAATTCATCGATTAAGTTCTAGTGATTAAGTTCTTACAGTTGGCGAATTCTTGGCGCAACACGGATCGAGACCCCGATGAACCCAATAAAACGCCACTCTCCCAACCAAATCGAGGCATTGTTTAGCCGATCTCGCTCCCCAATCCCACCCGCGATCGCCCTCTCCAAACCCATCGATCGCCGTTACCACAACCATCCATCCGGGAACCGATCCCCACTAACTTCACGGCCAGCACCACACACCAAGGGAAGCCCCCGCACAGCCAAATCGCTTTTCAGGCATTTTCGAGCGTGATGTTCGCAAAACTTAACGGATCTCAAGACACTTAGCCTCGATCGAGGGTCGCACGTCCTGGTATTCTCAATTCGGTACGTCCGCCGCCTCAAACGGCCATAGACAACCAAACCTTGCGCCTTCGAGCATTTTTTATAAAGCAGCGCATAACTGGATTTATACAGAATCGTAAAAAGAATTAACCATGAGATATCGCGCATTAGTGGCGGCACTTGCTGCAATATGCCTCAGTGTCTTAACAGCCTGCGGCGGCGAAGAAATTAGTCTACTGAGTGACCAACCCTTCACCTACAAACAAATCGTGAACACGGGGCTAGCCAATAGCTGCCCCCGTTTGCCCGAGACCGCTCGCGGCACGTTCGAGCTGACCCCCGGATCACCTTACATCCTGACCGATCTTTGCCTACAGCCGACCAGCTACTTCGTCAAAGAAGAGCCCGTCAACAAGCGCAAAGAAGCCGAATTTATCGGTGGCCGTGCCCTCACGCGCTACACCTCCTCGCTAGAGCAAATCACTGGCGATCTGGGTCTAAACGATGAAGGCGTCGTTACCTTTAAGGAAAAATTCGGTATCGACTTCCAGGCAATCACCGTTCAGCTTCCCGGCGGCGAACAAGTCCCGATGCTGTTCACAATTAAAGACCTCGAAGCGACCACCTCGCCCGGTCAAACCAACATCAACACCTCAACAGACCTACGCGGTTCCTATCGTGTTCCGTCTTACCGTGGCGCCACCTTCCTTGATCCCAAGGGTCGCGGTGAATCCACCGGGTACGATAACGCTGTCGCCCTGCCCGCAACGGATAACGAAGAAATCATTCGTGAAAACGTGAAGCGCACCGATGTGCTCTCGGGTGAAATGGAACTGCAAGTCTCGCAGGTTAATAGCGAAACTGGAGAGGTCGCTGGTGTGTTTGAAGCGATTCAGCCCTCGGATACTGATCTTGGCGCTCAAGATCCCGAAGAGGTGAAACTGCGTGGTGTGTTCTACGGTCGCATCGAAGCTTCGACCTAGGCTTGTTTCGTGGTGCGTAGTTTGTGCGGTTCGCGATGAAGTCTTGATTGAGTCAACGAGGCGGCTAATACCAGGTCGTTGCTGATCGCGCCTTGACGATCTACGTTGAATGTCACGGACGAAAAGAAACGACAACCATCACACTATGATGGTTGTCGTTTCTTTGTTTGTCGGCTTCTAGGCAACAGGCCGTCCTACGCGGCAATACGAAATGTATAGAGGGCGATCGCAGAAGGTCGCAAGTTGCCTATGTTAGAATCTGTACTAAAAGCGGATAGAACGCTCGTTTTATTAGGGATTTCAAGCACATGTCAGCAGCAGCAGAAGTTTCCGACAGCACGTTTAAGAGTGAAGTACTGGAATCATCACTTCCCGTACTTGTCGATTTTTGGGCTCCGTGGTGTGGCCCTTGCCGGATGGTCGGCCCCGTTGTTGAAGAAATCGCTGGTCAGTATTCTGGTCAAGTTAAGGTCGTTAAACTCAATACCGATGACAACCCTGGTGTCGCGAGTGAATACGGCATTCGCAGCATTCCCACACTGATGATCTTTAAGGGCGGCCAACGCGTGGATATGGTGGTTGGTGCTGTCCCCAAGGCAACGCTAGCGAATACGCTTGAGAAGTATCTCGATGATGCTCCCGCAAGTTAATTTGAGTTAATTCGGGAGATGAAGACTAACGATCGTGTGAGGTCGCGTTAACTGTGGTCTCAGACAGTCTTCAAGAGGTCTTCGGAAGCTATATCTAAAAGCTTAGGTCGGTTTGAACTGCCGACCTAAAACGCTCGGTTCTCGTTTCATCCGTGGTTTAACGGGAGAACTCGTATCACAGTCACCGGCTCTGTAGATTGCAGAATGCTCAGGTGCGGTGTTGGGTACGGGTTTTTGCCCGTTCTCGAAGCACTGTGATGGACAGAAGACCGAGCGTTTTGTGCGATCAGTAGCGTTCACATTGATTACATTGGCGTACTTTGTGTCCCTTTGGTGAATGGGATTTCGCTGCTGACGTGACGCCCGATCGGGTCGCTTTCGTCATAAATTTCGCCGACCAATTCTTCAAGGATGTCTTCGAGGGTGACAAGCCCGACCGTGCCACCGTATTCATCGACAACAATCGCCATATGCAAACGTTGCTGCATCATTTCGGTTAGCAGGTCAGCAATACGCTTCGTTTCAGGAACGTAGACCGGAGCGGACATGACTTGGGTGACGGGCTCTGTTTGTGCTTCGGGTTGGCCGTGAAGCCGTCGTAAGGCTCGCTTGAGGTGGACGATGCCGACAATTCGATCTTTGGATTCTTCTTGGACGGGGATGCGGGAATAGCCGGTGGCAAGGGAGAGATCTACGAGTTGTTGGAGGGTGGCATCGTGGGCGATCGTTCGCATTTCGACGCGAGGTTTAACGACATCTTTGGCACTGAGACGATCGAGCATCAGCGCTTTGTTGAGCATTTTATGCTTGCGCATATCGAGCTTTCCCTTACCGCCAAGAAGCTGAATCATGGTTTGCAGATCCCGCACCGATTCGCCCTGCGCCGTTTGGGTGCGCACTCGGCGTAATGCGAAGTGGGTGAGAAATTCAAACAGGCGAATGATTCCGAGTAGTTCTAGGATGCCCGACAGCCAGTAGATGGGACGGATGACCAGGCGAAAGATGGGAATGACGTGATTAATCGCGACGGATTTCGGCAGGATTTCGCCAAAGGTCAGAACGAGAAAGGTCACAACGGCGGTAGCGATGCCGATGCCGCGATTGCCCAGCCAGAGTGAGAAGAGATTGCTGGTGAGGATGGCGGCAAAGTTGTTGACGAGGGTATTGCCAACCAGGAGGGTGATGATAAAGCGAGCCCGGTGGACGAGCAGTCGCTCGAACATGGGGTTTTTGACTTTACTTTCGTTGATCAGCGATCGCAGTTTGATATTGTCAAGAGCCGTGAGGGCGGTTTCTGACCCGGAGAAAAAGCCCGATAGCACGAGCATGAGGGTTAGTATTGCTACATCCAGCCAAATGCTCCCGAGTAGTGGTGCGACTTGGGCGACGGCAAGTAAGTTCATCGAGTTAGAAGGACATTCCGTCGGTATGAAGAAACAAATGATACGTCACGATGGATCGCAGCGGTTAGCAGGCGCGATCGATCAGCTCCACAATGGATTCGTAGCCTTCGACGCCGATGGCGGGGACGATCTGCCCACGGCTGTTCTGAAGCATGGCGGTGAATTCAGCGAGACCGAGACGGCCACGCAGGGCGGAGAGTAGACTCGATGCCTGTCGCCATTCCCGTGCGTCGATGCGCTCTAGGGAAAAGGCGGCGACGCTAGCGGTGCGATCGCGGTGCTGAAGTCGTCGAGGGCGTAGTGGGCTTCGGCGAGGAAGAGGAGGTGTTTGCCTTGGAGGTAGAGGTCACCGGATTCGTGGGCGAAGGTGAGACCCCGGGTGAGTGCCGCGATCGCGCGACGGGGTTGGGCGACGGTAACGAAGGCGACACCGAGGCTGTAGCAACCGAGAGCGAGGCTTTGGCGATCGTCGAGTTTTTCGGCGCGATCGAGGCCATCGTGCAGGTAGGCGATCGCCTGTTCGTAAACATCGGTATCGGGGCGTTCCGTTTGTTGCTGACGTAACACTTGGCTGTAGCCTAGGTTGACGAGGGCGTTGGCTTCCCCGAGACGATCACCGGTTTGTCGCGCGGTGATCAGGGCGCGTTGGCCGTGGTCGATCGCGTCTTGGTAGTGGTGCTGGGTGGCGCTGAGGCGACTGAGGTGGTTGAGGTTGGCGACTTCGCAGGGGTGATCGGCGGCGGTGCGGGCGGTTTCGAGGGCTTCGGTATGGAAGGCAGTTGCGCGATCGTAATCACTAATCGCGGTCTGAGAATAGCCGAGGAGGGTTAAGATTCGCGCTTTTTCTTGGGTTCCGGGAACGCGCTTGAGGGGCTGTTCGAGATAGTTTAGGGTGTCGCGCAGATAGTCCCCGCCAAAGGAGGCAAAGACGCCGCCATAGAGCGGAAAGGTATCGCGACGGGCAAAGGATCGCAGGATTTGTAGTGAAATGGCGAAGCTGGCATCACCGAGGTCGGTTCGGCTCGATCGCGCGAACCCTTCGGCGATTTGTCCCCACAGGCGCCAAAAATCAGAAACGCACTGCTAGCAACCTGCTTACCCATATCGAGGCTATAGGGCTGCTTGTCGAACCAGGCCACAAGGCCGCGCTGGAGTCCCTGAAGGACGATCGCCAATTCCAGCCACGTGCGTTCATCGAGATCGCGACACTGCGCGATGTAGTCCAGTACCGGTCTCCCTTGATCAATCGTGTGGAACAGCTCGGTGATCATCGGGTTTGAACTTTGTTTAGCCCAGGTTGCCCAGGGACTCACGCGGGGTTGCGCCTCCTCAAAGCCAATATTTTGGGTGGCCCGATCGTAAATCCAACTGATGATGACGCTTTCGAGTTCACGGTAGGATTTCAGGCCATCGATTAAGCCCGCCCCAAGCTGGATGAGCTGCTGGGGGTTGTCGGCACTGGTGGAAAGTTCATCGGTCAGTTTTTGAGCAAACTGTTGGATTTGAGGCACATTCCAGGCATGTTCTCGGTTGGGATCGATCGCCTGCATGATGGTCACAAGGCGATCGCCCGGTTCGGCCTGACGTAACGCTGTGATCGTCCGTTGGATGTCGCCACTATCTCGATTATCCTGTTGCCAGCGATCGAACTCACTGGCGATCGTGGTCGTCGCCCGAACTTTTCGCGCCGCTTTGGTTCCCGATTCTGCCTCAAATTGTGTGAGACGATCGCTCAGGCACGCTTCAAAAATTTCGCCGGTTCCTGCCTCCAGATCGCGTTCCAAGCGCCGATAAATTTGCTCTTTTGATCGCACACGACCGGCGAGGGTCATTTCAACCAGGGCATCAATCGTGGCGAGGTAGCGATCGCGAAGTGTGGTCACGGGTTTCTAAGCAACCTTCGGTAAGTAATGAATACGAAAGTGGAGCCAGTCAAGCACTTAGCAAGCGAAAGTCAAACAATTGAGTCAAACGTAGACACGTCCAAGGAAGACGATCTCCCGCAGTGGAGGCAAAGCCCAACTCTAGCCTAGCGGGAACTTCCGGGAATGAGTAGGTTTGCGTCACCGGCTTGGGGAGCACGGGGTAGATCGCGGCCATCTGGATTCGAGACCGGATCGGCGGTACGGTCTTGGGCGGCTTCGATCGCGGCGTGAGCTTCAACAGCGTCAACATAGGTGGGATTGAAGATCATGGTGAGGATATCCACCAATCGATCGCGCTGTTCTGGGGTCAGGCGAGCGATCGCCGCGCGATCGCCATCGAGCGCGGACATCGGTTGAGAGGTGTCGCCTGCACTCGGATTGACCGATGCGACGGACAGTACGTTGTTACCGGGATAGGTACTGGGGTTGATGCGCTCATTAGCGCTGACGGTTTGCCCGGTGTTGGGATCACGCACGGTGAGGTAATCAGCGAGGGTTAATTTCCAATCGAGGCGAAACAGTGGGGGACGATTTTTGACGTAGACGTGGTAGCGAATCAGGCGGCGCATCAGGGTGTAATCGTCGTCGATTTCACCCGTTTCGATGTTGATGTACTGATTTTCGAGGGGCAGATCGGGCATGGCTTGGTAGACCAGTTGCCACATGTCGTTCGTGCGATAGCGTGTTTGCAGCCGGTTCGGCATCATCAACTGTGCGATTCGATCGCGTGGCGATGAGTTCCAGTTCACCGCTGAATCGGTGGCGATCGTCGGTGCAGCATTGGATCGCACCAAGGCGCTGAGTAGTGCGACGATCGCCATGGTGCAGGTGAAGGTAATAACGCGATTGAGCCAGCGGGACATGGGCAAACATCTACGAGAGCAAGGAGTACGGAATCGAGCGGGAACTACGGAACGACGGAAATCAATTTAAAAAAGATGAACCGAGGCGCTATCCAAAACGCCTCGTGTTCCACAGTTACGAACAGTAGACGATCGCCGGTCAAGGGCATTGACACACATTACGGTGAAGCGTCGTCGTCACGCTGCTCGCGATTATGCGATCGCGCGATCGTATAGATCAATAATTGGTCGCCGATCATCAATTAGTCGCCGATAATTTCCGGCTGGGTCAGCTCATCAGACATTTCAACGATCGCCCGCATTACCGGCTTCATCGT
Organism: Coleofasciculaceae cyanobacterium RL_1_1; assembly: GCA_012033105.1. Lineage (GTDB taxonomy): Bacteria > Cyanobacteriota > Cyanobacteriia > Cyanobacteriales > Geitlerinemataceae > RDYZ01. The sequence goes on from JAAUPN010000002.1 coordinate 44,008, forward strand.
CGATTCTTCGAGATTTTCAAAGTCTTCATACCGGCGGCGTTTGGCACGATTAGCCACCTGAACGGTAATGCGATAGCGATTTGACGCGGCGGCGATCAGTTCTTCGGCGCGGCTCATGAGTTGAGACGTTTCGAGGGGAGTGCGTTTCTGCATAGGGTGACGGTATTACGTTCGATCAGAAAGGTCGTTTTGCTGCATAAAGAAGCTGATCTAGTCTAACCGCGATCGCTCCGTCGTCGGATTGTGATTCTGGGGAAACCGACTGGGCGATCGTCGTGGGGTTCCTGATGGGTCTCCGTTCTAGGGGCGTCGTAACCAACCGTTGAGGGTAAAGCGACTATCGGCAAACACATCCGAATCACTTTTGATCGGCAGTACCTCGTGCATACACCGACTATCGAACAACACAATCCGATTATTGATCGGCTCAATATCTTGATACTCCGGTTTCGCAACCCAACCATTGACGTAATTCGTTTCATACATCCGGAGATTGCCACCCCGAAACGGCTTCGGCTCCCGATTGAAGTAGTACACGTAGGTCAGCGTACGTTTAATCACCTCGCCATCCGCATCGTTGTGAACCTTATAAAAGTTGCCATCGCCGTGGGCAGTGAGCTGCATTTCTAGCTCATCGATGCTAAATTCGGGCAGATTGAGCGCTTGCACGACTTCTGACTGCATGGCGCGTAGGCGGGAGCTGACGAGGTAGTAAAAATCGGTAAAAAAGCTGGGGTACAGCACGTAAGACGCACGATAGTTATCGGCATTGGTTGAGGTTGAGGTTGGGACAAAATCCGATTGACGATCAATCGCGATTTGGAGAATCTGTTGATTTTCTTCGGGACTCAGAAAATCATCGATTTGGAGGTAATCGCCGGGTAAGAATTCGGGAAAGGTAGCGTAGGGATCGGGGCTGGCAGCAGGCTGGGCGTGTTGCAGCGCAGGCATCGGCGACGGGTTCGAGGTGGGCGTTGCGATCGCGGCTTGGGTGGCGGCGATTGGGCGTGCCGTATCGGCCAGCTCGGGGATCACGGGAACATCTAGCCCGCCCGCAAGTGCCAAAATGCGAAGGGCGATGTCAGCGCGTTCTGTGGCGGCAACGCTGTCATCCTGCAAAATGGTTTCGAGGGTTTTCGCCGATTGTTCGAGCAGTTTGGACAGGGTGGGTTTGATATCAACCACAGTTGCGTCCAGCTTTTCAGGCATGATCGGTTCTCGCAATTTGTATGGGGGTCTAAGTAGCCCAAGTCGATGAAAAGACGCTATACGTAACACAAGCTTCTAGATTGCTGACAGCCCGAATGGTTGAGCTACGCGGTTTAACTCGCCCTTATTCTATTGACCTACCTAATACGATATCTATTCTCTCGTTCAAGCCCAACAGGACTTACCCACCTTACGCAGAAGTCCGACTTCTAAACGAAACGTCGCCGTTCTAACTCTTAGAACAATGGGAGAAGTCGGACTTCTAACACCCCTTGCGTGAGTTCTGACACTGACGAGCTAGAAGCACGCAATACCGTGGACGCATTGCCATGACGCCCCTACGAGTTTCGATACTTTGCGTAAGTTCTACCCAATGTCGGATCAATCCCTACAGATCCATAAAATTTTAGACCGATCAATCTACATCCGTACTCGATCATTAGCCCTATGGCGATTAACATACTGCACTTGTCCGATGTTCATTTGGGTAGTGGCCGATCGCATGGCAAGCTCGATCCCGAAACGGGACTCAATACCCGCTTGCTCGATTTCATCCAAAGCTTGACGCGCTGTATCGACACGGCGATCGCCCGTAAGGTTGACCTCGTTCTGTTTGGTGGCGATGCCTTTCCCAACTCCACACCACCGCCCTACGTTGCCGAAGCGTTTGCGACCCAGTTTCGTCGCCTTGCGGAGGCCGAAATCCCGGCGGTGTTGCTGGTCGGGAACCACGATCAACACGGTCAGGGACAGGGGGGCGCGAGTTTATATTTGTACCGAACGCTGGCCGTTCCGGGGTTTGTCGTCGGCGATCGCCTCATGACCCATCGCATCGAGACCCAAAGCGGTACGGTTCAGGTTGTAACCCTGCCGTGGTTAACCAAATCCACCCTCTTGACACGCCCAGAAACCGAAGATTTGTCGATCGAAGCGATTGATCGTCTGCTGATCGATAAGTTGCGAACCATTCTGGAAGGCGAAATTCGTCAGCTCGATCGCAGCTTGCCGACGGTGTTACTCGCGCATCTCATGGCCGATCGGGCGATGGTGGGCGCAGAACGGTTTCTCGCCGTCAGCAAAGGATTTTACGTACCGGTGTCGCTGATTTGCCGCCCCGAATTTGACTACGTGGCTCTCGGCCATGTTCATAAACACCAAAATCTCAACCCGAGTAACGATCCGCCGATCGTCTATCCCGGCAGTATCGATCGGGTGGATTTTAGTGAAGAGCGGGAGGCGAAGGGGTTTGTGTTGGCTCAGGTGGAAGCGGGCGGCTGCGATTGGGAATTTTGCGAGCTGCCGGTGCGTCCCTTTCGGACGATTACGGTGGATCTCACCGCCGTCGAAACCCCGATCGAGGCGCTCACCCGCGCGATCGCCAAGGCAGACATCGAGGACGCGGTCGTCCGTTTGCACTACAAAATCCAAGCCAGCCGCCTAGAGTCGATCGACCTTACCCAACTCCGCACTCACCTCAGCACCGCCCACACCTACACCATCACCCCTGAACCCGTCAGCCAGCTTGCTCGCCCGCGAATGCCGGAACTCACCACCCAGCACGACCCAATCCACGCCCTCGAAACCTACCTCGCCGAACGCGACGACCTCGCAACGATGCGAACCGACCTGATCACCGCTGCGCGGGCTTTAGCTCAGACGGATCGTGATTGATTTTGATGATTCAGGGTGTGGAAAAATCCGGCGTTTGGCGTAACGGGCAATATCCCTAGGGTTGACGATCGAGAAACGATCGCACCGCCACGCCAAACGGTTCCGGCTCGACCAAAAACGGCCAGTGATTCCCCGGCACGATCGCCCAGTCAAGCTGTGACAAATAGTCACGATAGGGCTTAAATTGCCAGTCGCTGCGATTGAGTCCCGCTTCGGGCTGCACGAAAAGCGTCGGCATCGCAATTGGCTGCGTCAAGCCCGCCACATGCATCACCTCCTCAAACACGCCATCCCGCGCCGCCGTCGTAAACTTGCTGCCCCAGGTTCCATCCGGTTTGGCCTCGATGCTCGCCTCGTACGCCCGCTGTTGCAGCGCCGACCAACCGCGATATTGCTTCAGATCACGACCAAATGCGATCGCGCCTCGTGCGACTCATACGGCCCCATCGCCTTGATAAACGGCAACACCTTGTACAGCAACGGAAACGTAATCCGAAACCAGCTAGGCATCGTGCCGATAAAGAACGGGTCGATCAGGGTCAGGCTGCGAATTTGATCGGGGTGGCGCGTTGCCCACATCGGCGCGAGCTTGGCCGTCCAGGAGTGGCCGATCAGGTGAACCGATTCGAGCTGAAAATGGGCGATTAGGGCTTGGAGGTCGGCAATGATTTGAGCGAAGCCGTAGCCAGAATTGGGTTTGTCGCTGTCACCGTGACCGCGTAGATCGGGCGCGATCGCGAAGTAGCGATCGGCTAAACTGGGTGCAAAGTCGCTCCAAACGGTCGCGGTATCTCCTAGGCCGTGGAGGAGTAGAACAGGCGGATTGCGTGGGTCACCCCATGTCGTCGTAGCTAGGGTGAGATCCGAAAGTGCGATCAATTGAGTAAGGCAGGTCACAGTTACGCGGAAGAAAACGAAGATTTAGTGTAAACGACACCATCGCACAAACGATCTGCATTTGAGGTCGCGTGGTATCGTACAACCCCTCAGCTCCTCTCGTCATTATTTTTACCCTGAAGTCAGGGGTATTAAACCATGATGAAAATGGCTATATTGGAGATGGCGCGGCATTTTCAGAAAAATACGCGATACCCAGAGGCCATCACGAGAAATATCACCAAACACTATCCGAACAAACATGGAGGAAAGAGTCAGGAAAACTACGGAGAATCAAGCTTGGGTGTGATCGCGATCGCTTCAGTTGTTATCGTCTCTTGATCGCACGTCTAAGATTCATTGCTTGACGACGAGTTAGTTAAGCAGGGTGGGTTTAATTTTGAGCCTGAATTTGAGCCTGAATTTAAGCCTGAATTCAGGCTTAAAATTAAACTCAAATGTGATTTTTATTTTTAAGTTGCAACGTCATTAACGAATTTGTGTTTTAGCTAAACAGTGCTTGATATCACCGCATCATGGCGTCACTTAAAAGCCTCCTTTGCTCGCCAGTTGACCACCGGACATCGGCTCGATGGTTTACGTCTTAGTCGATCGCTCTACACCAAAATCGGCCTAGGTTACTGCTGGGCAATTACGATCGGCATGGTCGGTTCCCTCGTCGGTCTAGTCGGCGCAGACTATTACCAAGGCCAAGGGATCGAACAGTTATTTGATGCCCAAGAGCAGGCCAAACTCCTCGATGAGTTGCAGTTTGCTAGCTCCGAAATGAAGTTTCAGGGACTACTGCTGGAGGTGAAGGTTGGACAGGGTCAACAGGAGAAAACACAGCATTTGTTGACGTTTGAGCAAACAAAAGATAAAGCGATCGTCCGAGCCAAAGCGGTCATTGAATTTGTGGGGACAAATCCGGCCTGGGTAGCGACGAACCCCGATCAATTTGTGGCGTTGATCGAGGCGCATTCAGAGGCCATTACCCTTTACCATAACCATCTCGCACAGTTTTTGGCTGAGATAGAACCATCTCTGACACTCGGTGAGGTGAGTGTTTTACAGCGTCAGCTTGCCTCGATCCAGCGTGGCGTCCATTTAAAACAGCTCGAAACGCTATCGCAGGAGATTGAACAGCTACGACGTCATGCGACCGAGCAAGCCGTCAGCAGCGGCGATCGGATGGAAATCATCCAGGGCTATGAAAAATTTGTCATTATCATGAGTCTCTTGGCCTCTTCGGGGTTTGCGGCTTGGATCGCATGGCGAACCACGCGACAAATTGCTGCCCCGATCGCCGATGCGGCGACCCTCGCACAACAGGTTGCGAGCAAATCCGATTACAGCCTACGGTTACCCGTGACCCAGGATGATGAGGTGGGACGTTTGGCGGAAGCGTTGAATTATTTAATTGAGCGTATTGATCTGCGATCGCGTCAGTTAAAAATCTCGGCTAAAAATGCTCGTAACAAAGCCAACACCCTACAGCGTGCCTTAACCGAACTTGAAAGTACCCAAGCACAGTTGATTCAAAGCGAAAAAATGTCATCGCTCGGGCAGTTGGTTGCTGGTATTGCTCATGAGATTAATAATCCCACTAGCTTTATTTACGGCAATATATCCCACGCCCGCGAGTATGTCAGCGACTTGTTGGGCTTACTCAGCGCCTACCGGCATCGCTATCCTGACGATCGCGAACTCAACGATCTAGCCGACGATCTCGACTATGACTTTGTCGTTGATGATGTGCAGAAAATGATCGACTCCATGGAAAATGGCGCTCAACGTATTAGTGAGATCGTACGATCGCTGCGGACATTTTCACGACTGGACGAAACAGAGGTCAAATCTGTCGATCTCCATGAGGGCATCGATAGCACCCTCACCATTTTGAATACACGTTTTCGGATGTTTCCAAATGTCCATCCACTCAAGTTGGTCAAAGATTATGGTCAACTGCCTCTGGTCGAATGCCACAACACGCAAATTAATCAAGTGGTGATGAATTTGATTGTTAATGCGATCGATGCACTAGAGGATGCGGTTGGAAATGGCAAGTGGAAGCAGTTCAGAACGGAACAATTGGAGAGGACTGGGGATGAGATCGAACCTTGTTTGACGATTCGGACGCGCGATCGCGGGGATGGCTGGATTGTGATTGAGATGACCGATAATGCCCTCGGGATTCCTGAGGCGGCGCAGGCAAGGCTGTTTGATCCGTTTTTTACCACCAAGGCGATCGGGCGGGGTACAGGCTTGGGACTGTCGATCTGCTACAAGATCATCACAGAAACCCATCACGGCCAACTGGAATATCAGACCGAGCTGGAACACGGTACAACCTTTAGGATTTTGCTGCCTGTTGCGCTAACCTGTCACATTCACCCCAAATCGGACATTTCCGATTAATTCGGATTGATGGATCGAGGGGGATCAGCGCTCGACGCATGAAATCCTGATCGTGATTCGGGCTGGGGGCGATCGGTTCGCTAGGATAGGTCAGGTTAGTTACGGCTGACTGTATTACGGATCGTTGGGCAACTTCAGAAAAATAATGGCGTCAATTTCACTCACTGGCAAACTTGTGTTCATTACGGGAGCCAGTAGCGGCATCGGTCGATCGTGTGCCGAACAGTTTGCAGCGGCGGGCGCACGCCTGCTGCTGGCGGCACGGCGGATCGATCGCCTCGAAGCACTCGCGCTGGAGTTGAACGCGACCTATGGCAGCGATGTGTACTATTGCGAGCTGGATGTGCGCGATCGCCAGTGGGTTGCCGAGACAATCGCCACCTTGCCCGCAGCGTGGCAATCGATCGATATTTTGGTCAATAATGCCGGTCTGAGTCGGGGTCTCGATAAATTGCATAGCGGCTCGATCGACGATTGGGAGGAGATGATTGACACGAATGTGAAAGGCTTGCTCTACGTCAGCCGTGCTGTGATTCCGGGAATGGTCGATCGCAATGCCGGACACGTGATCAATATTGGTTCGATCGCCGGTCGTGCGGCCTATCCCGGCGGTAATGTCTATTGCGGCTCAAAAGCGGCGGTGCGGGAGATTTCGGCGGGCTTGAAGATTGATCTATTGGGGACAGCGGTGCGGGTCAGTGAAGTTGATCCGGGGTTGGTGGAGACGGAGTTTAGTGATGTGCGGTTTCATGGCGATCGCGATCGGGCGAAGCGAACCTACACCGGTTTAACGCCGCTAACACCGGATGATATTGCCGACATCGTCTTATTTTGCGCGACGCGACCGGCGCATGTGAACCTGAGCGAACTGCTGGTGGTTCCGACGGATCAGGCGACGGCGACCCAGGTTTCGCGTCGGGGTTAGTTCCTCGAATTGACCTGATCAATGGCGTTGTGCCGTCACAATGGTTGGTGCCAGTTAGTAATGCTCGCGATTCTGGATAGCAGTCATGCGTCAAAAATGGATAATCACACCCAAAGAAACGTTAAATGATCAGGAAAGGCAAGCCTACTGGGAAAATACACACATAGTCGAAAACTACGAAACGGTATGGAGTATGACGGAAGATCCGGTGTTACGCCATAAACTCATAGCGGAGATTCGATCACATCCCAAACATGAAAAAATACTCATACCGGGATGTGGTTCAAGAACCGTCTTAGAACAAGATTTCGTAGAGTCTCTCACAGATATCAGCGCGATCTATTGCACCGATTATCCCGGCGTTATTAAGGTTGCGGCAGGACGTTATCAGCATGATCAGGTTCATTATGAAGCCCGCGATTCACAAGATCTAGGGTTTGAAAATGAGTTTGATGTAGTGATAATTGTCAACTCAGTTTTATCCGAAAGTGATGCGGAAAATCGTGCAATATTAAGATCGTGTTATCGATCACTCAAAACAGGCGGAGTCTTGATTGGTCTGTTTCCTACGATATTTGCTGCCGTGGATATTACGTATCTAGAACAAAGCCGAGAACGACTAAAATGTGTCGATCTGGAACGAAGTGCATTATACGAAACTCAACAAAATCTATGGCAAATATTTTATACTCCGCTTCGACTTAGACAAATCATTAAAGAGGCGGGCTATCAATTGAATAAAACGGAAATCTTCTTTTGTGATTCGCCGTATTTCTTGGAGCATTCAAGCCAATATTATGGAATTGAAGATCCAGATAATGTCGTCTATGAATTATTGGTCGTTGCACAAAAGTTATAGGGTGATAAAAATGAACTTTTGGGATTTTCTGATGTAGGGATGCAGGCTTCGGGTGACGTAAAACAAGGGTTTTAGCTGCCGTCCAACTCATGTTTTGGTCACTTCGCGGCTAAAAAAGCGGATAGACCGAACCGCCGTGCTTCAAATAATAGTCTCATTCCTCGATCGCCAAGCCATGCCCCGAGAATTTGTCCACTTTTCCATCATCGGCACACAAAAAGGCGGCACGACTTCGCTCGATCGCTACCTGAACCAACATCCACAAATCTGCACCGCCCCCGCAAAAAGAAGTCCACTTTTTCGATCTGCA
>JAAUPN010000246.1 GCA_012033105.1 Coleofasciculaceae cyanobacterium RL_1_1
GTCGCGCGTACGCCCTGGAATTTTCGACCACTGCACGATCAACATGACCATCCCATTGGGAGCGAGCCGATCGCGGATGATTTGCGGTAGATCGCCATCGATCGTTCGTAGCGATCAGCATCGGCAAAGAAACAGTGGGAAATGGTCAAAAAGTCGAAGCGTTGATCGGGCAACAGGTTCGATCGATCCAGGTATTGAAATAAATCGAGGGTATGAAATTGGAAAAAGAGGCCGATTGGACGGAGCCGCACCGCTGCTTCTGCGCTGAAGTAGCGCCAAAACTGGAGGCCGCGAAACTGGAGGTGTTCTTGTTTTTCGATCGAGGTATAGCTGATGTGTAGTTCGGGTAAGGCGATCGTCTGACCAATACTTTGGAGCAAGAGCGACAAGCCAAAGGCAACGGTTCCGGGGCCTGCGGCGAGATCGAGCACGCTAAACTTGGCGGATAGTAGCCCGCGCTGATACATCCAAAACCAGGCGAGGTAAGTGCTATAGGTATTTTCGAGCAGGTATTGGGTGAGGTAAACGTAGGGCATTTGCGGGCTGGAATAGTCCGGGTCGATGCCCCGCTTGAGGCCGTCGAGATCGACGATCGCGCGGTGGAGTTCGTCGGCGAACCGTTGGGGATTTTGACGTTTGCGTGTTTCAAAGGCATGACGAATGAAATCGCTTAAACAGGCTTCGAGGGCGGAAAAAACCCGATCGTCAATCCCCCTACATTGCACCAACCCGGCGTCCCGTTCTTGCAGTTGAAACCGTTGGGTAATATCACGGATGACCTCGCGATCGGCGACGAAATAGGCGTCACTTTTGAGGGTGGGGGCGAGGGTGACGCGGGGTGGGCGATCCTGCTGAATGCGATCGAACCATTGGGCAAACGGTGGTAACGGGCGAATCGTGCGCTTCAGCTCAAACAGAAGCTGTTTCGCACGGTTAACCTGACCCCGCCACAGGGCGATCGTGAGCGCCAGCGTCAACCAGTAACCGCGCACTTTGGCCGACAGGGTGGGAGATTGAGCCGATTGAGTGAGCTTACGACGTTTCTCAAAGGGGGTTTTAGGCATACCCGAAGCCCTCCGCACCATCCAGGATCTCGATATCGGGGGCGTAGCGTTTGAGCTTGTCGCGCAAATACTGGCTGTAGTCGGCTTCGCGATCATACCAGTCGGCATATTTCGCTTGGAGGGCGATCGCCGCCTCACGTGTGGTCGCTGTGAGCTGACTGCCGCTGCTTTGATGGAAGGGCTGAAACACCACACGATCGACGCAGGCCAAGGCTCGCGCAAACCGATCTAAATCGTCAGTTTTGCCAGATGGCGATCGCCTATTGGTATGACTAGGCAGTGACCCAAAGGTGGGTAAAAACGGGGTAACCGTGGCCGAAAGTTTGAGGCGCGAGCTAAACGGGGCGGTGTAGCGAATTTTCGCCAGGGTGTGCAAACGGGCGGCAATGCTGGGCGATCGCGGTTCAAAATCGCGGCGCACGGGATCGCTACCGGTGGGAATACTGAGATTGACCCGAATACGATCGAACTGGTGGAGTAAGTCCAGATCGCGAACAATCATCGGGCTACGGGTTTGGATCACTAAGGTCGGCTGCTGTTCCGGCGGACGCGCTAACATAGCCACGAGCAACGATCGCGTTAACCGTTCCCGACACTCGATCGGCTGATAGGGATCGGTGACGGTGCTCATATAAATACTCGGCGGGCGATCGTGTTTCGTCTGCCAGCGATCAAGTTCCTTCGTGATTAACTCGGCGGCATTTTCCTTGATGATCACCCAATTTCCCCAATCATCCCGCATCGCCTGATTCGGACTAAACGCCGTGGCGTAACAGTAACTACAGCCGTACTGACAGCCGCGATAGGGGTTGAGCGTGAAATCGTAAGCGCGAATGTAGCCCGAGGCCGGATTGAGGATCGATCGCGCTGGTTTGCCGTAAACATTCGCCGTGCCGAACTGTTCACGCAGACGAGTGACCGCGCTTAGGGTCGGGTCGCTCAGATCCACCGCACCGGAACCACCCACATCCGTCGCCAGGTATCGCTCAAATTGTTCTTTACCCATAGTTGATCGATCGCACCCAGAATCATGCTCCTATCGTAGACCGATCATTCCGCTGAACGGGGCATTTGATCGATCTAGAATTCTTCCTTGCACACCGAGCCTGTCTGACGCTCAATCCACCCCCATGGACGATTGCGCGATCGTCTCCACCCCTTCCTGATTACCCCCTGAGATCTGCCGTGTGACCCCTCCGACCTCCGTTCCCAAATCCCAACAGCACCGAGTTTCCCGACGCCTTGCATTCCTGCTCCTGGGATTGGCGATCGCAAAACTCACCCATGCTTACCTGCGCACTTCCCCGAATCGCCAGCAATTCTGGCAAACCGGTCAAACCCTCATGCAGCAATTCGGTCAAACCCTCCGTCAACAGTTGGCCGCCAAGCTGATCGAAGACCGTCGCGATGATGCCCTCCAGGCGCTTGATGATCCCTTGCTCGTTTCACCCGTTTCACCCGCGCCCCCAAGACTTCCCCGACTCCCCCAACTCCCAAGATTTCGCCTTCCAGCTATCCCCTTTCTAAATCCCACCCCTGGCGGCGATCCCGTCCGTTATGCCGCCACTCGCCTACTGGGCGTCCCCTTTCATCTGATCACCGTTGACCTCAAAGCTCCTGAAACGTTACTGACGATCGGCCTACCCCACAATGCCCCGCTCGCTAACAGTTCCCGCAGCGTCTACGGCGATGAATCCTTTGTGAGCATGGTCGATCGCGCCTATGCTGCTGCTGTAATTAACGGTACGTTTTTTGGGAAAGATGAGCATAAGCGTGTGTTGGGCAATATGGTCGCCGGGGGGCGCGTGCTGAAATATAGCCCCTGGGAAAATTACGGTACAACCCTAGGCATCAAAGCCAATCGCAAGCTCGAAATGGTCACGGCTCGATCGGACGGGAAACCGCGTTGGCGTGATCATTGGTTTTCGATCACCTGTGGGCCGCGTTTGGTGCATAACGGTAACGTCGCCTTAGCGCCCAAAAGTGAAGGCTTTCGCGATCCCCACGTGCTCGCCACCGCCTACCGGTGCGCGATCGGCTATCCCAAAGCGGGCGACAAATTATTTCTCGTCGCCTTTGCTGTGCCGTTAAGTCTCGAAGCCACGGCGAATGTGATGAAAGCGATCGGCTGTCAGCAAGCAATGAACCTCGATGGCGGCTCATCTCAAGGTCTCGCCTATCGCGGCGACATTATTATCGAACCCGGACGCAACTTGACCAATACGATCGTCGTTTACGACGCCCAACGCCCAGCACCGAAACATTTAATCCAAGCCCAGCAAGAGTTTGAGCTAGGCGCACGCCCGGATTTTTCCGCGTTTCAGTAACCGCATTACCGATGCTGCGCATCACATGACACCACCGATCGCCCAGCCCTCCTACCCGCTCGATCAACGCCACGTTATGAATCCCACACAAATGACTCTTACGAATCCTTAATTTTAATTAACATATATTCATATATATCCTGCGATCGCGATCGCACCCCCTGCTATGAATTTCCGTAATTTGCGCGTCCGATTATTTCAACCCAGCCCAGCCCCGAACGTCTCGATGCAAGTTGCCTGGGCGATTTTGCGCGTTGTGGCGGGTGTCGTGATGATCCACAACGGCACGAACAAACTCGACGACATTGAAAGCTTCGCGGAAGCCTACGTTGCTTTTATCGGCTTACCCTTCCCGATTTTTCTCAGCTACGTCGCGGCCTACACCGAGCTAATCGGTGCGCCCCTCGTGGCCTTCGGCTTCCTGACCCGTCCGGCGGCGTTCGGCCTGTTTGGGACGATGTGCGTGGCGATGTATCACCATGTTCTCGTCGCGGGCTTCAGTCTGCCGTACCTTGAACTATCGGCGCTGTACGCAGCGGTGTTCCTGTTCTTCACGCTCAACGGTGCGGGACTGTACTCCTTTGATGCCCCGATCGCCAACGCCTTAGACAAAACCGCACTCTCTGATCGTGAAAAAACGATCATGGGTCTCGAACGCGCCTACGAATCGAGCGAAACGAAGTCAGCGGAACGTGTGACTCGCTAGCTGGGCGGTCATCGTCGGTGAGCGCTGACGCCAACCACGTCAAAATAGAAACGAGGGAGTCTTGCACTAGCGAGACTCCCTCGTTTCTATTTTGACGTAGACTCCCCAGAGCCTAAGCTTTGCAAGTGAATCGAACTAGATCAAACCCAACCAGGTGAGCAAACCTTCATGGGAGGTGTATTCAATGATGAGTGCCAAAATAAAGCCGAGCATCGCAGCACGACCATTGAGTCGCTCAGAATAGCGATTAAAGCCAAGTTTGGGTTCGGTTAGCGTGGGTGTAATGGTCGGTTCAGGTGCTTGAGCCATGGTGTCAGACGATCTCGCCTCGCTGGTTTGTTAAGTTTTGCTACGTTCATTGTGAGTGACGATGGAGGCGATCGTCAACCAACCTTCCCAACAAGCAGAGCAAACGCATAGCCATCGGGGAGCGAGACCTTTGAGGTTTTGGAAACCTCAAAGGTCGGAACATCACGAAGGTCTGAAGTTACTGTTTCTTTGACCTATGCACGTTTTTTAATCTGGCACATCATCCAGGGTCGTACGGTTGCCCTTACCCGATCGATCAATCAACGCCTGCGGACTGAGCCGATCGAGCATGGCTCGAAATTCCTGGCGTTCAGCTTCATCCGCCTCCTGGTCAACCGGAATAGAGGCATCCGCGATCACTTCCTCTAGCACCCAAATCGGCGCTTCGAGCCTGAGTGCCAGGGCGATCGCATCACTGGGACGCGCATCGATCTCGCGGGTCTCATTGCCGAGGGAGAGCTTCAGCGTCGCAAAAACGTATTATCCTCCAGAGCGTGAATCACCACACTATCGAGATCCATTTCCCAGGCATCGAGAATATTTGCCATCAGGTCATGGGTCATCGGACGCGGTGGCACCTGATCTTCGAGGACGCTAATAATCGATCGCGCCTGCTCTTGGGAGATATAGATTGGGATGGCGCGGCGCTCGGCTTCGTCACGCAATAAAATGATGGGACTACGTCGGGTAGCATCGAGCGCGATCCCCGCGACCTTCATCTCTATCATGGATTGCACCTCTAGCTAGGTGGAATGGGACTATGCCGAAACGTGCTAAATACAGTCCATGAGAAACTATCTAGCACACTACCTAGACTAGTATGCCGCGATCGCAATCCGATCAAAGGCATTTCAAAGGCATTTTGCAAATCTGGCAGGTATAAATCGCCGGTTGTGCATTCTGACCCCTCTTTTTGCTGACCCCTCACGGGCTGTCGCCATGACACCCAAGCTCACGCCATGTTTACGGGACTTGTCCGTGCGATCGCGACGATCGAGCGCTTC
>JAAUPN010000070.1 GCA_012033105.1 Coleofasciculaceae cyanobacterium RL_1_1
TTGGTTTTCTTCCAGATAGGTATCCTTCCAAGACCCGCTGCGACATTGGGGCCGACCCAAAAGCGCCCCAGCCCACCGAAACCGGATTCGGACAACAAATTCACCGCTGAAATCCGGGTTGAATTTGTAGACCGAGACGCGATCGCACTTAAGTAATGCGCGAACCTCCCGCGTTGTGGTGTTGAAAATTTCATCCAGATCCAACGACTGACGAATCCGGCTCATCACCTGCGCAAAAGTTTGATCCCGTTCCGCCGCTTTCTCGACCCGCTGCGACTGCAACTGAACCTGTGCCAGGGTTTCCGCCTGCTTCAGAGCCACACCAAGCTGATCGCCAATCCGAGCCAGCAAGCGCACCTCGTCGGTTTCCCAGTCACGCGGCCCGTTATTTTGGTAGGCCGCAAGAATGCCCCAGAGATGATCCCCCTGGAAAATCGGCACGAGCATATACGCCCGCGCTTCAAACTGTTCGAGTAGCTCAACGTGACAGGGATCATGACCTTCGGTGTAGATATCCGAGACCGCGTAGGTTTCGCGCAGGGCGTAGCGTCCGCCTTGGTTTTCTTCCAGATAGGTATCCTTCCAGACCCGCTGCACGTTTGGCCCCACCAGCGCTCCCCAGCCTTCCGCGACGGATTCGGCGACAAATTCACCACTAAAATCCGGGTTGAATTTGTAGACTGAGACGCGATCGCAGTGCAGCAACGCCCGCACTTCACGGGTTGTGGTGTTGAAAATTTCCTCGATTTCCAACGACTGACGAATCCGGCTCATCACCTGCGCAAAGGTTTGATCCCGTTCCGCCGCTTTCTCAACACGCTTCGACTGCAACTGCATTTGACGTACGGTTTCTGCCTGCTGCAACGCAATGCTCAATTGATCGGCAATGCGCTGCAAGAGCGAAACTTCGGTGGATTCCCAGGGGCGGGGGCTATCGTTTTGGTAAGCCGCGAGAATACCCCAGAGGGTTTCCCCTTGAAACATCGGTACGAGCATATACGCCCGCGCTTCAAACTGTTCGAGCAGTTCAATGTGACAGGGATCATGACCTTCCGTGTAGATATCTTCGACGGCATAGGTTTCATGCTCGGCGTAGCGTCCGCCCTGGTTTTCTTCGAGATAGGTATCTTTCCAGACGCGCTGAACATTGGGTCCGACCAGTTCGCCCCAGCCCGGTGCGACGGATTCGGCGACAAACTGACCGCTAAAATCCGGGTTGAATTTGTAAACCGAAACCCGATCGCATTTCAGCAACATCCGTACTTCGCGGGTTGTCGTTGCAAAAATTTCATCAATATCCAGGGATTGACGTACCCGCTCAATCACCCGTGAAACGCTATGGTCGCGCTCCTGGTTGCGCCCTAGCTCGTCACGCATCTTGACGAGAGCCGCCTCGATTTTGGCCTGAGAATCGCTCGTCGCACGATCGAGGTCAAACTGCTGCATCAACACCGTCATTTCCGTCACCACCTGACGCAAAAAGACGATCTCACGCTCCGGCCACTGATAGGCACGATCACACTGCTGCACCGACAGCAAACCCCAAAAGCTGCTTCCGACACAAATCGGTACATTCAGGCTGGCTTTGACCTGATAGCGTTCGAGAATTTGGCGTTGATAGGGCGTTAGATTCGTGCGTTCCGTATCGGCGATCGACACGAATGGATGGGTTAAATAATCATCCGGCGTATCAAACCCAAATCCGGTGAGGTGAATTGTGGCGCCTTGGGTCGGCGTCCAGCCCCGTGCTAAGGATTCCGCCACCACCAAACCGGTATAGTCCGAGAATTCATCGTTCTCGTTAAGGCTGACATCGATCGTCTCTCGATCGCCCGATCGCCGACCGCTATTGCCACTCCCATGACCACTGCCATGACCGTTCCCATTACCAAACCCTACACCGCTGGTATTGCGCGAACTGTAGAGATAGGATGCCACCGATTGCCCATCCTGGGGTTGCATTAAACCGGCTGACATTGATGGCGTCATCATCCGATCAATTCCAGGCTCCAAAAACCGCAGCATCAAGACGCGATCGACCTGTAAACTTTGGCGGATCTGAATCGCCGCCATTTTCAATAGATCTTCCGGAGTTTTGGCGCTGCGCATCTGTTCAGCAACGCCGGTTACCTGTTGACGCAGCTCTTTTAGCGACTGCTCAAAGGTTGATAGTTCTCGGGATGATAACTCTTGAGGGGCCATGTTAGCGATCTCCTGCGGAATGACGGAGGGTCTGGAGTGAGTGAAGCGACGAAACGAATCAAGGAAAACGGAAATCAGCCCGTCAACTAGATTGACGCGGGGTGATGCGGGTTGACGCGGGGTGATGTGGGTTCGTTAAACCGAGGTGAAGAGCGGTGGACTAAGTCCCCGATAACCCGTGAAGTGGCAGCACATATCGGCACATATCAATGAAGCAATCAAGCGTGAAGAAACGGAACATGACACGGAACATGACAACGATCGTGATGCGCCAAAGCTCAGACGAAAAGGCTCAGATCCGACGCAAGCGAGACCCTAGAGACCCTGCTGCAAAACTTGAAAAATGGACGGTATATCGATCGCGATCGAGATCTCGTTACTGTCGTCGATGAAATAGCCCGACAAAAACGGCAACACACTAGCAGGGAAAAGCTGCGGGTCTGGCTCCTGTTGCTGTTGCAGGTTATAGACCTCCAAGTCCAGCACCTGAGGCACCACAAAACCGATCATCTGCTCACCTTGCTCAATCGCGATCGCGATCGCCGTGTCCGGTGGATGCTTCCCAGCAAACAGCGACGGAAACCCGATCACCTCACCAAGATCAACAATCCACAGCATCTCCCCACGCCAGTTATACACACCCAGTACACAGTCACGCATCTGCGGCACCGGCAACACCTCCGGCACACGTATCGTCACAATTTCTGAGATCGTCTCCACTGGAATTAAGGCTCGATCGCCTTGACGCAGCAAAAACTGCAAAAACTTTTGAACAACCTGCGGGCTATCAACCAAAGCCGTATCAAAAGCTACCGGTGTAGCTCTCGATGTTGCCAAGAAACCGGGCGAATTGGACTGACGATTGGGAAAAGACGCGAAAGACATGGTGCAAAGGGCGCAGACGGAGCGCAGTCATTCTATAAAACGTGCTGTGGGGAACTCGGTCAGCTCGGTGTGTGATGCAGGCTTGGGACGATGTAACGATTACGCGATCGAGGCGATGACAGGAAAGAGCCGGATTTTCCCTTTGCTGTGCCGGTGCATCTGGGCTGTCTCCGGTCTTTAAGTCAGCCCCCAATACAAACGCGCAACCAACCCGTGGTGAGGCCAGCCCTCCACCACCAAGGCTTAACCGAGTAACTGTTTCAACGTTGTCGTCAACTCCGACTCATCAACAGGCTTCGTCAGGTACGCATCCGCTCCGAGCATATTTCCCCAGGTTTTATCCACATCGGTTCCCTTGCTCGAACAAATCATGACCGGAATCGCCTTGGTCGTATCGCTGCCTTTCAGCTCACGACAAATCTCAAAGCCACTCTGCCCAGGCAAAATAACGTCGAGAACAATCAAATCCGGTTTCTGACTCTTGAGATACGTAAACGCCTCATCACGGCTGCCCACGTTCGCGACAGTATGACCAGCTTTTTTTAGAAAACGATTGATCCGTTCACGGTCCGTTTGCCCGTCTTCAACGACTAACACAGTTCCCATCCTAAAAAAACCCCAAAAATCTAAAGCGAAATCGAACTTAGTAACGATATCCTCACGAAAAAACAGGTGTTGTAAAACGTGCTTCTTGTGAGTGGTTTGGTTTGGCCTCCGGGGAAAGCAAAAATAGCATTTTTCGCTCGAGATTAACCGCTGCCGGTATCCAGAACGCCCGAAATTGTTCCTATCTAAGGCTAACAAAAAAAACTGTATCTCTCACTTATGGAATGATTGCAGTTCTTTACGCGGTGTTACAGTTTCGTGATCCCACCTCATATCGGAGCGGTCAGGCGCGACTCCGGCCTTTTCCCGCGATTCAATCTGTTGTGCATGGCATCCCATCCTCCTGATTGATCTAGCCAACTCAACATCGGTAAATCTCAAGCCGAAACCACTGATCGTCTCTAGATTACCGGGGTCTCTGTCGTCTGAAGTAGACGCTCGATCGTCGATAAAACTTTACTTTTGTCCACGGGCTTACTCAAAAAATCCGACGCCTTAACCATTTTGGCTCGAACCCGATCAACCACACCATCATTCCCCGTCAAAATCACGATCGGTGTCGTTTCAAACACAGACATACGCCGTAGCTGTGTACACACCTCGTAACCATTCGCCACAGGCATCACCAAATCGAGAAAAATCATGTTGGGATGTTTCTCGAGCAACACCGGCAACGCTCGCACGGAGTCGGTTACGCCAATAAAACGATACCCCGCCTCAGTAATGATTTGTTTCATTAATTCGCATACCTGCGGACTGTCATCAATACAAGCGATTAAGGACTGGCGACGATCTTCGGTACTAGAAATTGTTGATACCTCGGCGATCGGCGATTGGGGGCGAGGAATATCTGGAGCGGGTATGACCGAAATCCACCCCTTTCGGATGTAAGCCAAAAGTGATCTTGACAGGCGAACCAAATCAATATTCATGATCAACGACAGTTCGCGCAATGACGTCCGCCCATCAATCCGCTTCGTTAATTGCTGAAATACCTTTTCTGGAATCTTGGCTTTCAAGACATCCCGATCTGCAATCAACGGAATCGCATCCGGGTCAATCTCATCGAGTTTCGCATTATTCCAGTCATGGAGCATCGCCTGTGCCTTTTTGATCAAAGCGACCACATTGAGCGCGACAAGCTGCATCCGCAACATGTTCAGTGCTTCATGCTTGAGTAACTTAAACTGGAGCGCCCCCTGCTGCTCATGGCGCAGGATGTCAAACATGCAATCGACGATCGTTTCCTTGATCGCAGCCCCCGTCTGCTCCATCGAAATCACTTTACGTTTTTCGAGTACCCACAACACCTGATAGTCCCAAGCAAAAAATTTATCAGCTTCACGCACAATTAAGCTTTTAAAGTCAAGATCTGGGCAGGTACTGAGCAGGTGATAGCGCAGGGCGCGAACATTGCGATCATGGTGAGTCGCCCACAGGATACGACCCACACAAAAGTAAATGCTCCAGCGCTCACCATTGCTAGCTTGGATGTCGAGCTGTCCGGTCAGTTGTTTTTTGGCCTGTTGAACGAGTCTCGCAATAAAAATACTCGCATGTTGCTTAGGTTCGACATCTACAGTCATGTGAAATTCCTTCGCCTTGCCTCATTACCGGTGTTAGATTCTCTAAGATTAACGCGGGTATTACTGAATAGCGCTCCTTTGGGGAGATCTAGAGCAGTATAAATACTCGGATAGTGCAACCCAATCGGCTGCCTGCAAGCGATACACTTATATTAGACGAACTCCAATTCATTTAAAAAAATGGTCACATTCCCGTGAGTTGTTTGTATGGTAATTTTGAGGATTTTCGGAGATCTTCATTGATGCTTTGTGTTTTACGTTGACTTGAAAAGACTGACTCACTATGGTACTCATGAAATAATCACAGGGAAGTTCAGAACACATAACAGGCGCAGTCTTAGATCTGGTTAAGATCTGGATTTTGCGTCAGTTTAGAGCTGTAGACAACAAAGTTTGATGTGACGTTTATGGATCAAGAAATCGGTCAAATAACGAGACGATTACCAACACCTTAAATACTATCAGGTGGCGTTAATACAATCATTATTGTACTTGACGAAATATCTCATTCCAAAAATTCACTACACCGCTTGAGTAATCGATTGAGGAATCTAGGGGATAAAATCCTGTAAAGAGACTCAATAACCCTTTAGATGCTCCCACTAATATACAAAGCATTTGAGACAAAACCGTAAGATTCAAAAAACTGCTTGCTTTTTGTCTGGCTATATAGCGGTTTTACTTTCCGTGCGATACACCTGAATTCGCAGAACTGATAGGCTTCCAGCTTGTTCGAGTGTTACTCATAAGTTATGAAACCGCTATATTGAAGATTTAGCAGTATCGGTTTAATTTCAATTATCGCCTTGGATGCTCTAATCATATCTTTTTGAAGAATATCAGTTACAAAAAGCCAAGAAAGTCAATTTTTCTGGGAATTCAAACGAATTAAACAGGTTACAAACCTTGATGGCTACAG
This sequence comes from Coleofasciculaceae cyanobacterium RL_1_1, assembly GCA_012033105.1. Taxonomy (GTDB): domain Bacteria; phylum Cyanobacteriota; class Cyanobacteriia; order Cyanobacteriales; family Geitlerinemataceae; genus RDYZ01. Next base: position 6,199 of record JAAUPN010000070.1, read on the forward strand.
ATTGCAACCTTGTGACTACTTAAAATGTGTGCGTAAGAACTACGCAAGACTCGTATTATTACGCGCTTTGTTGTTGTTGCAGGGAGTACATATGTTCAAATAGTTTCCAGCAATACTGCTCGGATAACCCACAGGTTACAGCGCCACGGAGAACCACATTGAAATACCAATCATTTGGGGCGAGTTCACGCGGCAGCTTATCAACGACACTGTAGGTTCGGACATCGGTATAGATCCGATCGCGACAACGGACTGTAATCGTGTCGCGCTGGTAGCCACGGGTTGGAATTTCTTCGCGTTCGTCGAGCCGATCACTCAATCGCCAAGGCAAGCGATACAACACGCCTTCTACGTGACTGGAGCGATCGGCGACGATATCAAGGACGCCACAGTCGCGGTGTTGGGCGCGGCGATTGAAGGCGAGACGGTAGTGATCGAGGCGAGCTGTACCGATGACGTAATCGCGGGTATTTTCACCGAGGGTGCGTTGCAAATCGACCGGACACATGCAACTGCCATAGGCGAAGTAGTAGAAGGTTGGCTCTAGGGCTGGGTGGATATCGCTATCTTGCCGATCGGTGCAGGAGGAGCAGTTTGCGGCATTTGGTTTGGGGGCTGGAGGGGTGTGATGGGGGAGGGCGATCGTGGAGGGAGTGGGGTGTTCAGCGGAGGGAGTCAGGTGAAGGTGAGATCGTCCTGTCATGGTGAGCCTTCCTGCAAGTGTGGGGTGCGGTGAAATGAGGGGTGAGGCGGGGGAATGCCTGGATGATGATGCGTTGCCAGTATTCCTGAGCCGAGATCTAGCGCTGAAGCTTACGCCTACTAAATACCCTAATATCTTGGCTGATGAATCGGAAATAAAGTTTTGTTCTCGTTTCTCGCTTTTGAATTTGAATGTATGTGGCTCACGATCGCGCCCTAGATGTCCTGAATTAACGTGGGCTCACGATCGTTTCCTAAATATTGATGACACGCCCTAGGAATCCGTTGCCCAGGAAAACGAGAGGTCGCTGATCGCGATTTGACCGTCGAAGGCGGAAAACGTGACGCTATAGATCGCCGGAGCCATGACAATGAGAGGATGGTTAGCGGGGATGCTGGATTCACTGCCACTGAGGTTGCTGCTCGGGATACGTGAGCGGGCGATGATTGCGGCGGTTTTGTTTTTGGCGGACATCGTCATCGGTCGCGAACTGGTGATGCAGGCCGTGAGAGTGGAGATCGGTCGATCGAACTGAATTTCAAGAGCGCCATTGTGGGGAGCGCTGACAATCACGAGCGCATTGTGTGCGGTGGGATAGCTGGGATTGGATGGCACCAGTGCGATCGCGTTGTGAAAATGGAGTCCGAGATCCGCAAAGCAATCGGCGACATCTTCAAAACAATGTAGCCGCTCAAACGGGAGAACCGTACGCCCACCGGGTGTAGTGTGAGGTGTCGCATCAGGCGATGCCCCCAGTGGTTGAGGTGCTGAACCCGAAACGATCGTCAACGGGTTGGAGGGTGAGCTATTCGGTGATGGGTTTGCGGTGGGAGCGGACGACCATTGATCGCGAGCCGTGGCCGGGTTCGTGTTGGGGTTAAGCCTTGCTGGCAGCCCGGTGCTAATGGGGAGCGCTGAATCTATCTGCGTGGCTGAGGTTGGTGGCATATGCAGTTCGGGGTGTTACGTCTACCCTTGTCTGTATACAACGTCATATGTGTGACCTGCTACCGCGATTCGCGCGATTCGGATGCGTGCAATCTACACGGAACAAGGGTGGGGGTGACGGGTCTCACCCCTCACTTTGTTCAGTATCCTAGCAGATTGGTTTAGGCTTTTCGTTGTCCTTGCGACGGTTGAGCCGGATTTACGGCTAGATGAGCCAATACTTGAGAAGTAATGGGAAATAACAAGGTGAGTTGTTGTGACTGTCGTGATTGTTGTGCATGATGGCCGAGCTGGCGATCAGAACTGGCGATCACGCTGGCGATCGAGCCTGGGCAGAAAAATTCATCCCGATCAATGCGCGTTCAATTGCCGTTGGGTGCGAAGATGACAATCGATTGCGCTCGTTCGGTTCAGGGTTTCTCCTGATGACGTGTCTTGACTGCGATCCTTGTTCTCTAGTGACTAGACCGATCTCATCATGCCTCCCCTCTGGCCTCGCCAACCCGATCGCAGTGACCCCGATTTTCGTCGCTTTGGCGATCGACTTAACTTTGCGTTTCACGTTGCTGTGTTTTGTGCGGGAAATAGCTTTCTCTGGTTTTTGGCAGCGCTCAAGGGCTGGAGTGATCCGCGTCTGGCTCAACTGACGACCACCTGGGCGATCGGCGTGGTGGTTCATGGCGTTTATGTGTTCAAAATCGCGACCTATCCCGGAGCCGTCGGCACAAAGGCGCTCAAGAAAAAAGAATTAAAAGAAACCGGCTACCGGCTGGTGAGTGATGTCGTGAAATCTGAGGAGGTCGAGGTGGAGGATATTGACCCGTAGATGTTGATCCGCTGACATGAACGGTTCATGTCAGCGGGTCGAGTTTTGTATCTCATAGCTATCTCTACAGGGCAAACGCATAGTCATGCTTCATAGCAAATCAAGTCGAAGTTCGAGCACTGAGCTTGTCGAAGTGCGGCCACTTCCCACGAACACCGCCAGCCTTCGACCAGCTCAGGCTTCAAATTAACGTTTTTTGCCAAAGTCCTGGAGTATGCGTTTGCCCTGGCTATCTCTAGCCGGTGTCTACCGGGAGTAAACCCGTCCTGATACACTATCTGTTGGTTTATTAAGGATGTTTATCGAGCCGTCATGGAAGTAGGTCAAAAAGTTAAAGTCGTCCGGGTTCGCGATCGCATCGACAACGATACCGTCGCTAAACTCAAGCAAAATCCGGTCGGCACAATCACCAGTTACAAAATGGTGGATGGCAGTGGTGTCGGTGTTGTAGTCCAGTTCGATGGTAATTTTTCGATCTGGTTTTTCGAGGATGAACTGCAACCGGCTTAGGTTGTAAGCGTCAACTGCGCACCGACGACTGAGGCCAATTGAATGGCACAGGTCACGGAAGAACGTGAGCGGCTCGCTGCTTCGATCGTCTGCTGCTCGTTTTTTTCAATCAACCTTTACATATGCAAGAGCCGATGATGACGGTCTATTGATGGCTGTCGTTCGCGGCTCTTACTTTTGTCGTGATTTTAGGTCACGATGGCTACTGGCACGGGGTAATTTAGGTTGATGATCGGCGATCGCGGTAGCCGCATGGGGTAAGAGTCGGTCACGAATGCGTTACCGTGATGAACGTTCGATTGCTCGCGTGGCTGTCGGATGGCAACCGATTAGACCGATTAGATCGAATTAGATCGATCGCGAAAGACCCATGGCTTTTATTCTTACGTTTCTCGGCAAAGGCGGCAGTGGCCGTACAACCCTGGCGATCGCGGCAGCCAAGCAACAGGCCGCAGACGGTCGGCGCACCCTGCTGGTTGCCGCCAATCCTGCCCCCGATTTTGAACTCTTGCTGGGTCAGACCCTAGGCAACGAACCGACCGAACTCGAAACCAACCTGGCTGCCGTTCGCCTCGACACCACGCAGCTCCTGGAAGCAAGCTGGGACGAAATCAAAAAACTCGAAGCGCAGTACGTTCGTACGCCCTTTTTTAAGGAAATCTACGGCCAGGAACTTGCGGTTTTGCCCGCCATGGATAGCGCGTTTGCCCTCAACGCCCTGCGCGATTACGATCTCGAAGACAAGTACGACACGATCGTCTACGATGGCCCGAGTGATCTCGAAACCCTGCGTGTGTTTGGCATTGCCGAGATTGGCGGCTGGTATTTGCGTCGGTTCCGCAGCGTTTGGGATAACTCCGACTTTGCCAAGACCGTGATGCCATTTTTGCAGCCGATTAGCAGCGCGGTGCTGAATACTGATTTTTCCAAAACGTCATTTTCTCCGAACAAGATGGACGAGCTGCTCGATGAGGGACGAGCCATGCTCGGCAGTCCATCGCGCGTCGCGGCCTACCTCGTCACGACGCCCAAGGCCGCCGATCGCGCCCTGGCAGCCTATCGCTGGGGACAGGCACAAATCATTGGTTTGACGGTCGGTGGCGTGCTGCTGAACCAATGCGACGATGCCAGCGTGGTGGGCGATGAGTTTGAATCATTGCACGTGGCGACCGTGCCGACGATGTCCGGTGATAACTGGCAAGCTGCGATCGAAGCCCTACCCGATTTCGCTAACCTCGCCCAGCACGCGCCGCGCCCGATGACGATCGATGTTGCCAGCAAGACCGTAACGCTGTTCCTCCCCGGCTTCACGAAAAAACAGGTGAAGCTGATTCAGTCCGGGCCGGAGGTGACGATCGAGGCGGGTGGTCAGCGTCGTAATATCTTGCTACCGAGTGCGTTACAAGGGCGATCGGTCACCGGTGCAAAATTTAACGATCGCTATCTGACCATTTCGTTTTAGTCCGCTCAGGACTTCTAACCGGCGAGCGGCGATCGTTTCAAAACCGAATACACTATCCCGCTCTACGGCCTGTTTCGCCTTACCTGTTTTTTATCGCTACTGTGTCCCAATTTTCCGATCCCGCCGATCTAAATACCGAACCAAACATCGAACCAAGCGCTGACACCAGCTCGTTTAATCTTCCTGACGAATTCGTCCCGATCGAACATATTTCGGTTTTACCCGACGAGGCGATCGCCGGTCTAGTCGATCTCGACGCCCATCCCGGCGGTCACTACCTCGACTGCACTGCCGGAGCCGGTGGCCATACGCGGCGCATTCTCGAAGCTGACCCGGAAGCACGGGTAACGGCCATCGATCGCGACGCTCAAGCCCTCGAAACCGCACGGCGTAAGCTTGTGGACTTTGGCGATCGGGTCAACTTTTGGCACGGTAACTTTGCGGATTTTCCCTACGTAAAGCACGTGGGCGAATTTGCCGGGATCTTTGCGGATTTAGGTGTCAGCTCCGGACAGTTAGATTTGGTCGATCGCGGCTTTAGTTTTCGTAACGACGCACCGCTCGATATGCGGATGGATCGATCGCAAACACTCTGCGCCGCCGACATCGTGAACTACTGGAACGAAACCGATCTCGCCAACGCCATCTACCAATACGGCGAAGAGCGCCTCTCTCGTCGCATCGCCCGCGAAATCGTCGCCAAGCGCCCATTTTCCAGCACAACCCAGCTCGCCGAAGCCATCTCGCGATCGGTGCCAAAATCCTACCGCTACGGACGCATTCACCCCGCGACACGCACCTTTCAAGCCCTCCGCATCGTCGTCAACGGCGAACTCGATAGCCTCGAAACCTGGCTCGATACCGCCCCGATCGCCCTCAAACCGGGCGGACGCATCGGCGCGATTTCCTTTCACAGCCTCGAAGATCGTATCGTTAAACACCGCTTGCGTGAATCTGAACAGCTTAAGGTTTTAACCAAAAAACCCATCATCGCCAGCGAAACTGAAGCCCAGATCAATCCACGGGCTCGATCCGCAAAAATGCGCTTCGCCCAGCGTTTACCGGCACGAATTGATTCTCTCGTTTGAGTGAACGTTTGAGGCGTGTTTGAGACGTGTTTGAGACGTGTTTGAGGTGCATTTGATGACCCCACTCTCGTTTCATTCTCGTTCCATTCTCCGTCAGAAGATACGACCGTATTCGTACGAACGTATACGGACAAACCCATAACATAAACAATAATCAAGTTCGATATTTTTAATGATTAAGTAATACGTCTGTCATGAGTTTGGCTTTTGCCGATCCCCCGATCCGCAGGAGACTTTAACCCCTGGATCTCTCCTCATCATCCCGGCGATCGGCAGTATTCCGAACAAACATCCGGACGATCCCTCGGATTTCAGGAAATACACCTCAAAGACGGATTGAGCCGTAACAGGAGACTTCAATCTTGTCAGATTTCAACCATGGAATCGCCATCAACGGAATACATCAAGCCGTAAAAATGTGGGTTCGTCTAGCACAATCGGAGGATTGATCGCGAAGCGTTTATCACAATCACTTTTCGCCCAGTGACCTTCTCTCTTGGAAAGAAAATTAAGCAGCTTTTTGACATCTTTGGTACTATCAGAACCAAAATTAACAAGAGTTAATACTTAGGCGCTAGTATTCCACGTGATTCATATTGTGCGGCCTGCCCCAATCCTCGCCGCTCGATCACACCTCTGAGATTACGTCGCGTTTCCCGCGCCGCTTCGATCCGTCTTCACCGCTCTCTTCTGGAGGACAATTCCATTACTCTCTCCCTACATTCCACCCAATCCATGGTTCAGTCGGCTTCGCAGCAGGACGTACTGGAAATCGTTGGTCGTTCATCCCTGAGTGGCCACGTCAAAATTGGTGGCGCGAAAAATGCCGCGCTTGTCCTGATGGCCGGGGCGCTCCTATGCCCTGATGTCTGCCGCCTGCGTAATGTCCCGAATCTAGCGGATGTCACGAAGATGGCGGATATCCTCTCGACGCTGGGCATCCGAATTCAGCACCATGAAGATATTCTCGATATCGACGCGCGAGAAATCTCGACGGCTCAAGCGCCCTACGAGTTGGTCAGCCAACTGCGGGCGAGCTTCTTTGCGATCGGGCCGTTACTGGCGCGGTATGGTGTGGCGGAGATGCCCCTACCGGGAGGTTGTGCGATCGGAGCGCGTCCGGTGGATTTGCATGTGCGCGGGCTGCAAAGTCTGGGGGCTGAGGTGACGATCGAGAGTGGGGTTGTCCATGCGGCGATTCCGGGTGGGCGTCGGTTGCAGGGGGCTGCGATTCATTTCGACTATCCCAGTGTTGGCGCGACGGAAACGCTGATGATGGCGGCGACGCTGGCCGATGGCGAAACGACACTACACAATGCGGCGCAGGAGCCGGAAGTGGTCGATTTGGCCAACTTCTGCCGTGCGATGGGGGCGCGAATTACTGGGGCGGGTACGAATACGATTCGGATTGTGGGGGTTGAAAAACTCCACGGTGTTGAGTATTCCGTGGTTCCCGATCGCATCGAAGCCGGAACATTTTTGCTCGCCGGAGCGATTACGCGATCGGAGGTGAGCCTCTCGCCCGTTGTGCCGGAGCATCTCACGGCGGTGATCGCCAAGCTGCGTGAGGTGGGCTGCACGGTGGTTTCGGATACGCCGAACAGTTTGCGTGTGCTGAAGGCCGATCGGCTGACGGGTGTGGATATTCAAACCCAGCCCTATCCCGGTTTTCCAACGGATTTACAGTCACCGTTCATGTCGCTGCTGAGTATCTGTGAGGGCAGCAGTGTCGTTGAAGAGACGGTGTTTGAAAATCGTCTACAGCATGTGGCCGAGCTGCAACGCATGGGGGCGAATATCCGCGTGAAAGGTCATGTGGCCGTGATCGAAGGTGTGCCGCTATTGTCGGGAGCGCCGGTCGAAGCGACGGATTTACGCGCCTCGGCAGCACTGGCGATCGCCGGGTTGGCCGCCGATGGCACAACGATTTTGCAAATCTCGGTCACATGGATCGCGGCTATGACAATTTTGTCGGTAAGATGCAGGCACTTGGCGCTCGCATTACCCGTAAGGCCATGACATCCTCCTAAGGATCTGAGCAACGGATCTTGATTCTAGGGTATCCAGACGCCTCGTTTTGCCGCGAGAGTCTGGATCGGATTGAGCTTGGGGGATCAGTGTTACCACATCAGCTTTGGACGATCGCGCTGACGATCAAGAGTGAGTCTCCATCTCTTAGCCCACTTTTTGCGAGTTCTGACGCTCCTGAACCATGCGCGATCGCTCTCCCCACTGGCTGCAATGCGTTATTCTGGGCCTGCAATTATTGCCGGTGGTCGCGATCGTGGTTGCTCTGATTGCACCGGGCTTGCTGTCGTATCTACTGCTACCCTGTCTGGTGATCATGGCAATTCTGTTTCCCGTTCTCGGTTTTAAGTTTTGCCAGCAAGCCTTGAGTGATTTTGGGCGTGAGATGTATCTCAGTAGCCGACAAACAACGCGGTTTAATCAGCATTGGTACGATGAGCCGATCGCGATCGACGACCCGGAGCCAGAAGCGCCGATGGATCGCGAGCGAGCAGAACTGTGGAGCCATCTGGATATCTTAAATTTAGGCTGGCCGGTCACGCCCGCAGAGCTAACCAGTGCCTATCGCCAACGAGCGCGGGAAACGCATCCAGATTTAACCGCAGGTGATGAGACTGAGTTTGTGCGGGTGAACCAAGCCTACGGAGCGGTGAAGGCTTACCTTGCAAAGGAAGCAGAGCGTCAGGCGTAATACGGAAAAATGCAGGTTGAATCATGACCCTGAAGCTGCGATGTCGTGCCATCCTGGAATCAGAAGTTTTGCGTAGTTGAGTAGGTCACAGAATCATGGCAGGAAAAGGAAGCGGTGCGTTTCTCGGTGGCGTTCTTCTCGGTGGGGCGATCGGGGCGATCGCGGGCATGTGGATCGATCCACGTACAACACGACGGGTGCGCCGTACGGTTCGAGAAACGGTTGATCAATTGCCTGAATTCGCCCATCACGTCAGCGATACGACGATCGAACTTTCCGATCGGCTGCGTCATCGTGTCACGGCACTATCCCAGGATTTACAAGACGATTGGCAGGGAACTTCGGAACGACTCCGGGATGCTGCCGCTGCCGGTTGGGAGGCCTCGCGTCGGGAATATCAGGCCGTCATCGATCGCCACACCGATCGCGAGGTTGATCCCTCCCACACCACCGATCCTTAAAATCTTTAATCGATCGCGATACTCCCCCGATCGTCACTCGAACTCGTCTGTCATTAGAGAGGCAGGGAGCGCTATGCTGTGGCGAGTGAATCGAACGGAAGTAAAACGAGAATTGTGACCGATCCGATCTTTTGGTTGGGGCTATCGTTGGGCTGTGTGGCGTTGGGATTGCTGCTCTTGTGTGTGGCGATGTTGCCCGCTGCGCGAGATTTGCAGCGTGCCGCGCGTAGCCTGGAGCGTTTAGCTGATACCCTCAACCGCGAGCTACCCGCAACCCTCGAATCGTTTCGGCAAACGGGTCTTGAATTGGGCGATTTAACTGAAAATGTGACCAGCAGTGTTCGCAACGCGAGCGAAACCCTCGGTCATGTTAATGACAGTGTTTCGACGGTGCGTCGCCAAACCCAACGGGCTCACGGTACGGCACGGGGGGCGATCGCCGGGATTCGAGCCGCGTGGCGGGTGTTACGCGATCGCGATCAACCCGAGGACGATCACGACTATGCATCGATCGAACCCAATCGTGTACACCGCGATCGCAAACTGGAACGCGAACCCCGCTATCAACCCGATCCTTACCAAGACGAGTCTGAATACTAATCCGAACCCTGATCCGCATTCTGAGGCGATTGTATAGCAGAAGCCGATTAGATTAGGACACTCTCGTCTAAGTTGAAAACCGCACTATTTGCTTCGCAAAGGCTACGCCAACGACTCCGCTCAGTGCTCTCAGCTTTTTTTGATACGCCCTAAGCAAATCGTTTTTTGCTATGTGACGTACAAAATTTTGAGCATCAATGGCGGCGGTATTCGGGGTGTACTCGCGGCGATCATGCTGCTTGAAGTCGAGCAAACGGTTTTGGAAGCGACTGGCGAGGAGTTTATCCTGCGGTATTAGTTGCGATCGTGAGGTACGACGGGTTGAGCTGCGGGTTTGATGACCTGAATTAACGCCTCGATCGCGTGATGTGCCGTTAATTCCGGTGATTCCGCATTCGTGCTTGTGATGCGAGCATCGGCCTGAGCGTATCGATCACGACGTTGGGCGAGCAGTTCTGCCAGTTTTGTCTTGGGATCAGGATGGTTTAATAGCGGGCGATTGGCATCACCTCGGACACGATCGAACAAATCATCGAGCGGTACATCCAGCCATAGCACCGATCCCTGGCGCATTTGCCCCCAGTTGCGATCGTCCTGAACGATGCCGCCACCCGTAGACACCACCGTCCGCTGAAAGGCCACCACCTGAGCGAGTACCTGCGCTTCGATCGCCCGAAATCCCGCCTCACCCTCAGCGGCAAAAATTTCGGGGATTGTGGCTTGGGTGACCTGCTCAATGATGGTATCGGTATCGACAAAACGATAGCCCAGGTCACGAGCGATTAACTTGCCGATCGTGCTTTTGCCTGAGCCCATCATGCCCACAAGGTAGACATTGATTCCTTTGAGTCCACGGGCGAGAAGTGTTCCGGAGTCTGACATAGTAACGCTGGGCAAAGTTTACGGAATCGGGACACTGTAGCCAGATACGAACGATATTTCGTGGTTCTAGCTGATCAATCGTATATCCCTTGAGATTGAATCTCGGTTGAATATCGTAGTATGTCGAGGCCGGAGATGCGTGTTAATCCTTGGGGTTAGTCGTGGGTTGGGTTTTGCTCGGGGGGTGAGCCGATCGCGGCGACTTCGTAGAGTTCGAGCGGCAAATCGTCGGGATCGCGGAAAAATGTAAAGCGGCGATCGGTCAGTTCATCGAGGCGGATCGGCTCTGTGGCGATGCCTCGCTCGGCCAGTTCTGCCACAGCGGCATCGAGATCGGTGACGCGAAATGCCAGGTGACGCAAACCGCAGGCTTCAGGACGAGTGGGACGCGCAGGCGGATTGGGAAAGGAGAACAGTTCGATTTGTGTGCGATCGCCGACCTGCAAATCGAGTTTGTAGGATTGGCGATCGGCGCGATAGGTTTCACGAATCACCGCAAAACCCAAAACTTCGGTGTAGAACTGCTTCGATCGGGCGTAATTCGAGGCAATAATAGCGACGTGATGAATATCCATCGGGATCAAACCTGATAACGAGGAGGAACGAGGAGGAACGAGGAGAAAATACCCCGGATAGCATGGAAATCCGAGCGAATTCACTTAAGTAGATTTACTTACTTGTTGCTCGCGTTGGCTAGACACAAAGTTTTTCGGAGATTGGGACGCTGGAATGATCGTAGCGACTAGACTTGGGAAGGAATATGAGCGGCTGATCCCAGAGGGTTAGTTTGTTTCATGCCTGGGATCGCAGTAATGCGTCTATGCAGTGCGTCTATACTGTCGTTCCTACCGACTCGTCTACGGTGATGATGGGTTTCCATGTTTCTAGTTCGACGCCCGACCAATCTGGTTAAAACGACTGCGATCGTGACCCTGTTACTGTTTGCGCCACTGGTGGCGAGTACGGTGGTGTCCTATCGCGCGTTTA
>JAAUPN010000071.1 GCA_012033105.1 Coleofasciculaceae cyanobacterium RL_1_1
GATCGGTCATGACACCGCGACCCTCACCGCTTCCCAAGTCGGGACACCATTTATGGGCTGGTTTTGCTTCCAGTCGCTCTACGACAAAATCGTCCGAGACGAGCCGGACTTATTAGATTAACGACCCCGGATCTCATCCAACTGAAGATTAAACATAATCCCGATTTTTTCGCCGTTCCAACCGATCGGAAAACGAGGCGAGACTTCTAACAATTGAGAATGGGGGTAATTGCCACAGACAAATAACTTACCTTTGGAGTATCTAAAAAGACTCCCGATCGCTCTAGCCGCGTGCGTTCACTGCCCCAAACAAAGGGTTCCTCCTCGGGAAAGGGTCGATAGGGGCCTGTGATCGCATCGGAAACGTAGCAAAACATTGAGGATTCGCTTAAGCGACGTGGCACAAGGCGCGATCGCCAATCGGGATGTAGCCGATCGCTCGGACAGGAAAAGGTCAAATAGTATTGACGATTGGCAAAAATAACTTGGGGGCGATCGATGCGTCCAAAGGCGGATAGCCCCGCATTGCCCGCCAATTGCAACAACACGGGCGGCAATACCGTTGGGCTAGAACTGTGGCGATCGCCAACCGCCATCGCCACACAGCCTTGATAGTTGACATCCTGACAACTCGCAGAACTCGCCCCCACAAAGAAGTAGACCTTATCGGTTTGGGGATCGAGGAAAGAGCTAGGGGAGTGCCAATGGTGGGGTGCGTAATCGTGCGAGTCTCGGGCGATCACGTCTGGGTTGATGGTTTCCCAGTTGAGGCCGTCGGGCGATGTGGCCAGCGCGATCGTCTCGCGATCGCCCGTGTCCGTCCGCTGACGCACGGAGTAATACAGATGGTACGTATTGTTAATGATTCGTGCTACACCACTGCCAAAGCTAACCGTCGCATCCGGAGCCGTGATGATGGTTCCGTCATAGTGCCAGGACACGAGGTCTTGGAATGGGCAGTGTGAATTGATCGCGATGGCTCATCCCACAATCCGGCCAGATAGTACACCCGATAGACATGGCCATCCCACAACAGCCAGGGATCGCGCATCCCGTGGTGGCCGTAGATCAGGTCATGATTGAAGTGAAGTTCTAGAGGCACACCCGGAACGCGCAACTCGGCAGCGCATTCAAAGTGCGATCGCGCTGCATCGAGATCTCCCTGCTGCCACCACTGACGACCTAGGCAAAATTGTGCTTCTGCATAGTTTGGACGCAGTTTGACGGCCTGTTGATAGCTCCGCAGCGCGGCGATCGGGCGGTGGTGCGCTTCAAGCGCGTGACCAAGATTAAGATACGACAGTGCCACATTGGGATTGGCACGGACATGTTCATAGAGGGCGGATAGGTCGGGAAGATCGGTCATGAAGCGTGCAGGAGGGCGGATTTAACCAAGCTGAGAGGGGACGTGTCTCATTTTGATATCGAATGACTATAAACTCAATTCGTAGGGCGGGCATTGCCCACCATGATCCATGTCAACCCCAGACGCATGACTTCTCGCGAGTGTCAATTGTGGTTGGCAATGCCCACCCTAGCAAGCGACGGGTATTTGTGGGATAACAGTGGGATAAGAGAGGATCGAACCACGTAGAACATTAGAGGGTTGTCCCAAGACGGTGACCTATGGCGATCGACTTTTTTTTGATCTACCGCCTGCTATTAACCGGTCTCTCGGTGTATAACGTGATTCGTGTGGCTCGGAGCGTGGCTCAGTATAAGCCAATGTACGATCGCGTACCGCTCTGGCTGCGCCGATTTATCACCGATCGCGGACGTGAATTTTTTGGGCGAGCCTTGCTGCTCAACCGTACCGAGGTCGCGATTAACCTCGTTCTACTGATCGTTTTGATTACCCTAACGCTAATCAATTGGTTGATTTAAGCTTGAAAGACTTGAACCCAGACCCAAACAGTTGTTGATTCCCTGATATTCGCCCAGAGTCCAGGCTTAGAAACGATCAAGACGATCCCGATCGAGCATCCCGATTTTCAATAAGGTAAAATTGACATACTATTCTTGCTAATTGTCAAGATTCTGATCATTACTGTCGCTAAATCAGCCGCTGATTCACCAGCCGTCGATCCATCGACCTGAATCTTGACCGAGGCATTTTCGCCGTTGTGTCGTTCCTTCCCCTCTTCTAGCGCACCATGCCCAAAGCACCATCGCGTTCCGCCACAACGGCACCCCTGCGGGATCATCAGCGGATCAAAAGCCCACCGCCACGGCCAAACTCAGCAAACCGAGTAAAACCAGCAAACCTAGCTCCAAGAAAAGTCGCTTCGATGCCCTTGATACCCTCGAAATGACCTCGATCGTCGGAGCAGGAATCGGCATCGGGGTTGCTGCCGTCACCCAACAGCTTGTCCATTTTGCGCTACCGCTTACCCTGGCGATGGGCTTGGGAACCGTTAACCGCCAACGCTTTCAGCAACGGATGCAAACGCAGTACGTTTCGGCAGTCGGTCAGCTTCAGCAAAGCCTGAAACTGCTGCCCGATCCGGTGAATCTTGACCCGATGCTGCAACAGGTCGTGAGTTTGGAGCGATCGAACCGCGAAACCGTGCAGCAAGTCGAAATCCTACGCCAGGAGCTACGCCAAAGCACCCGCCCCGAACAGGTCGCGGCTCTACGTGATGCGGTGGTGACGCTGCAAAATGATCTACGGCAGATGCAGGAGTTCACCGGGCGTCAACGCGAACGCGAGCGGCATCTTGTGGCGCAAATCTCGGAGCTGCGCGAATGGTTCCAGATGCTCCCGCGTCAGCAGCAAACGAGCGAAACGCAACGGGTGGAAAATGCGATCGCCGTTCTCCAACGAGAACTCAGCATCGTCAAAGCACGGCTCGCTCCCCTCGATGACGCCAACCTAGAAACCGTACAGAGCAACATTCGCAAACTTGAAGAACACATCAAGCAACTCTCGATCGGCGTCGGCCCGATCCAGCGTCAGCAGCGCGATATTGTCCGCCGTCTTTTCCCACGTCTGATTGCCACCATCAAAGAAATGCGCCAACCGGAACATCAACCAGCCCAAAAAGCCGCAATTGATCGTCCGCCGTTGCCCCAAGTCGATAACGTAATCCGCACCTCTAGCCCCCTCAGTCAGGCCACACCCCGCCCAGCATCAGCAGCGCCTCGCAGCATGGCAAGCCCAGGTACAAGCGAACATGCTGCGTCAGCGTCAACAACAGCGCAACCAGCAGCAGCAACGCCAGGGTGATTCCGGCGTATAGGCTTCACCGATCAAGCGTCAGGAGTCAGTTTTAGGCGTCGGGCTTAAGCCTCTGCAAGCCCCACAGAGCGTTACGATTTACGGTTTGGCCTGATGGCGACGTGTTTCGGCGTCCATGCGTCTGCGAGCGATCGGTAGCCCCGCACGCGGAACCGGCGTGAGTGCTCGTTCGGCTTCGAGTTGTTTTAGTTCGGTATAGTCCACCCAGTGAATGCAGTTCACCGGACAAGTATCAATCGCCTCTTGAATGATGTCTTCAGAGTCGCCCGTCTGATTGACCACACGCGCGCGACCGAGATCCGGCTCAATATAAAACGTATTCCGAGCCGTCAGCGCACAGTGTTTACAGCCGATACAGGTAACTTCGTCCACAAAGACGCCTTTTTGCCGCAGAAAACCGCCCAGTTCTGGCTCGAAGCCGGTTCGATCGCCCAGATCGAGTCGAAATTCTGCGCCAAGCTCTGGCTCGAAACCACTGCGATCAGGAGGATCAGATGACCGATCTAAATCAGGGGAGACACTAGAAAAGTCGGGGGAAAAGTCGGGGGAAAAGTCGGGGGAAAAGTCGGAAGTGCGATCAGATTGGGTCATGGCAGCAAACGTCTGAGCAACAGACGTATTATGGGTGGATAGACAAGTTAATGATGAAGGATTAAAGATCGAAATGGCGAGTACTCAATCGTAACTACAACAATAAAAGACGTGCGATCGCACGTCTTTTTATATCTCCATCAGCTCTGAACTCAACCTAACGCAACATGATTGATCGTGCCGTGCAGATTTCGCGCAAATTTAGGAATGGTACTGGCAGACTAGTCAAGTTTAGGATGTCAGGCAGAGACGATCGGCTAGAACCCATTCAACTTATGACCATACCGAACTATTGATTCAGAGAAACTGAAAACAAACTAAGCGACCCAACGTTGCAGCACAAGACGAATCGAACCATCGGTGTTCTGATTTTGTTCCGCAACTTGAAAGCCTTGCTTTGCCGTTTCTTGCATGACGGTATCAAAGGCATATTGCTGCGTGATTTTGCTAATGAAGCGATCGACCGATCCGGTTTGAGCCCAATATTGCAAATCCGCAACGAGTTCATAGGATTCACCATTCCAGGAAAACCCGATGTCATACCCGTTGTCTTGCTCAATGACAACATCTGCGCTGTGGGTTTGACCACGGTAGCCACGGACATCGGTAGGGCCTGCTTTCCAGTCGATGCCTAGGGTTGTGAGGGCTCCTTGCAGTGTGCTGAGGTTGCGGATTTTAGTCTTGATGTGGCTGAAGTGAGACATAGGATAATGGTTTGACTAATTAAGAAAAGTTGAAGAAGGGAAAACTTTAAAAAATGGAAGTGTACACGAAAAACTCACGATTTGACAGATGAGATGTCAATTGAGATCATCGATTACTTCACAAGATAGAGCCGTTTTAAGACCATTCGCTATGAAGGGTGTTACGAGACTGAATTTGTGCCGCATCGTTCTGAGATTGGGCGAAAAATTCAGAGGTCTTTTCACTCGATAGAACAATGCCGAGTTGGGCCTCGATCGCGGCGGTAACATCTGCACAAGACGCTCCCTCGATACCGGTCACTTTTTCAATGACGCGGCCGTCTGGATAGATGACAAACTCTAGCGTTTCCATAAGCAAGAGACCCGAGTTTCGGTGTAGATATGAGGGCGTAAAAGCAGAATGTTTGGACGATTCAATTGAGTTCCGTGACGTTTTGCTCGCACATTTTTGGGCTCATCGCTTAAATTAACCCTCGAAAAATGCTGGACTCAGCCTTGTATGAGAACGCAATGTCTGGCCTGTACCGTTTTACGTTAGTTAATCAAAAACAGCAGCAGGGGCTACGACCAATATTAAGTTTGTCGCAAGTTTTGAGCGACGTCAAGGTAAAACGGACGGTGCTGAGGGCTGACTCAAATGTGGGTGCGGTATCCTCAAAGCATCCTTGAGGCGATCGATGCGATCGAGGATGCGATCACGGTTGCAGCTAAAATTTGCCGCTCAAGCAACACTTTGGTAGGGCGATGGCTATTCCTTCTTCCCCTGATCACGAACACGATACCCAGTCATCCCACTTGGAGCGATCCAATTCGGAGCCATCTCCTGCGAACCCCGTAGCGGCGGCCTCACCTTCAGAAAATCCACCGCCCAGCGACGCTCAAGCCGCGCACCGGGTAGCGATACCGTCTCTGAGTCGTGCCGGGTTTGTGCCGATCGCGCCCGCTGACCAAGGGAAGGATAGAGCGCTGCAAACTGGGTCTGGTGAGAGCAACCGGGCGATCGTACTACCACCGGAACTCAGTTCTCAGACCCCAGGGATTCAAGTCCCGGATGCTCAAGTTCCAGAGGCTCAAATTTCGGAGGTTGATCAGAATCCCTTTGATGCAGACGCCCTCGGTTTGCCTGATTTAACCGATCGACCCGATCGACCCGATCGACTTGATTTCCCCACTGTCCCAAATCTCCAAGCGCCGGGAACCGTAACTCGAATTCCACGGAAATCGCAACCTTCCCCCCCACCAAAACCGACGGCGTTACCGCTTCCCTTGCCACCGAAGCGCCCGCGATCGACCGCCTCACGGAACTTGCCACCCCGTGAACCGGAAGTCTCCCCGCCGTCTCCCGCTGCCGCAGAATCCGCAGAATCCGCAGAACCGTCTACTTATCAGACCGAGGGTTGGACGTGGCCTTATGCCGAGCGAGCCGAACGCTGGACGCGCTTGAAGGGGCTGCGGGCTGGGCTTTTACGACGCCGGGAACTGATCGCCGCGATCGGGCTGTGGGCGCTGATATCGATCCCCGTTCACTGGTTAATGCAGCGGGGCAACGATGCCTTATTGACGGTGGGTCTGCGTCCGATCCAAGCGTTTTATCTCAATCACAACTTTGAACTGGCGATCGCGTTGGGCATCGTGACCATCGCTGCGCCCTTCCTGCTGGATCTCTTGCTGGCCAAGCGCTACCAAGCTCAACCCCTAACCCAGAGCCGCCTCGCCAAATATTCACCCGAAGCCGCGCAAATCCTGACGCGGTTTGCGCAACACAAGAAACGAGCCAAGCCTGCGCTGTATACCCTAAATAGTCCCGCTGCGTTTGTCTGGACGTACGGTTATGGTCAAAGGTCGCTGCGGTTGGTGATTTCTCGTGGTGCGATCGAGACGCTGACGGCGGATGAAATTGCGATCGAAGTCGCAGCCGGAATCGCGTCGGGTGTGCAGTGTGATGTCTTTTTTGCCACGGTTAGCGTGGCGCTGCTGCAACTGCCGTATGCCCTGTACGACGGGTTGACGCAGCTCGGCGATCGTTGCCAGCGCTGGACACAGCACGATCGACCCGCCCAGCTTGGCTTTGATCTCGCCAGTCTGCGGATCATCGCCGCTGAAATCGGCCTGTGGCTGACGGCAATGATCGCAACGATCGCCTATGGCATCTACCGGCTGTTACGTCTGCCATTGTTGGCTTGGTCACGTCTGCGTCAAACTCACGCCGATCGCTTTGCGGCGAACCTAACCGGCAATCCCAACGCTCGCGCCCGTAGCCTCGTGAAGCAAGCCCTCACGCAACGGCGCGAGTTTGACCAAAATCAGGCTTTCTCGACCCTTAGCGAACGGTTTGAACTGCTCGGATCGATTAACCCGCGTCACGGCCTCTGGTGTGGTGCAAATCCCGATCACCCGCCGATTGACCGCCTAGGCTGGGACGCCGCCACCCCCTACAGCACCTGGCTCGCGATCGGCGATGCCCATCCGCCCTTGGGTCAACGCCTCGATCGCCTCACCCGCCTCGCCCAGCATTTCCAGCTCGAACCGGAATTTTTGCCTGAGCTATTTCGCTGTGATCCCCAAGCGCCCCGCCGCCCTCGCACTCCCACACGGAGTTTACCGATCACGCCCGCCAGCCTGCTCGAAAGCTCGGACTTGATGCAGAACATGACCCCGTTAATCGGCGTTGTGGCGGCTGTGGCGTTCGTGGCGATTGCTGCCAGTTTGGGAACCCTCGGGCAGATCTTCCAGTGGCGATCGCTGTCCTGGCTACAGGCCGATTGGCCGTGGCTTACCGTTGGCCTCGTCCTCGAAGGCTTTGCGATCGGCACGGTTTTACGCATCAACGCCTTTTTCCCTGATTTCAAACCCTACGCCCTAGCCGCCGATCCCGATCTAGACCGTTGGACACTCGACCCTGACAGTCTGCCGATCGACAGTCGGACTCTACGACTCAGCGGTACGCTCGTCGGGCGTCGCCATGTCGGGAACTGGTTCGGTCAAGATCTCTGGCTCGATGACGGCTCGACACTATGGCCGTTGCACTACCTCGATCGCACCGGCTGGCTGGGCTGGTTCCTACCGACCTATGATCGCATCGCTCGCCTTATCGGTCAGCCCGTAACGATCACCGGCTGGTTTCGCCGAGGCGTAACCCCCTGGATCGACGTTGACCGCCTTGACCCCATCCTGACACCAGACATCGATCGCTTAACCTCCGGCGGGTCGCGCCGAATCTCCAGCAACGCCCCCCCTCAAAACGGTCATCCGCTCTGGTCAACGGCTCTTGCCAGTCTCTGCGCCCTCTGGGGAGCCGTGATTTTAGCAAGAGGGGGATTCTAGTGATCGCTCGATCAAACTCAAACATTCTTAAACTTTTGTTACTTTTCGATCCCCTGTGATAGTGTGGACGCAATCTAAATCGATGGCACTATTTCCGCTCTTGACCCACACAAGTTCGTAATCTTCTCTAGAGTGTTTGACTAACGTTTGTCAAAGTACTTGCAAAAAAGACGCAAACAGTCGTAGGATTCATCACTGCCTGTTGCAAATGCTACAAAATATTGTTCGGTTAATCCTCGTCTCAGCGGTTGCTTGATTTCGTGTTAGCCGACCGTGCTAGTCCGCTGTTATTAAGCAGCTCCATTCATGGGCTGTCGTTTGGTCGCTTTTCGCCTTGAGGGTTGAATCCCTGCCAAACTCAGCGTGTTTTGAACAGCATTGAGAGATGTTGGTCGCTTATCTTTATACTTCCAGGCGTCTTTGTCGGTGTCGATACGAGTTGTGAACAATTTAGAGCATGTCTGGCACAACCGTTTTCGTTTCAGAGCGATGCCGATAAGCAAGCGGTTCTATCAAGTTTGTTTCGAGCGAGATGCGCCCGACAAAGCTCAAGGTGAAGTCCGCCTGGGGCGATTGTCTGTGCCACATCGTGTGATTCGATTCATCCGAGCCATCGTTCCTGTTTTCCAAACATTTTTGGAAGATGCGATCGGCTCCAAAGTGTTGTCATTTTAGATACTCATATCCGGAGATTCTCCTCATGTCTATTCGCCTTTATGTTGGTAACTTACCCAAAGATGTCGAACGCGACGAGCTACAAGAATTACTTAAAGATGCGGGTGATGATCTCTCAATCAAAATTGTGACTGATCGCAAAACGGGCAAGTGCCGTGGTTTTGCTTTTGTGACCGTTGAGACCGATGAAGAAGCTGACAAAATCATCGCCAGCTACGACGGCCAAGCGTTTAAAGATGCCAATCTCAAAGTTGAGAAGGCTCAACCACGCAAAAAGAGGATGCGGCTCCGGCTCCGGCAGCCCGTAGCGGTGGTGGTCGTGGAGACGGCGCACGTCGTGGCGGTAAACCGACCACGGGTCTGCGCCTAGCCCCTCAGCTTCCTCTTCGCCTGCGGCGTCCAGTCAGCCCGATCCGCGTTGGGCAGACGAACTCGCTAAACTCAAACAGCAGCTAGAAGCCCAAGCGAGCAATTCCTAAATGGCTTGCGATCGTGCCTTGCGATCGTAACTTGCAATGAGCGATCGACTGGCATATTAGTCATTCGATCGGGGTCATCAGCGATCGCCGCAACGATCAATGATTAGCCAACGATTAATGATGATGATCCTAGTCCAGTTTTAGAGCTGAATTAGTGACAAAAAAGCGGGTTAAGTTAACCCGCTTTTTTTATTGAATTCTCCTATGTGGAACTGATGCATCCGAGGGATCAAGACCTTTGAGGTTTCCAAAACCTCAAAGGTCTGAAGTTACCGTTTATTATCTTGGGCAACCTTCGGTGTTTTACTTTTTCGTTGAGGCGATTAGGCTTCAACCCGTTTAAGAACAAATCACAGCTCATACATACTCATACTCATATACAACTATGAAACGTCGTAATCTGCTGCGTCATGCAGTTCTCGGTGGCGCAACCACTGCGATCGCCGCGTGCAGCCAAGCCGCAACCAATGGCACTAATAGCAATAGCCTTCCCCGCGTGAACTGGATGATGGCCGCCAGTTGGCCGACCTCGCTCGATACGATCTATGGTGGAGCGCAAACAATCGCCGATCGCGTCAGTGCCATGACTAACGGACGGTTTACGATCGAGATTTACGCAGCGGGCGAGCTTGTGCCAGCGTTGCAAGTCCTGGATGCTGTGCAGGATGGAACCATCCAGTGTGGTCACACAGCAAGCTACTACTACATCGGTAAAAATCCCGCCCTTGGGTTCGCGACGGCGATGCCCTTTGGACTCAATGCCCAGCAACACAACGCGTGGATGTATCAGGCGGGTGGCCTCGAACTGATCCATAAAATCTATGCACAGTTCGGGATTATCAGCTTTCCGGCAGGTAATACAGGCACGCAGATGGGCGGCTGGTTTAAACGCGAGATTAAGACGCTGGCAGATCTTCAGGGTCTGAAAATGCGGATTCCGGGTTTGGGCGGCGAGGTGATGTCGCGGTTGGGGGTGAATGTGCAGGTGTTGCCCGGTAGCGAAGTGTTTTTGGCGCTCGATCGCGGTGCGATCGATGCTGCGGAGTGGGTCGGTCCCTACGATGATCAAAAACTGGGTCTGAATACCGCCGCACCGTTTTACTACTATCCCGGCTGGTGGGAACCGGGCGCAACGCTTGATGTGCTGGTGAACCTAAATGAATGGAACAACCTGCCACCGGAATATCAAGCGGCATTTAAAACGGCGACGATCGAGTCGAACATGATGATGCTGGCGCGATACGACGCCCTGAATAGCAAGGCGCTGAAAGAATTGGTGGCCAGTGGAACCCAGCTTCGAGCCTATAGCCCTGAGATTTTGGACGCTGCGAAAAAAGCATCCCAGGAGTTGCTTGAAGAAAATGCCAGCCAGGATGCCACGTTTAAAGAGGTTTACGACCAATGGTCAGCCTTCCGAGATGAGGTACGAGCCTGGAATGCGGTGAATGAGTTGAGTTTTGCCTCCTACGTGACGCCACCGGTTGCGTCTTAACGTTTTCAGCTCGTTTCAAAGACGTACGCCAGATTCTGGGATGTTGACGGCGATCGGTCTTGGTTGGCCGATCGCTTTTTTTGAACTCGATCAAATCCCGACTAAAAAAGTCGGGTATAGTTTGCGACCGTTTGACACCGTGTTAGGATGCTGCGCAATGAGTGATACGGCAGCGTTTTAAACGCTTTTTTGAGACATGACCCAAGCTATCGAGCGCTTGACCAACCTAAGTACCACCCCGGCTTTCAACCGCCTGCAATGCAAAGAATGTGGCGCTGAATACGAGCCGGTCGCCAAGCACGTCTGTGAAGAGTGCTTTGGCCCGCTAGAAGTGAAGTATGACTACGATGTCATCCGTAATACGGTCACTCGCGAAACGATCGAAGCGGGTCCGAATTCCATCTGGCGCTACCGTCAATTTTTGCCGGTGTCGTCCAATGATCCGATCGATGTCGGCACAGGCATGACGCCCTTGGTCGAAGCCAAGCGCCTTGCTCGCCGCCTCGGTCTGAAAAAGCTTTTCATCAAAAACGACGCGGTTAATATGCCGACGTTGAGCTTCAAAGATCGCGTGGTCTCCGTCGCCCTGACCCGCGCTCGTGAGCTGGGTTTCTCTACGGTTTCCTGTGCCAGCACCGGCAACCTGGCGAACTCCACCGCTGCGATCGCGGCTCATGCAGGTCTCGATTGTTGTGTCTTCATTCCCGCAGACCTGGAAGCGGGTAAAGTCCTCGGTACGCTGATCTACAACCCGACCCTGATGGCCGTCAAAGGCAACTATGACCAGGTGAATCGCCTGTGTTCGGAAGTCGCCAATACCCACGGTTGGGGCTTTGTCAATATCAACCTGCGTCCGTACTATTCGGAAGGCTCGAAAACCCTCGGTTATGAAGTCGCCGAGCAACTCGGTTGGCAACTGCCCGACCACATTGTCGCGCCGCTAGCATCGGGTTCGCTCTTCACCAAGATCTACAAAGGCTTTAACGAGTTTGTCGATTGCGGTTTAGTCGAAGCAAAAAATGTGCGCTTCAGTGGCGCTCAAGCTGAGGGTTGTTCGCCGATTTCCCAAGCATTCAAAGAAGATCGTGATTTCATCAAGCCAGTGAAACCGAACACGATCGCCAAATCGATCGCAATCGGTAACCCCGCCGATGGCGTCTACGCGTTGGAAATTGCCAAGAAGACCAACGGCAACATCGAAGACGTGACCGATGCGGAGATCATCGAAGGCATGAAACTCCTCGCAGAAACCGAAGGCATCTTCACCGAAACCGCTGGCGGCACGACGATCGCCGTTCTCAAAAAATTGGTCGAAGCGGGCAAAATCGACCCCGATGAAACCACCGTTGCTTACATCACCGGTAACGGTCTCAAAACCCAAGAAGCGGTTCGTCCTACGTGGGTGAACCGCTGACGATCGAGCCGAAACTCGAAGCGTTCGAGGCTGCATTTGAACGTGCGAACACTTTGAATCGCCTGGATTGGGAACAAACGACGGTATAGTCTGAGCCGGAGTGATTGAGAGTGCTGGAAATGATTTTCCTCACGCCTCAATCGCTCTCGCAAATCCTGGCAAGTTTTCGCGACTTAATCAGTTGAGGCCGCTGAGACCGCGATACCTGTGGTTTCGCCTCTCATCAAAACAGACCGGCATTGATGAGTGTCTTTGCCAGGTCTGTAGGGCGTGCTCTCAGTCGCTCATTTCACATCCCTATTCTTTAGCTCGTTTTTTATCAAGTTCCCATGTCCGTTAAAGTTCTTATCCCGACCCCGCTCCAAAAATTCACCAACGATCAAGCCACGATCGAGTGTGACGCCAGCTCGATCGCGCAGCTCATCGACGCGCTGGATTCAAGCTGCCCCGGCATTAAAGATCGTCTCTGTGACGATTCGGGCAAGCCGCGTCGCTTTCTAAATTTTTACGTGAACAGTGAAGATATCCGCTTCCTGGACAACACGGAAACAGTCTTGAGTGATGGTGATGAAGTCAGCATCGTCCCCGCAGTTGCTGGGGGCTGATGTCTAGCCTCGCGCTGACTTAATCGACACATCGTCATCGCTCAGGTATCACTCATTTTGATGCGCGGAAGTTATTGCAACTTCCGCGTTTTTTGTTGTCCGTTGATCTTGGATCTCGCCGATCGCTAACAGCCGATCGCGTTCAACATTTCGACGACCCGATCGTTACTGACCAACGAATTCGCACACAAAATCCCCGACGCCGCCACCGCCGGAACCCCGATTCCCGGCATCGTGCTATCCCCGACGCGGTATAGCCCCGGTATTGATGTGTGGCAGCTCGGAAAGCGATCGCGTTCGGCGGGAATTGCGGGGCCGTAGGTTCCGTGGTGGCGTCGTAGGTAACGGGCGTGGGTGAGGGGAGTGCCGACAAGATCGAGGACGAGCCGATCGTGGAGGTCGGGAATAATTCGCTCTAGGGCGCGATACAGCGATTGGGCGCGATCGTGTTTGAGTTGATCGTAAGCAGCGCTCGATCGATCCAGGTGCTCCCAGGGGGCAAACGGTTCAAGGGTATAGGCATGGATCGCGTGGTGACCCTCGGGGGCGAGGTTGCGATCCCAAACGGTCGGGATCGAGATCATGCAGGTGTTGCCCGGTTCGGTGATGTCCCGATCAAGATCGTGAATCACGACGTGATGGCCGGTGAGACCGTCAAGGCCGTCGGCACGGATGCCAAGGTGGAGATGCATGAAGCTATCGATCGCGGGCGTGGCGATCGCCCGTTGCCGATCGCGATCAGGCACGTCCTTGAGGTCTAATAAATGTTCGTAGGTATCCCAAATCGTCGCATTGGAAATCACGATCGGCGCGTGCAACGTCTCGCCAGATTTCAGCCGCACGCCCACGGCGCGACCTTGCGCGATCGTGATTTGCGCTACCGGCGATCGCAACCGCAACACCCCACCCCATTTTCCAAACCCCGCACCAGTGCATCGACGATCGCCCCGCTGCCGCCGATCGGATAATCGATCACCGATCGATCCCGTTCGCCCAGCATAAACGCCACCTCCGGCGCGATCGTCCCGTGCGCCTTCAGTCCCGACAGCAAAAAGCATTCAATATCGAGCAGACGTCGCACCCAAGGATCGCGAATGTAACGATCGGCGATCCGCCCGACGGACTTGTCTACGTCCGCGATCGACGGCAACAGCTTCAGCATCCCGATCGCATAACGTGAGAACAACAGCGGGATCGCCTGCCAGTCCGATCGCAGCGCGATCGATGGCACATCTTTCAAGCCCGCATACATCCGTAGCATCGCCCGCTCAAATTCGGCAAACTCCGTTGCACCGCTGGGCGTAATCTTGGCGAGTTCGGCGCGATAACGTTCGGCGTTGCCGTAGATCGGGACGCTACGATCGGGAAAATGGTAGTGGCCGAGGGGATCGTAGGCGATCGCTTCAACGGTTTCGCCGATCGCGTCGAGGACTTGGCGCAACGGATTCAGACTAGTGCGATCGCTCAAGCCACAATAAAACGACGGCCCCGAATCAAACCGAAAGCCATCGCGAACAAATTCATGCGCCGCACCACCGGCCACGCTATGACTTTCGCACACCACCACCCGTTTGCCATAACGCGCCAGCATCGCCGCCGCGCACAGCCCGCCGATGCCGCTCCCAATCACGATCGCATCGTAGGTCTGGCGGGTTTTATCACCTGTCATTTTGTCATCCCTCACCCGATAACTACACCAATTCCACCTGACAATCATCCCCAATCATGAACCGCAGCGCCTTCGGACGCGGCACGGCCTCACCCAATCGCGCCCGCTGTCCGATCAGGCTATCGACAATCCGTTGTTTAATGCCTGAAATCGTCGCGTCGCGCAAAATCACGCTGTGTTCGATGTCGGTGTCGAGTAGGGTGACACCATCGGCGATGCTGCTATAGGGGCCGATAAAGCAGTTTTCGATGCGGCAGTTTTCGCCGATCGCCACCGGCCCACGAATCAGGCTATTTTTGACGATCGAGCCTTTACCGAGTCGCACCCGCCCGTCAATTTTGCTCGCCTCATCCAGCTCACCCTGAATGTCCGTCACCACCTGGGCATCCAGCACAATTTGATTGGCACTGAGCAAGTCATCCTTTTACCGGTGTCGAGCCACCAACCTTTAATCACACGCGAGTCCACCGGGCGATCGAGATCGATCAGTTTTTGGATCGCGTCGGTGATTTCCAGCTCGCCCCGTGCGGAGGGTTGGATCTGGGCGATCGCCTCGTGAATGTAGGGCGAAAAATAGTAAATCCCCACCAGTGCCAGGTTCGATGGCGGATTTTTCGGCTTTTCGACCAAGGCCAACACACGCCCATCGGCATCAACTTTCGCGACCCCAAAGGCCGACGGATTTTCCACGGGACGCAGCAGGATCAGGGCGTCAAGCTGTTTTTCGAGGAAGCGATCGAGAAACGATTTCAGCTCGTGTTCGATCAGGTTATCGCCGAGGAACATGATAAACGGCGAATCACCAAGGAATCCTGGGAAATTTTGACCGCGTGAGCGAGGCCAAGGGGTTGATCTTGGCAAATATAGGTGATGGTCGCGCCGAACTGGTCGCCGTTGCCGGTGCGCGATCGGACTTCATCGCCGGTTTCGGGACTGATGACGATGCCGATCTCGGTGATACCGGCGGCGACGATACCTTCAATGCCATACCACAGGATCGGTTTATTAGCGACGGGGACGAGTTGTTTTGCGCCGGTGTAGGTGAGGGGACGCAGGCGTGTGCCTTTTCCACCTGAGAGAATGAGTGCTTTCATCGCTTGGGTTCGGATCGTGCTGGGAGTTGTGGGGTGGATGTCTGAACGGGCGATCGGGTTATGGTCGATCGCTGGTTCATGGCTTTTTGTGTGACCCGAGTTTACAGGATTGACACGGCGGCAAAACTTCTAAGTAGGCTGGGTATGATGCTGTTGTCCTATCAGATCGTCTACATGTTCTTTAGTAATGGCCGAACGATGACTGTAATTATTCTGTGTGAGCCGCATGAAAATTTTGTTCACTTGAGCCTTAATGACGGAAGCGATCATTGCTGATGCTCTCTCGATTTCTCGTCAGAAATAGCGAAATTTTTGTAACCCGCAAGAACTCAATCATGATCTGAATTACATCCATTACAATATGGTTTGGAAGTCAAAGTAGGATTTCTTGTTTGTGTTGCCATAACACGATTGGCTATCTTCGCCAATCTGAATTTCTCAAGTAAGATTTTTCAGTGAGTTTAGGAGCGATTTCTTATCGCCTATACTGAATACACAGTCCTCTTGGAAAGATTGTACGACCTTAGCTTTAGGCGTTAAACTTTGAAGTCAACTTACGGATTATGCTTGTAACCATATTAAGCCTATTGGTCTCAGCAATCATACATTTCAAGTTTGAATTGTCATGCTCTCGCTGGATCAAATCAGGACTAATGTAGTTCCGAATAAATTTGTTTGTTGAAGTCATCGCTTCCAACTTGACTCAACGATTTTTTCAATGACCTCAATAAAATCGAGTATGTCCAGCCATTCCCCGATCGCATCCGACCCTAACATTAGCCGTATCGCCACCATTCTCCGTGCCGGACAGCCCGACGAAACCGTACGTGTGCAGGGCTGGGTTCGTACCAAGCGCGAGTTGAAAAATTTCGCCTTTATGGAGGTCAATGACGGCTCGGCGATCGCAAATTTGCAGATCGTGCTCGATCCCAAATTGTCAGATTACGCCACAATTTTAAAGCAGCTCCAGACGGGTGCTTCGGTTGATGTGGTTGGTCAGCTCGTCGAATCTCCGGCGAAGGGTCAACGCTGGGAAATGCAGGCGATCGCTGTAACAATCGTCGGTGAATCCGATGCCGAAACCTACCCACTTCAGAAAAAACGTCATTCCTTTGAGTTCCTCCGTACAATCGCCCACCTGCGATCGCGTACTAACACGTTAGGAGCAGTTTTTCGGGTTCGCAATGCCGCCTCAAACGCGATTCATGAGTTTTTTCAAGAGCGTGGTTTTCTTTGGGTACATACGCCGATTTTGACGGCAAGTGACTGTGAAGGGGCAGGGGAAATGCTGGGGGTAACGGCGTTGGATTTAACGAATCCGCCGAAAACGAAATCCGGCGCGATCGACTACAGCCAGGACTTTTTTGGTAAACCGGCCTATCTAACTGTGAGCGGTCAACTCGAAGCCGAGGTCATGGCGATGGCCTTTAGCAATGTCTACACCTTTGGCCCGACGTTTCGTGCCGAAAATTCCAATACCTCGCGACACCTAGCGGAATTTTGGATGGTGGAGCCGGAGATGGCATTTTGTGATCTGGCAGGTGATATGGACTTAGCTGAAGCGTTTTTAAAGCACGTGTTTCAAGCGGTGCTAAATGAGTGTACAGACGATATGGAATTTTTCAATCAGCGGATTGATCAAACAGTATTAGAACGGGCAAACAATATCATCAACAGTGGGTTTGAACGGGTGACCTATACCCGAGCGATCGAGCTTTTAAACCAGGCCGATCGTACCTTTGAATATCCCGTCGAATGGGGCGCTGATTTACAATCCGAACATGAGCGTTATCTAGCTGAGAACTATTTTAAAAAGCCGGTGATTGTTTACAACTACCCGATCGGCATCAAGGCGTTTTATATGCGTGCCAATGATGACGGTAAAACGGTTGCGGCGATGGATGTGCTTGCACCGGGAATCGGCGAAATCATCGGCGGCTCCCAGCGCGAGGAACGGCTCGACGATCTCACCGAGCGCATCATCGCCCAAGGTCTAAACGCGAAGATTACTGGTGGTAGTCTCGATTTGCGTCGTTACGGCACGGTTCCCACGCGGCGTTGGTCTC
>JAAUPN010000072.1 GCA_012033105.1 Coleofasciculaceae cyanobacterium RL_1_1
CGCTTCAGCTTCACTGGCTGCAACCACAACCCCTTTGCCCGCCGCTAGACCGTCCGCTTTAACGACGATCGGCGCTCCCATCTGGCGGACATAGGCGATCGCCTCGTCTTTACGATCCGTCGTAAAGCTCTGCGATGCCGCCGTCGGGACACCCGCTTCGGCCATCAGAGCCTTTGCCCAAGCTTTACTCGACTCGATTTGTGCCCCCTCCTGGGTTGGGCCAAACACGGGAATACCTTCCGCTTTGAGGCGATCGGCCAAACCCGCTGCCAGCGGAGCTTCGGGGCCAATAATCACCAAGCCCGCACCCTGCACCAACGCAAATCGCGCAATTCCATCAAAATCAGAAACGGACATGGCCACGTTTTGACAGTTGGCTAACGTTGCCGTGCCGCCATTCCCAGGAATGCAAATACACCATTGATATTTGGCGATCGCAGCAACGACCACGCCAAGGCGTGCTCGCGTCCCCCATTTCCGATCACAATCGCTTTCACGTCAAACTCCTACACATAAGTCAAATTGATCGCGGCTATTTTCCGAATCAACAAGGCAAAATTAGCGATGCACACTCGAACGCGATTTGTCCGGTGAAACTTGGTTGAATAGACAAGCCCGAGACATCATCGCACGGGACGAAACCCGATTGCAATTGAGACACAAGGGTTTCAAATTCATTAAGAACTCTGAAGGATCTATATAGTCTATGTAAAAGCACGGGGAACTGATCAGCGATCGGTTATCTCGATCTTTTAACAGCTTTGAGGGCAAGACGGCTTACTCTAGAAGCGGTTTCTGTCGTCCTGAGCCGTTACTTCGCCCTGTCATTTCTTTGTGTTGCCCTATGTCCTCGATCGACTCTCACGCTCCGAATCTGATCGCCGGGGTGCGATCGATCCTGTGGCCCCGTGGTCGCATTTCCATTTCGCGGCGACTGATGCAGATTGGCGCATTAATCACGCTGATGTTCACGGCGATCGCCCTACTTACACCGCTGCTGACCCAGATGGGTCTGATCCAAAATCCGAACGAACTCCTGAGCAATCCCATCCACGAACCGCCTTCGAGTCACCACTGGTTCGGCACAACACGCCAGGGCTATGACGTGTTCTCGCGGACGTTGTTCGGCGCTCAGGCGGCGCTGAAGGTGGTGATTTTGGCGACGGCGTTAAGTGTGGTGATCGGTGTGCCGTTGGGGTTGTTGGGGGGATATCTGCGGGGGGTGGGTCGATCGCATTTTGCTATTCGTGATGGATGCGATCTACACCCTGCCCGGTTTGTTGCTGTCGATCACGCTGGCATTTGTCGTCGGGCGTGGCTTGTTTAACGCGGCGATCGCCCTCAGTATTGCCTATGTGCCGCAGTATTACCGCGTGGTTCGCAACCAAACTGTCAGTGTTAAAACGGAACTGTTTGTGGAAGCGGCGCAGGCGATGGGTGCGTCAACCTGGCGAATTTTACGCAAGTATTTGTTCGGGAATGTCATCCAAAGTGTGCCGGTCTTGTTTGCGCTCAATGCTGCTGATGCGATTTTGATTTTGGGTGGGTTGGGCTTTTTGGGGCTGGGTTTGCCGGAAAATGTCCCGGAATGGGGTAGTGATTTACGTCAGGCGCTTGAAGCGTTGCCGACGGGGATTTGGTGGACGGCGTTTTTCCCAGGGGCGACGATGACGCTGATGGTGGTGGGTTTGTCGCTCTTTGGTGAGGGGATCGCCGAGTCGATCGAACCCGATCGCGATCGTTAACGGGAAGGATGCAGGAGGGATGAGATCTCACCTATTCAATTTGATTAGGTTGATTAGGGTAATTAGCAAAATGAGATTGAGTCATTCAAGAATTCTCTAATCTTCAATGCGAGAGAGGGAGCGCGTTAGCGTAAGATGAACTCCAGTTTTGTTCAATATGATCGCAACTCAAACGCAAGTTAACGCCAACACGCGAGACGCGATCTCATGACGCAGCGGCAACAATAGGAGATAGACAGTGACACAGCAGGCAGTGGGCTCGCTCGAAACAAAAGGGTTTCCCGGCATGATGGCGGCCGCAGATGCCATGGTCAAAGCCGGACGTGTTACCGTGGTCGGCTTTATCCGTGCCGGTAGCGCTCGGTTTACAGTGAATATTCGCGGCGGTGTCTCAGAAGTCAAAGCCGCCATGGCCGCAGGCATTGAGGCCGCAGAGAATACCTATGGTTCAGCGCTGGAAACCTGGGTGATTATTCCGCGTCCCCACGAAAACGTGGTTTCGGTTTTACCGATCGACTATTCACCAGAAGTTGAAGTGTTCCGGGACGCCGCTGAAGGTCGTACTCGTCCAACGCTCCCGAGTGCATAACCCGTGCGATCTTTCGCGACTCGCTTCGATGTCGTGTGAATCAACTCTGTGAATACCAGCTTGGTTGAACAGGACTGATTCCGTACGGTGCGAGTCTGGTGCAATATTTCGTGAGAACGTTCCGAGTCCTGTAACAGATTGCCCGGAACGTTTTGACGTTTTGACCATTACGTTTTGACCGTTTAAATCTTGCAGCTTCCAGTTTTGCTGGCTGTGTTCGTTCACCTTTTTCTTTTACAGTTTCGCCATGAGCCAAATCCAACAGATCGCCGGTCGCGGTATTCCCCTGAAAGGTAACGATATCGACACCGATCGCATCATTCCCGCTCGCTTCCTGCGTTGTGTGACGTTTGACGGCCTCGGTGAGCAAGTATTCGCCGACGATCGCCAGCAAACCCACGGCGAACACCCGTTCGATCAGGAACGCTATCAAGGGGCAAACATCCTGGTGGTGAATGCAAATTTTGGCTGTGGTTCGAGCCGTGAGCACGCACCCCAGGCGATCGCTCGCTGGGGCGTACAGGCGATTATTGGCGAAAGTTTTGCCGAAATCTTTTTCGGTAATTGTGTGTCGATCGGTGTGCCTTGTGTGACGGTGTCGCCTGAGGATGCGACGAAGCTTCAGGCCGCGATCGAGGCCGATCCGAGTGCAGAGGTCAGCGTCAGCCTGGAATCAATGCAGGCAACCTGCGGTGACCTGACCATTTCGATCGCGATGCCCGAGGGCGCTCGCCAAAGTTTCATCGAAGGCTTGTGGGATAGTTGCGGCCAGTTGGTCGATCGCATCGCGGCGGTACGTGCAACGGCGGCGAAATTACCCTATCTAACCTGGGCATAACCCCGTCTTGGGCAAGGCTGAGATGCCGGGATTAACCTAAGATTCGGCGCTACTTACGGTTGTGAGTAAACGCCCGATCGTGCCAAACATGCGACCCCATAGGCCGCTTCGGATTGCATTGCCCTCACGACCGGAACCCCTAAACGGTGCGATCGGAGTCGTTCCCAAGCAACATTTTTCGCCCCCCCTCCCATCGTCAACACCCGAGACAATGGCTCTGCCCCTAATTCATTCAGCAGGGCATAGCCCTGCGCTTCGATGCGGGCGATCGCGTCAAGCAAGCCATGCAAAAACTCGGCGCGGTTCTTCGGGCGCGGCTCTAAACAGGGTGCAAGCTCTGGATCGTTGACGGGGAAGCGTTCACCCGGTTTGAGCAGGGGATAGTAACTGAGCGGGCTAGGTGCATCCGGTAGGTTTTGGCTTAGATCGGTGAGTTCACGATCGCTAAAAAAGTGACGCAACACCGCGCCGCCGGTATTTGACGCGCCACCGGCCAGCCAAAGATCACCGAGACGATGACTATAAATGCCGTAACGAGCATCATAACCCGCGATCGGCTCAGGAGTTTAACCGCTAGGGTTGACCCGAGGCTGGTGACGGCTTCGCCCGGTTGGGATGTGTCGCTTGCGAGGAAAGCAGCGATGCTGTCGGTGGTTCCGGCGATGACGGTGCAGGTTGCGGGCAGGGCGAAGCGATCAACGATCGCTGGGGTAACGGTGGCGATCGGGGTTCCCGGTGCGACGATGTGGGGCGAGGATGATTGGCGTGGGTGAGTTTGGCTCGATCGCTTGGCTGACGGGAGAGGATAGCGGGGATCGATAGTGAATCGCATAGCGAGGTGCGATCGCCTTTAGCCCCGATCGCAGCCAGTCCGGGTATTGCTCGATCGCCGGGTCGTAGCCAAATTTCAACGCATTGTTATAGTCACTGATCCCCAACACGCCGTGAAGTTGGAACGCGAGCCAATCGGCTTGATGGCAAAAGGTCTGGGGCGATCGCGGTGAGTTTTCGTGGCTTGACCTCGCCTTCAGGTCACCCAATTCGAGGAGCCAAATCAGCTTGGCTAAACTCGATGTGGCGCTGCGCGTCGGGTGATGATCCGGCGCGATTGCTGCCACACGATCGAGTACACACCGGGCGCGATCGTCGTTATACATCAACGGTTCGCCACAGGGTTGCCCATCACGGTCGCAGAGAAACACCGTCGCCGACGTGCCGTCGATCGCAATTGATCGAAGCTGTCGCCGCACATCCCGATCAAGCCGCGTCAACAACTCCGCCAGCGCCGCACGCCAGATCTTGAACCAATCTCGCCGATCCCTCGGCGCGTCAAACCCAACCGCGATCGATGCCTGAATCTCACCCTGATCATCGATCGCGATCGCCCGAGCGCCCGAGGTTCCAAAGTCGAGGCCAAGATAATAATTTGTGATCATTTCGCTCATCCTTTCACCCTATTTCAGCATTCCAGCCACTGAGGAAGCTACCAAAAAGCCCGACGCGATCGACGAAAACTCGTACGATGGTCGGGCTTGTTGGCGCTCAAGTCTAAACGATCGCGATCGGGGTCTCGCGTTTCCGCGATCTAGTTATCGCGATCTAGTTATCGCGATCTAATTATCGCGACCCACCGTCTGGAAAATTTCCTCCAGAATTTCCGTTGCGCCCTGCGCCCGTAGCTTCGCCGCCAGCTCGATCCCCAGCGCCTCGCAATCCGTCGCCGCCCCGGACACTTCGTCCTTAATCATCACCGAACCGTCCAGCTTCGCCACCATACCCTTCAGTGTCAGCGTCTCGCCGTCGATCGTCGTATTCACACCGATCGGCACTTGACAGCCACCCTCAAGGCTTCGCAAAAATGACCGCTCTGCCAAACAGCGATAGGTGGTCGGCAAATGCTCGATCGCCTTCAAGACCGCTTGCGTCTCCGGATCATCACTGCGGCACTCAATCCCGAGTGCACCTTGACCCACCGCATGAAGCGACACCTCCGCCGGAATCACCTGATGCACCCGTTCCGGCATTCCGAGCCGTTCCAGACCCGCGACCGCCAAAATAATCGCATCATACTGTCCCTCATCCAGCTTCGCGAGGCGCGTATTGAGGTTACCGCGCACATCCTTGAACTGAAGGTGAGGGTAGTGATGGCGGAGTTGTGCTAAACGGCGTAGCGAGGACGTACCAATGACCGCACCAGCAGGCAAAGTCTCAAGTTGTTTATCTTTGTGTTTTTCGTGAACCACGAGTGCGTCCGCCGGATTTTCACGCTCCGTGATGCAGGATAGCATCAGCCCCTCCGGTAGCTTGGTCGGCAAATCCTTCAGCGAGTGAACCGCAAAATCCGTTTGATTGGCCAACATGCCAACCTCTAACTCTTTGGTGAACAAACCCTTATCACCAATCTTCGCAAGCGCCACATCCAAGATGTTGTCACCCTGGGTGCTCATGGTTTCGATCTCAAACGTGATCTCAGGATAAGCCGCTTGGAGCGTGTCGCGCACCCAGTGGGTTTGCACGAGAGCAAGCTGACTTTTACGCGAGGCGATGCGAATGATGCGCGTAGCGGCGGAGGCTGTCATGGAAAATTTTAAACGGATTTAAAAAAGCTCGATCTAGGATACCTCAAGCAGTTACAACGTTTTTTTAACTTCTGTTGCTATACCCGAGGCAAGGTATACTTCAGAACCGGCAGGCTGGAGCGACGACGGCAAAACGATCTTGCCGTCGCCTTGCCGTCACCCTGACGAATTCATCATTTTTTTATGGCCGTTCAACCCCGACAATACCCGCGCAAACTCTTTGCATCTATTAGGGGCGCACTGAAGCACACTCAAGGATCATAGGTATACACTCCGGTCAAATTAAAATATGTTTTGACCTATTTTTATTAGGGTTAAGTCGCAACTATTATAGCGGTTTTACTGTCGATGCGATACAGCTAAACCCCTGATTCTCTGGTCGTCTCAGATTCTATAGCTGTTACTCACAATTCCTGAAACTGCTATATTAGGGGTTAAGTTGCAACTATCATATTGCGAGTCTATGGTTGGCGATCGCTGACATCGAGAGTTCTCTCTCTGATTTGTGTATAGCTTAGACCCAGCCTCATCATTGGCATCATGAAACTGGGATATTAAGCATTTTGTGTTATTCAATCCTTGTGTCTTAAATGATAAAAATCGTAAGAATCCGTCATGTTAGAACTTTAATTTATTTGTAATTTTGTACCGTGGCTTATCGCTTTTAT
Organism: Coleofasciculaceae cyanobacterium RL_1_1; assembly: GCA_012033105.1. Classification (GTDB taxonomy): domain Bacteria; phylum Cyanobacteriota; class Cyanobacteriia; order Cyanobacteriales; family Geitlerinemataceae; genus RDYZ01. The sequence continues at coordinate 6,420 of JAAUPN010000072.1, forward strand.
CGCATCAGGCAGTACACATCCCGTTATCTGCCGTTGCTATTAGTTGCGCTATTCGCTGGACTCAGCCTACTCGGTAACTATCTTAGTTTTCCGCTCTTTTTTGGTATCCCGTTTTCCTTCGGCACGATCATCGTTACGATCGCCGCTGTCGCTTTGGGCTGGCGTTACGGCGCGATCGTGGCGGCGATCGCTAGCTTCCCTTCATTCATTGAATATCCATACCATCCGTATCTAGAGATCCTGTCGATTCTGGAAGCCGCTCGACTCGGCTGGAATTGGCAGTATGGGCGTCGCAATCTCATTGCCTGTGATCTTTGGTTTTGGTTGATTGCGGGTCTTCCCTTTCTCAGTGTGGTTCATCACTACAGTTTGAGTCTGCCATGGAATGCCAGTATTTTAGTTGCTTTGCAGCATGGTGTTGAACATTTACTCTGTGTGACGATTGCGAGCTTTGTACTATTTTATTCACCCTATGTGAACTGGCTCTGGATTAATTTGTATGGTCGTCCACTTTCACGATCGGTACGACAAGTCGCCTTCAATTTTTTAATCGCGACGGTCTTCATTCCAATTTTAATGATTACGAGTATTGATAGTCATCTCTTTCGTAATGAGATAGATATTATAGAGCGTAATCAATTAGTTGCCATAACACATAATATTGTTGAACTAATCAAACAATGGGAAACTTGGGGAGGGCAAAATGCAACACAACTTAAGGTCAGTCTGGAACACCAAAATTTTGGGTTTCCACTGTATATTTCGTTGGTTTCTGAGGATGGAAGAATTGCCATTGACAAGGGTGCAAATTTTCCGGGTTGGTATCAACTCAGACCCATCTATGATCGTCACCTATTGAATTTTAGTCGCGCCTTAACAGGGGGTGAGCCTGCTACTGGTCGATCGATTAACCGAGATGGGGAGACGAGTGAGGCATCTAATAAAACGAACTCCAGCAATTACACCGGTTTTTTACCAATCCGACACTATATTCCAAAGCGTGTTACGACCTATGAGCTAGATACTTGGCGGCATTCTTTCTATCGAATTACGCGGAATCCTACTCTAGAAATACCCTGGCGAATTGAGGTTGCGCTATCGATCGCGCCCAGAATAGAACGCTTGGAATGGCTCTACATTCGACACCTAGGTGTGATTTTCTTCGTCATGCTAGTCGCTATTTTAATGGCAGATGTTTTGGGAGATCGTTTTGCTGCACCCTTACGTCAATTGGGTGAACAAACAACGAATTTGCCTCAAAAACTAACCGGAGACGATACGATTATTTGGCCTACATTTGGACTTGAAGAAATTGATCAACTATCCTCTAATTTTAAGCTTGTTTCGCAAGTTCTTCAGTCAAAGTTCCGAGAGATCTATCGTACCAATGAAGAGCTAGAAATTCGTGTTCGAGATCGAACCCAAGCGCTCGAAATCGAAATCGAAGAACGGAAGCGGATCACTCGAATCATTCAAAAATCGCAGCAGCGACTTTCGTTACTAGTTGAGCAGTCTCCCCTTGCGATCATGGAGTGGAATCTCGATGGCAAAATTGTGGCTTGGAATCCAGCCGCTGAGATTATGTTTGGGTATACGGCGGACGAAGCAATCGGCCAGGTACTCGTAGATTTGGTGATTCCAACCCAATTGCAATTAGTGTTAGAGGATCTTCTTTCGTTGCGGGAAAATGAACAAAGTAGCGGCCATAGCTGTGTGGAAAATATCACACGTGAGGGGAAATATTTACTATGTAATTGGCATAATGCTCCGTTAATTGATGCCGATGATCAAACCCTGGGGATTGTTTCCCTGATCCAAGACATAACCGCACAATATGAAGCAACCCGTCAGCTTGCCCAACGCACAACGGATCTAGAGACCGCATTGAGCCAACTTCAGAAAACTCAAGTACAGCTTGTACACAGCGAGAAAATGTCAAGTTTGGGGCAGCTTGTGGCGGGTGTTGCTCATGAAATTAACAATCCTGTGGGTTTTATTCATGGCAATCTCAGTTTTGCGCGGGAACATGCTGAGTCATTATTATTGGCGATCGAGTATTACCGGGAAACGTATCCTGAGAGTCACGATGTACCGGATGTGTTGGATTTAGATCTACCGTTTATTCAATCAGATTTTCCCGCACTGCTCCAGTCAATGAAAATGGGAACGGAGCGCATTCGAGAAATTGTGAATTCACTGCGAAATTTTTCACGTCTGGATGAAAGCGATCGCAAGCGGGTTGATCTCTCTGAAGGAATTGATAATACGCTGCTCATTTTGCAGCACCGATTAAATTCAACGGATACGCGATCGGAAATTCAGATTCGTCGGAATTACTGCGATCTTCCACAGATTATCTGTTATCCGGGTCAGCTTAATCAGGTATTTATGAATCTCATTGCGAACGCGATCGACGCGATCGAGGGTACGGCTCCACCTCATACGATTACGATTGAGGGATGGGTTAGCGATTCACAAGGTACCATTCGCCATGATCACTCTAAAAGTCAGTCGCTCCAGGCGGGTGACTGGATTTATATATCAATTCACGATACGGGCTGTGGCATTCCAAAAGCAGTGCAAGCGCAAATTTTTGACCCATTTTTTACCACCAAACCGATCGGATCAGGTACAGGAATGGGTCTTTCAATTTGTCATCAAATTATTGTTGAGAAGCACAACGGAACCTTAACCGTATCCTCGAATCAAACAGGTACAACGCTCACACTTGGCTTACCGGAATAGGCTAAGATACTCCTCGCAATTCTCTAAATTCTTGCAATTCTCTAAATTTTTGCAATGTGCCAGTAATGGTCGGTTTCGGCTGAGTCTATTCCTCATCGGCGATACTGGCTGCCGTATTGTTGCTCGGATTATTCAAGCTCACGGGACTCGCTGTGGGCACATCGAGCTGTCCAAGTAGGCGATCGATCACGGCTCGTTCTGTTGCGCTAATCATGTCACTGTTTTCGGTAACCCACTGATTGGCACGATCGCGATCGTAGCGAGCCGCCATGATAATCGCAGCCCAAATCCGCGCGACTTTTCCTCCGGCAAAAAGCGTAACGAGGTTTCCACCCGTCGCCACAACCGTACCGGATTACCAGTAATCGCCGGAAAAATATCCTCCGGCCAACTGTTAATCGCTTCGACCTGTTGGAGGGCTTGTGACCAGCGCCCATCCAGCAGTGCGACGATCGTTGCTTGACCGGGACTCGCCCAATTGGTATCCGCTTGAGCTTTCATCTGGCGAGCGTGCAGGGCGATCGTATCGAGCTGTGCTTGGGCATCCTCAGGCCAGGACTGTCCAGCCTGTTGTCGCTGCCGAGCCAAGGGTTCAAGACGCGCGTATGCTGCTGACCAGAGACCACTCCGGGCTAACAGTAAGGCTTCTCGATAGGCGGTCAGTTCGAGGGCGGGTTCGACGAGAGAAAGCGGTTCAAGGTGGGTCGGATCGAGGAGAAAGTGGCGAGAGGTAATGCGATAGATTTCGTAGTTGGGTTCGAGACCCACGGTGCGATCGACCACGAGTTCGGGATCACCACCACCGGTAAACGGCTGCCATTCTGGAAGTTTGCCACTGGGGCTGCTCCACTGTTCCGATAATCCGAGATAGAGACGGGCGGGATTGAAGTGCAACACTTGGCCATAACGCACCGTGGCATCGCCAAATGTGTACTCACCCACGAGATTGAACCACAGCCCCGATCGTGGTGTGAGGCCACGAAAGCGCTGAAGTGATGTCAGAGGTAGCGGACGGTTGGAGGCGGCTAGGCGTGGATTGCCTTCGACTAGGGGCGCGATCACGAGGGATTCGGGCGGGCCTTCGAGGGTCAGTTCTCGCTGGAGATGGTAGAGCACCTTGCCAATTTGCTCGGCAGCAGCGTCGGGCTGATAGAGCCGCAGCATGACGATCGCGTTGCAAGACTCGCCCACGCAGTTGGGGTTGACGCTGGAGAACGGGCAACAAAAAAGCGGGGGGGTTGCTTGGATCGACGGGTTCATTCTGCGCGATGAGGTCGATCGTCTCACCGGCGATGTACCCTTCGGCTTCGAGATCGCGGCGGATGCGATCGAACGTTAAGGGAACGTAGCTCTCTGCCGCAAGTTTGAGATCTAGATCGGGTAAATGGGGCTGTAACCAGGGGATCGCCTTGGGGTTTAAGGTTAACTGCGCACCCACCCACAAGCCACCGAAGGTGAGCGCAAACGCGCTCGCCAGCGTCGAAACGACACTCAACCGAACAAAAAAGACTTTCCACGACCCTTTGAAGAGGATGAACATTAAGGTGCAAAACTGAAGGTTCAGGCAGGAAAAGGGTACAGCAAGGGTAGAGAACGTGGCGAGGAGTCGATCTGATTCATCGACGGGGAAATCGGCACGGTCTGGAGCGACCTGGAGCGAAGACCCTGGCTCTAGAACTTTATGGATGTTGGGCGTAGGTTCGTCCTTTCCAGGCTCCGCCACGACCTCGCCAGTGTCGCCATGCAGAATTGATCGTTGCGAGTAGGTAGATGCTGGCGATCGCGGGCAGGAACACCCCAAGGATCGTCGGTTGCTCATATGAGCGTAGCGTAGGACGATAAGCGACGACCATCCCTATCCACGTTAACCCGCCAATAATCGCGAGTGACGGCATTTGCCACACAAGCCCGCCGATCGCGCTGAACGGCGGCACGAGATACACGAGAATCATGCCAAGGATCGTGCCAGCCAGCAGGATCGGTGAATAGTTGAGTTGGGTATAGGCCGTGCGTGCCACCATGTCCCAGAGGCTAGCTAGGGAGTCATAGGGGCGCAGGCTGTGGGTACTGCGGCTTAGTCCGAGCCAGATTCGTCGGTAGGAGCGGCGATCGGCCTGTGGTTTAGTCTGTGGTTTGACGGGCGAATCGGTGGGCGAATCGGTGGGCGAATCGGTGGGCGGTTTGGCGAATCCGTCAGTACTATTCATCGTCGCTGAAACGGAGTCCGGTTTGGGATGCTTCACCGCCGAAGCTAAGGCACAGTCATCAATCAAAGCCTCCCGAACACAGCCGATCCCGCCAATCCGATCGAGAGCTGCGGTGTGGATCAGAATGCAACCACCGGCAGCCGCTGCCATCGCCTTACCGGGGTCATTCACCCAAGGAAATGGATAAAGTTTTTGGAAGAAAAAAATAAAGGCGGGAACCATCAGACGCTCCCACAGGCTCTGACAGCGTAGGCGCACCATCAGCGAGACCAATTCCCGCCGATCGTGACGGGCATGATCCACCAGTCGCTGCAAATTGTCCGGCGGATGAGCGATATCCGCATCGGTCAACCAAACATAGTCCGGATCGCCCCAGTGGGATCGCGCTGCCGCAATGCCGCGATCGAGCGCCCAGAGCTTTCCAGTCCAGCCTTGCGGCAGCGGTGGCGGCGACATCACCGCAAATTCTAGAGTGTTTGCGTGTGGGGCTGTCGGCTGAACCCGATCGCCCAAATCGTGATCGTCGATCGTAACTAACCTGACATCCGAAAACGATCCCGCCAGCTTCCGCGCCAGCTCCCCCGTACCGTCCGTACTGCCATCGTCCACCAGCACCACCCGCAACCGTCCACGATAGCGCTGAGAGAGGATCGATCGCAGTGCCTCCGGTAGCACCGCCGCCTCATTCCGCGCAGGAATAACCGCAATTATGCTCGGGTCTGCGGGTTCTGGGCACTCAATGGGCAACGGATGATCTAAAATCGAGCCTCGATCGCGATCGACGCCAGCCGATCGCACGCGAGCAGGCAACCGCTCCGTTCCACACCAAAACCGCCCCCAAAAGAACAGCAACACCACCCAGATCAGTAGCGACAGCAAGGCGATCGCATTCAAACTTCCAGGGTCAGCCACAAGCCCCCAAAACGTACCTAACTTCAGTTCAACCCCATCCACCACAATCGGTTTATCCTCACAACAGCGGTATCGAGTGCTACATTGTCACTCCGTCCACAGTCTGCCACAGGAAGATCGTACATAATTCAAGCAACCCGTCGATAAACAAGATGGTTGAGTTACATGGCTGAAGGAATTGTACGTACACCCCAAAGAACCCGAATCAACCGAAGACCAAAAAATGCCAAACGGCAATCACCGATTGGCAAAATCAAACCCAGCGCTGGCCTAGGAAAAGCTGCCCGCAGCCCGCTGGTAGGCTAGGTCGCGAATCAGTGGCGTCTTTTGGCGAATGTAAGAGTCGATCGCGGAAACTTCCGTCCGGTCAATGGCAACATTGTGTTCAATCAGCTCATGGGTCAGCCACTTCGCGAGACTTGTATCGTCCATACCGAGAATTTTGCTGGTTTGAGTATCTTCGATAAGCTGCCAAAATTGGCGTAGTAGAAGAGGTTTCATGTCAATCTCCTGATTGAGATCTTAGGATGGAGCGCTGAGGTGAGATAAGCGAAAATCTATGTGGTGTAAGGACTTAAGTGATTGACGACAATGAAAAGAGGATCGTGAATACTTGGGTTTAACGGGGAATCACAGAAGACTCTGAACCACCAGTTACATTATCGATGCTTATTGTGACTCAATCAGTGTTCTTTTTAACAATATTTTTATATTTCTCAGAATAGCGAGATTGTTTGAGGTTGCAACCAAGGTGATACAACATGCAATAAAACTTTGATTTCGATCGTTAAGGCCGTAACTCCTTTTAACGAGAGATAACGTTTTGTGCTGGATCAGCCCATTGTTTGTGAAATCCAAGCTGCCCCGTTTTCGTTTATCGATTGATAACAGCCCAATCATTTGGGCGGAATCTCTCAAGCTATGCTTATACTTTTTTCGGTATTTTCAGACCACGGCCAGAAGATTCACAGCTTACGACCCGGTTTGGACGCTACGTTCCCGGTTTGGACGCTACGTTGATTGTGAATGAATGAAACCTCAGTTCTCACTGTGAAATCTACAGATTTAATACCTAAAACTCTGCTTGAACTTCAGGTCATGTTAAGAGTCTTGAGCTTAAGCGATTTTACATTTTCTAAGCTTTAAAGTTACAACATCTTCGTAAATCAAAAAATGTTGTGACAGAGTTTGTCGATCTGAATCAAAAAATATTACGAGGTGCGCGATAACTTGATGTTTTTTTGCTGATTTAACTCGTAATGATCGACGTGATGTGCAACTGAGACAAAACTCTATGGTTTCAGCCTTAGCCCGGATCTGAGCTGCGGCCTGACCTCTAGCTGACGTGCCTGAGATCTCAGAGCCTGAAGCTTTCCGGGTTGATTGTAAGTCCTCCTGAAGGATATGACAGGATCGACAGACTAGGCGCAATGCTTGCTTAACAAGCCTACCGATATCAACTGTGGGATTGCTTGCCTATCCCGAATACCCATGTCTTCCAACTCTGAGTACGACTCCTTATCCGCCCAAGGTTCTCCGTCCCCATCTCCATTGGATCTAACGTCATTTTCTACCATGAATGAGGATTATCTTCCGACACCATCACGCCCCCCATCATCTTTGTACAATTTCGATCTTCAAGATACAGAAACGTTATTTCAGGCCTATCTCGAAACGGCCAGCGATATGGTCTACACCGTGGATCTAGAGGGGCGTTTGACCTTTATCAATCGTTATGGTCAAAATTTGCTGCGATGCTATCAGGGAGAGTGGTACCAAAGACCGTATATGTCGTTTGTAGCACCGGAATCGCAGGAGGCGACTGCGGCAGCGTTTGCCAGTCTGTTGCAGACAGGTGAGCTGAAGGATTATGAGTTTATGATTCAGCCGCTAGAAGGGGAGCCGGTGTGTATGGAGGTGAATGGTCGGGTGTTGTTTCGTAAGGGGCAGCCGATCGGGGGGCTGGGGATTGCGCGGGATATTACGGAGCGGAAGCGATCGGAGCAGCGACTTCAGATGTTTCTCCAGGCGATCGAGTTGTCCTATGACAGTGCAATGATCGTGGATCTGAATGGCATGATCGTCTATGCAAACTCGGCGACGGCACGGACATTTGGCTACGACGTGGAAGCGATCTTAGGGCAACACGCCTCTATTTTCTATCCACCCCAGGCGGAACTGTCGATCGAGGATTTGATTGAGCGAGCGCTGGACGAAACGTATTCCGAAGGGTTGGGAGAGGTGGCGGGCTGGAGTGGCGAAACGATCTGCCAACGCCAAACCGAGGATCAGCAATTTCCAGCGATCGTTTCGGTGAACCCCATTCCGAGCGATCGGGGTCGTCCGACAATGGTGTCCATCACCTGTCGGGATATCACCACCCAGAAAGCGATTCAAGCGGAGCTTGCGAGCAAAAATCTCGAACTCGAGCAGGCCAGCCGTCATAAGTCGTCTTTTCTCGCTAGCATGTCCCACGAATTAAGGACTCCGTTGACCTCTATCCTTGGATTTTCGTCCTTGCTGATCCAAGAATTGTTTGGTGAACTGAACGAAAAACAACAAAGTTATGTGCAGGGTATCGAGGATAGTGGCTTACATCTACTAGAGCTGATCAAAGATATTCTGGATCTGTCAAAAATTGAGGCGGGCAAAATGGCATTAGATTTTGCGCCCTGCTCTTTGGTTGGGATTTGTAGTGAGACGATCGGCTTGGTGGGTAGTCAGGCACGCAAAAAACAGATCGAAATTCAGCTCGATATTATGCCGAATCTCGATACGATCGAAGCCGATGAACTGCGATTGCGTCAGATGCTGCTGAATTTGCTGTCTAACGCGCTGAAATTTTCCGATCCAGGTAGCCAGGTCGGCCTTGAGGTGAGCTTGGATGATGGCAAAATTCAGATCAGCGTTTGGGATCAGGGTATCGGCATCGCGGAAACGGATTTAGATTTATTGTTTCAGCCTTTTCAGCAGATTGATAGCTCCCTGAGTCGTAACCATGAAGGCACGGGGCTTGGGCTGGCGCTCACCAACCAATTTGCACATCTGCACGGCGGTCATGTGACCTGTGAGTCACGTCTCGGTGAGGGCAGTCGCTTTACGATCGTTTTGCCGGACTTGCGGCCCTCATCCACGCCGATCTCCAATCGCTCACCGCTGCCAGTACCACCGACTCTCCCCAGTCCTGAGACGACCAATCGCACCGATGCACTGATCTTGATTGTGGAGGATGATCCGTCCAATGCCACGTTTCTCCAAGATGCGATCCAACACTGGGGTTATCGGACTTATCATGCCAGCGAGGGGTTAGAGGCGCTGGCATGGCTCACGAGCCATTCACCCGACCTGATTTTGATGGATGTGAACTTGCCGGATCTCGATGGGTTGACTGTGACGCGACAGCTCAAGCTGAATCCGTACCGAATGCATATCCCGATCGTGGCAATGACGGCGTTGGTGATGGTGGGCGATCGTGAACGTTGTTTAGCGGCGGGGATGCAGGATTACATTAGTAAACCGATTAATAGCGATCGATTGGCCGCAATTCTCGAACGTTACCTCAACGTCTCGATCGCCTGAGGCTCCGTTAGCGCTGCGGTCAGAGCAAACGCATACCCTCACCGTTGACCTATACTGATGAGCGGCTCAAGTACTGATTTATTCCCCATTTCTCCATGCTCGTCGATCCTCTGCTAGCCAATTTCGCTTCTCCGGGCCCTATTTTGCTCGATCTTGGTGCGATCGCGATTCGTTGGTATGGCCTACTGATCGCGATTGCTGTTTTGGTCGGCATTAACCTCTCGCAATTTCTCGCCTGCTATCGCAATCTCAACTCAGATGATGTCGGCGATTTTGCGATTTGGGCGGTGATCGGTGCGATCGTCGGAGCGCGGATCTACTATGTTGCCTTTGAGTGGGAAGCCTACGCCGATGATTGGGTCAAAGCACTGCAAATCTGGCGTGGCGGTATTGCGATTCACGGCGCAATCCTCGGCGGTACGATCGCCGCGATTCTCTTTTGTCGTAAGCATCGGCTGTCCGTCTGGGGATTACTAGATGTGGTCGTCCCTCGCTGGTCTTTGGTCAGGCGCTCGGTCGTTGGGGCAATTTTTTCAATTCGGAAGCCTTTGGCGCTCCGACCGATTTGCCCTGGAAGCTGTATATTCCCCTCGTGTCTCGCCCGCCAGGTTACACCAGCTATGAATATTTCCATCCGACGTTCCTCTACGAATCTCTCTGGAATTTGGGTGTGCTGGCTCTGATTGGTTGGTTATTTTGGCGCGGTGTCAAAGGCGCGATCGCCCTTAAACCCGGCACGATCTTCCTGGTGTATTTCGCGGCCTATAGCCTCGGGCGCGTCTGGATTGAAGGGTTACGGATGGATAGTTTGATGATCGGGCCACTGCGGATGGCTCAAGTGGTAAGCCTGGGCGGAATGTCGATCGCGGTGTTGAGCTTGATTTGGCTGTATGGTCTGAAGCGATCGATACCTGACACGGTCACTCCCTCTTCCTCAGCAAAGACAAACACCCGCCGTTCTTAAGATCTAGATACCCAGGAACCTCAACGTGAGGGCAACGCAACTCAACACCGGCTCAATACCGGCTCAATACCGACTCAATACCGGCTCTCCTCTCCCCAATATCTCGACGATCTCAATCTAAGACTCAGACCCTACGCAGGCGAAACCACCACACTCGCTTACCCTTTCTCATGCGTGATCGGGTCGTACCAGTTTTGCCCCCATCTTGATATACGCCAAGCCGACCCAAGACATTACTACCTAAGTAATCTCACGACTATCAATCACCCTCAACAAAAACTAAGATTTAGCTCAGAAATACGGCCTTTCTTCCCCAATCTGGAGTGCTAGACTAAATTCGCCTCAGCGCGTTATCTAGCCTGAGATTGCCGTAACCATCGTCGCCGGAAGCTTCAGAAATTTGAGTCGTATTCGTGACCGGAAGCCTTGAGCGGGCTCTAATCCCTTTTTGG